>DATKFG010000053.1:0-25463 GCA_035511515.1 Burkholderiaceae bacterium | reverse complement strand
TACAGCACGCTGGCCGACCAGTGCTGCAGGTTCTGGGTCAGCGTCAAGGCGTAGGTGGTGGCCAGGAAGCCCTGGAACCACGTGTAGTTCTCGTTGGGCGTATCGCCGGCCACGCCCAGCGACCAGGTCACGTTCGGGATCACCTGCCAGCCCGGGATCAGGGTGCTGTCCCACGTCATGTCCAGGTACTGCACGATCCCGAACGACTTGGACGTGCCGAAGTGCAGCGCGTTCTTGTCGATGCCGGAGGCGGCCGGCTGCGTGATGTCGTAGCTCAGGTCGGTGAGCAGCCCCAGCCCCTGGTACGAGTGGTGCGACACCCCCGGATAGTCGATCAGCGCGAACTCGCCCAGGATGTTGGACGCCTGCGCCCCGGCGTGCCGTACCAGCCAGGCGTACCAGTCGTTATCGCTCGGGTTGACCGCCCGCCACCAGGTCGTGTTCCACTGGAACTTGTGCGCGTCCCGGTAGCTCGCCCAGTTGCCGTGGCAGTCCGCTCCCCCGGCAAACAGCGGATTCAGATCCACGCAGGAGAACGGATCCACCAGGATCGGATCTTTGGGCCGGTACGACAGCTCGCTGCCGATCGCCCACTGCCCCACCAGCACGTTCATGCTGACGCCGAACAGCGAGTGATTGGCCGGATACACCAGCTGCTGGCCGTACCCGAGCTCGCCGACACCGCTGGGCACGTATTTCAGATAAGGCTGCTTCTCGTGGAAGTGCTCGTAGTACAGCCCAAAGTCGATCGCCGTTCCCTCCGGCTTGTAATGCACCGAAATGCCCCCCTCCTTGCCCACCGGCGGGGTCTGGTCGGGCTGCACGTACGGGGCCCCGTAGTTGATCGGGCAGCTGCCGTCCGAGGCGATCTGCGCCACCGCGCAGAACACGAAGTTGTTCTGCTCGGCCGCCGCCAGCGCCTGCAGCGGGTTCTGGATGGTCGGCCCCACCGTCATGCCCGTGTTGGTGCCGAAATTCAGGCTCGTCAGGTCGAACACCTTCACCCCCCCGTGCACCGCCGCGTAGCGCGGGTCGTAGAAGGAGAACCAGTTCGTCCCCTTGCCGAAGCCGAGGTAGTCGCTGGTGCTGAAGAACGTCCCCACCGGCACCAGCCGGTTCGCGTTCCAGCGGAACTGGTAGTAGGTCTCCACGTTCACGCCCTTGGCCGGCGACACCGCCCAGCTGATCATCTCGGCCGGCAGCACCACCTCCTTCAGCGGCACCCCCGGATAGGTCAGCCGGTACGAGTCGATCGCCGCCGTCGCATTGACCCCGCCCGCCACGAACAGGCTCTCGCCCCAGTTGATGGTCTGCCGCCCCACCCGCACCCGCGAGGCCCGCCCGAACAGCTCGAAGTCCTTGCTGGCCCACAGGTCGTACAGCCTGAGGTCGTGCGCGGCCTGGGTGTACGCCGCGCTCTGCAGCGGTACGAACTTGGTGTCGCCCGCGGCGCCGTCGAAGATCCAGGAATCGCGCACGAAGAACTTGAACTTCTCGGGGAACGTCAGCAGCAGCTCGTTGCTGCCCTTGACGTACTCGGCGAACAGATCGCCCTTGTTGTAGTTCAGGTCGCCCAGGTGTGCATCCTGAAAACCCGTCAGGAACCCGGCCGTGCCCGGCGCCGCCACCAGCTCGGGGTTCTGCTTGCGCAGGCGCTGGCTGAAGCCGCCCGTGATCAGGTTGATCAGGCTGCCTTTGACGTCCCCGTCGGCGAACGTGAAATCGAACGAATACGCCGGCGCCGACAGCGCCGACGCCACCGCCCCCAGCGCGATCCAGGACCGCGCACCACCCCGAGATGCCTTCATGCCCCTCCCCTCTCTGTGCTTCTGTCGCGGCCCACACGGGCCGCGGCAGAGGCTGCTTCGTTTCAATTATTCTGGCCGCCCAAGGCGGAACAATTCCGTTCGAACCGACGCTCAACGTTCAGACAGCGCCCGCAACGTCTCGGGCGTGTAGAAGTCCGACTTGAGCCAGGCCTGCTTGGCTTCCGGATCGGTTTCCTTGATCCACTTGATGTCCTTGCCGCCGCCAATCGACCCCCAATCGAACACGTAGCGCCCGCCTTGCAGGTCCCACATCAGCGTCGGGCTCTGCACACAGGTGCCCCCGATCTCCCAGGCCGGGATCGGGTAGGTCTCGACGTACTTCCAGACCTTCTCGTTCTTGTCGTAGTCGGTCAGCTCGGAGGAAATCCAGCTGTCCTCGTCCACGTAGTAGGTCCGGTGCGGCGCCAGGTGGCGGTAGCCGGGCTTGATGTGCGCATCGACCACCCAAACCCGGTGCAGCTCAAAGCGGCGAAAGTCCGGAAGGGGGTGGGTCTTGCCGAACATGTCCTTCAGGCTGGACTTGTAATCGTAGTAGCGGAAATTGTTGTAGCTCAGGTAGATCTCCTTCTTGCCCAGCAGCTTGTAGTCGAAGCGGTCCAGCGTCGACCACATTCCCAGCTGCTCGTCGACCAGGTACTGGTTCTCGAAACCGATCAACGGCGTGTCGAACACGTAGGCCGGCAGGCGCCGCACCCGGCGCTGGCCCGGGAAGTAGTAGTAGGACTCCGGTTCGTTGTTCATCCAGTTGGTTGCGACAAAGCCCTGCCCGGCCAGCGCGGCCGGCTTGGAGTAGTTGTAATAAGTGAAGAACTCGATGTTGCCGCCACCCTCGACCGACGCGGTTTCGGGGCGCATGAACGGCCAGTAGATGTACAGAAACCACTGGTAATAAGTGAACTCGTCGGTGCCGGGGCGCGGGCTGATGACGCTGGTGCCGTCGTTGAAGACTGCGCCGAGTTCCTGCAGCCGCATCCGGTGGTTGTACATCACTTCCACGCCGGTCTTCGGGATCGGGAACGGCACGCCCGCCGTCTTTGCGTGCTCGAACGACCAGCCGTCCGGCCCGATTTTCGCTTCGAGCGCATTGGCCTTGGTGCGCTCCGCATGCAGAGGCGTGATGCCGCAAGTCCGGTGCGGCGGGTAGACGTCCATGTGGTAGCCCTTCACGGTCTTCAAGGCCGTGATCTGGCCGTCGGTCAGGTGCGCAGCGTACTTGTCGACGTTGGAGGCGTCGATCGTAAACAGCGGCTTCTCATCCTTGAACTTCCAGTACTGGCTGCGCACCTTGCCCCACTCCCATCCGGGAAGCGGCGCGTCGGCGCCTTCATAGGCGGGGATGGTGCCGTCCGCGTTACCGGCCTTTTCGGCGCCAACGGGCGTCAAATCCTTGCCCAGCCTGTCAGCCTCCTGCGGCGTCACGGCCGCCAGAGCTGGAACTGAAAGCAATGCGGCTGCTACCGATACGACGTAATTCGCAAGCCTTTTCATTCTCTCCCTTTCCCTTCCGTCCCATGACTCCCACAAAAAAGATACTGGCCGAACCCGCCGACGTCAACCGAACTGCGAGCTTCGTCGCAGTCGATCCACGAGTTCGACCGCCCCTCATATATCAGTTATATATTCGTCTCACTCATACTGACCCTCAACGCCTCTGCGATCCTCAAACTGTGAGCCGACTGCGGTGCTTCGTGACGCTGAAGATCGCCATCCCGTCACGCGATCGCCAGTTGCCCCGCGCGCACGCTGCGCCGCCGCAATCGGCGCCCTGCTTGACGGCGAATGCGCATCGGCCGCACCGTCTCAATACGAAGCCAGACGGTGCGACAGCCATACCACGCCGGCTCCGGCGGCCAGGACCACGTACGGCAGGATCCCGGCGCGCTTGACGAGCGCCCGCTCGTCGCCCAATTCCAGGTCCTCGCTCATCGTCTTCGGAAACACCCCCTTGTCCTGGATGTAGTGCCGGTACAGGAACACCGGCACGATCAGCGAAGCGCAGATCAGACCCGCCTTCAAGGTACCCGAGCCGTACACGTCCGCACCCAAACCCATCAGCGCCAGGTTCACGAAGCCCAGCAGCGTGCCGGCCGCGAGGATCCAGGTCGGCGCGCGGAACGGACGCTTCCACTGGCCGCGGTCCATCCGGTGGATCCAGCCCGCATTCAGGTTCAGGAAATTGAACAGCACGTAGCCCACGTTGGACGCCGCCAGCACGAACACGTAGTCCGACATCAGCAGCGTGAACAGGTTGAATGTCAGGTCGGTCCACATCGCGCGGGTCGGGGCGCCGTGCGCGTTCACGTGCGACAGGTAGCGCGGCAGCCAGCCGTCCACCGAGGCCTGGTACAGCGTGCGGGAGGAGCCTGCCATCGCGGTCATGATCGCGAGCACGACCGCCAGGATCAGCATCACCACGATGATCCGTTCGAGCAGCGCGCCCCCGCCCACCATCTGCGCCATCACCGCGCCGACGCCCATTCCGCTGTAGATCGACGGCGACAGCATGCCGTCGTAGACCGGCGGGGTCAGCACCTTGCCGCCGCCATCGAGCACCGCCGGCTTCACCAGTTCGCCAAGACCCAGGTGCCCCTGGAACGCCAACGGCACCAGCGTGAAGATCGCGATGCACAGCAGACCCGAATAGAAAATCGCCTTGAAGGTGTCGCGGTGGGGGTCCTTGAATTCGCGCGTGTAGCACACCGATGTCTCGAAGGCGTAGGTCGACCAGGCCGCGATGAACAGGCCCCCCGCCATCAGCGTCCATCCGGCCGCATCCCAGCGCCCATCGATCACGCGCGCCTGCGCGTCGTGCGCCAGCGGAACGATCGGCAGGAAATGCGATCGCACCATGTCGCCCGTCAGGATCGGAACGATCGCGATCAGCGCGAGCGGGATCAGCGAGGCAACGCCCAGGATCAGGGTCACGCGCGCCGACCGCAGGATGCCGCCATGCTGAATCGCGAAAGCCGACAGCATCAGGATGGCCCCGATCACGAAGGTCGCGTCGATCCGCAGGTACAGGCCCGGCTTGACCCCGCCCAGATCGAGCAGCGTGATGTGCCAGGTGTTGATCGCCGCGTCGGGCGCGAAGCACGCGCTCAACACGTAGCCGGCCGCCAGCCCCGACCCGATCGCCAGCACCGGAGACCAGGCCAGCCAGTTGCACCAGACCGAAACCGGTGCGATGAACTTGCCATACCGGACCCACGCGATGGCGCCGTAAACCGACGCGCCGCCGGATTTGTGCGGAAACAGGCCCGCGATTTCGGCGTAGGTGAACGCCTGAATGAACCCGAACCCGATAGAAACCGTCCAGACCAGCCAGGACGGACGGCCGACCGTGGCCGCGACCGCTCCGACCGAGAACAGCACCAGCGCCGGCACGCCGCTGGCAACCCAGAAAGCGCCGGTCCAGTCGATCTTGCGCTGAAGCGTCGCGGCCTGCGCCCGCTGCGCGGCCGGTGCGACCGAGGTATTGAGTGCTCCGCTGTCCTGCATCGTCAAACCCGCTCAACTCCCGATCCGGGCGGCGCACCCACGGGGGGCGGGCCGGTGTGCCCACGAACAGTGCATGACCGCATGCAAGTTTCGCGCCACTCACTCGAACTGCTTCCTCAACTCTTCGGCAATCTCGAACATGTCGCCGACGATCCCGTACCTGGCCACGCTGAAGATCGAAGCATTCGAATCGGTGTTCACGGCGACCACGGTCTTGACGTGCTTCATACCCGCCAGGTGCTGGATCGCGCCGGAAATGCCCATCGCGATGTACAGCTTGCAGTTGACCGCCGTTTTGCCGGACTGCCCGACCTGGCGCGACTTGGGCAGCCATCCCGAGTCGGCGATCGGCCGGGAGCATCCGAGCGTCGCGCCCAGCTTTTCGGCCAGCTCGCGGAACTGCTCGATGCGGTCCTCCTCACCGACCCCGCGCCCGACCGACAGGATGAAATCGACGGACGCGACGTCCACATCGCCGGTCTCAGCCGGCGGGATGAGGGCGCCGAAGCGCGCCCGCGCCACAGGCGCAACCGGCGCCAGGGCGCGCACCGGCACCTTGGCCGGCTTCAGATCCGGCTTGAACGTTCCGCTGCGCAGGCACAGCACCACGGTGCGCTTGCCCGGGAAATCCAGCTCCATGTTCAGTTTCTGCCCGTAGCCCCCGCGGGTGGCGACCAGCTGGCCGCCATCGAAGCCGAGCTTGAACACGTCGGTTGCGAACCCGGCGCCGTGGCGGGCCGCGAAGGCGGCCGCAAAGCCCATCGAATCGACGCCATGCCCGAGCAACACCAGCGCCGGTTCGCGATCCGACACCGCGGCCGCCAGTGCGGCTTCGGCCCCGTCGGCGTCGAACTCCGGCTGCGCCGATCCGATCGTCAGGATCTCGTCGACGCCTGCGACGCTCAAGGCCGGCACGAAACGGTCGGCCTGCGATCCGACCACCGCCACCGTCACGCGTTCGCCGACTTCGGCGCGCACCTGCTGCGCGGCCGCAATCAGCTCGTGCGTGACCGGGCGCAGCTCGCCGTCGCGATGCTCGGCCAGAACCAGGATTCCGCTCATCGTCATGCGGCCTTGTATTCCCGAATGATCTGCGCCAGGCGCTGCGCCTTCTGCTGCGCGGTGCCCTCGATCATCTGGGCGCGCCCCTTCTCCGGCATCGCCATCCGGCGCACGCGCGAGGCGGACCCCGCCTCGCCCACCTGCGCGCCCGCCAGTGCGAGCTCGGCCAGTCCGAGCACCTCGATCGGCCTGGCCGCGGCCTGCTTGATCGCGCGCAGCGATGCATAGCGCGGCTTGTTGATTCCGAGCTGGACCGTCAACACCGCCGGGCATTCCGTTTCGACGTCCTGCAACAGGCCGCCCTCCAGCTCACGCGTGGCCGTGGCCCGGGCATCGCCGGCGCGGTACTTCAGAGCGGTCACCACCGCCACGTGCGGCCAGTCGAGCAGGGCCGACAACGCGATCCCGGTCGTCGCATGCCCGTGATCGGACGACTGCGCTCCGGCCAGCACCAGATCGGGCGTCTCCCGGCGGGCGACGGCGGCCAGGATCCGGGCGATCGCGATCGAGTCCGAGCCACCGATCGCATCGTCCCAGACCCGCAGCGCGCGGTCCGCCCCTTTGGCCAGACAGGCGCGCAGGATCTCGTCGCACTCCTGCGGACCGACCGTCACCGCCACGACCTGCACTTCGCCCGATGCCGCCTCCTTGATCAGGACCGCCTGCTCGAGCGAGAAGCTGTCCCACTCGTTCAGGTCGTAATTCAGGTCATCCGGATCGACGTCACGGCCGTCATCGCGGATTCGAAAGTCCTCTTCCAGCGCTGCCACGCGCTTGACCGGAACCAGTATCTTCACGCGACTGCGTCCTGTGCCAGCGCGGCCTCGCTCGTCACGCATTCCTCGATGAGCTCGATCAGTTCCCGCACCACGATCCGCCCCTCGTTTCCGGTCGTCTTGACCGCATCCTCGAACATCGTCAGATCCTTCGGACACGCCACCACGAACACCTCCAGACCTTCGATCCGGGCCGCCTCGCGGATGCGTATCTGCGCCGGTGTTTCTTTCCCGACCGGGTCCGGCATCCAGATGCGCCCGCCGCCAGCGCCGCAGCAGAACGAGTTGTCGCGGCTGCGGGGCATCTCGATCAGCTCGCAACCGGTGGCGCGCAGCAGCTCGCGCGGGGCGTCGTATTCCTTGTTGAAGCGCCCCAAGTGGCACGGGTCGTGGTAGGTGGCCCGCGAACCGAGGCGCGGCTCGACCGCAAGGCGCCCCTGCCGCACCAGCTCGACCAGCAGCGCCGTGTAGTGAACGATCTGCCAGTCGCCGCCGAACTGGGGATATTCGTTGCGGATCGTGTTCAGCGAGTGCGGATCGGTGGTGACGATCCGCCTGAAACGGGCGGACCCGAGGGCCGCGATGTTCGACTCGGCCAGATGCTCGTACAGACCCTCCTCCCCGACCCGCCGCACATCGTTGCCGGCGTTGCTCTCGGCGTCGAACAGGATGCCGAAGTCGACCCCGGCGCCATGCAACAGGCGCGCGAAGGCCTGCGACACTTTCTGGTTGCGTGGATCGAACGACGCGTAGTCGCCGACGAACCAGACCAGGTCGACCGCTTCCTTGCGCGCATCCTTCACCGGGAACGGCAGCGCCTTGGTCCAGCTTCCGCGTTTGCGCCTGGATTCGCCAAAGGAGTTGCCCGATTTGTGGATCGTCTGCAAGGTCTTCTGCAACAGCGGATCCATCTCACCGGCCTCGACGAGCTTGCGTCTCATCTGAACGATGACCGGCACATGCTCGACCGCAACCGGGCAGATCTCGACACAGGCCATGCAGGTCCGACACGACCACAGCGTCTCCTGCGAAACCTGTCCGGTCTTGCCGCCGTGAATATCCAGGTCCGCATCTCCAGCAATCAGATTGCGCTCCAGCGAGCGGTTCGAATGTTCCCGGAGCGACAGGATCAGATCTCGCGGCGACAGCGGCGCGCCAGCGGCACGCGCGGGGCAGGCCTCGTGGCAACGGCCGCACTTCGTGCAAGCGTCCAGGTTCAGCAGATGCTTCCAGGTCAGGTCGGTGATGCGCGCGTATCCGACCTGGGCCGCCTGCGGCTGCAGCTTGGGCAGGCGCTGCGCGGCCAGCGGATCGCGAACCGCGATGGATCCCATCGCGGTGAATATGTGCTTGACCTTGGTGCGCGGCACCAGCGCGATGAACCCGAGCGCCAGGATCCCGTGGAACCACCAGAGGGCGTCGCGCAGCGGACCCGCCGCGGGGCTCGACAGCCCGGCGCCCCGCATCGCCTGCGCGATGGCGGCTCCGACCGGCGACCAGATCCGGGTCGACCATACGCCGGGCCGGTCCTGCAGCCAGACCAGGCGGGCGGCCTCGAGCAGGTAGCCGGTGACGCCGATCGTGATCAGCGTCCACAGAAACGCCCAGTCCTCGCGCCGGTACCCGCTGCGGTCGTAGTCGGGGTCGCCCGGCTGGCGGTCGGGGCGGGCGTAGTCGAGCTTGGGCGGCCGGATCCAGCCCCGCCGGACCATCATCACGATAAGGCCCGCGATCAGCGCGACGCCGGCCAGATCCAGCACCAGCGAAAACACCAGGTAGAAGTCGCCGTACCAGAATTTCCAGCCGAGCAGCGGGTCGGAAACATCGACCTGCAAGGTGATGATCGAGGTTCCCAGGAACAGCAGCGCGAAGCCGTAGAAGATCAGCCAATGCGCGCCACCGGCGGTTGCGTCGCGGCGCCCGACCGTGCGGTGCGACAGCACCGTCGCGGCCATCTGCAGCAGCCGCCGGCCCAGGCCAGCGGCCGGCTCCGGATCGGGCTGGCCGCGGCGGTACTTGCGCACCTGGACGTAGCAGCCCCAGGCAAAGGCGGCGATTGCGGCCCAGGCGATGGCGTAGAACAGCACGACCGCAGCCGGAGCGAATCCCTCGAAGAGTATCCGGGTGACCTGCTCCGGCTGCAGCGCTGCGGATCCGACGTTCGGTTCGTTCACTGCGGATGCTGCGTGGGTCAGCCCTGATAGACGATCTCGATTGCCCCTCCCGGCATGTGAGGCGCGCCCCACACCGCAACCTCGCGCCGGTAGGGCTTCGGATACTGCGCGCTGGCCTCCTCGATCTCGCGCGCCAGCCGGTGCCCGGTGAAGGTGGCGTCCGCGATCAGCCGGGGCGCCTCGGCGTCGCCGATCACGTACACGGCTTTGACGCCGTTTGCGGCCCACTCGGCCTCGCGCGCCTTCAAATCGCGATACAAGTGGTCGTCCGAATGCCGGCCGGTCACCAGCACCAGCGAGTCGAACTCGAGCCAGCGCTGCGTCTTGTTCGGCTCGCGCGGCAGCTTGCCCGGGCCGCGGTAGCTGCGCTTGGAGCCTTCGCCCCAGATGTTGTACACCTCCAGGCGGCCCTTCTCGATGCGCGAACAGAACGTGTTGTGCTCCTCCTTCACGTGCAGCTCGTGCAGCCGCCGCATCATGTTCGGATACTCGAGCGTGAAGTGCATGTAGTTGGCCAGGTGCACGCCGGTCACGATCGTGACCTGATGGCCCGCCACCGCCAGCTTCTCGGCCAGGCTGGGCGCCATGAAGTAGGTGTCCGCGTTCAGGATCACCACGCGCTGGCCGATCTTCTTCTTGCCGGACAGGACCTGCTCCGGCGTGAGCTGATCCGGCCTGGCGGCATCCGCGCCCGGGATCGCCTCGTGGCTCAGGCAGTTGGTGCCGTCGGTGTTCCAGGAAGAGCCGGTCGCCACCACGATCTTGTCGGCGCCGTACTTCAGCGCCTGCTCGGCGCCGATCGGCTTCTGACCGAGCATCACCTGCGACTGCCTGTTCTTCTTGACCAGCTTGGCGATCTGCTGCTCGCGATAGTCGCGGTGGTAGCCCCATTCGCCCAGACCCGGCAGCGTCATCACGCTGTTCATGTGGCCGCCGATCTTCTCGGCCTGGTCGTACAGGTGCACCGTGTAGCCGCGTTCGAGCAGCACGCGTGCGCACTCGCCCCCCGCAGGCCCGGCCCCGATCACCAGGATCGAATCGTCCGAGCCTTTCTTCGCAAAGCGCTCCGGGTGCCAGCCGCGCCGGTACTCCTCGCCGGCGGTGGCGTTCTGGGTGCAGATCATCGGCGGCCCGCCGATCTCCCAGCGAGAAATGCACACGTTGCAGCCGATGCAGACGCGCACGTCATCGATGCGGCCTTCCTCGATCTTCTTCGGTAGGAAGGGATCCGAGATCGACGGACGGGCGGCCCCGATGATGTCGGCGATCCCCTTGGTGACGATTTCGGTCATCTTCTCCGGATCGGTGAAGCGCCCCACGCCGAGCACCGGCTTTTTCGCGACCTGCTTGATGAACTTGGTCCACGGAACCTGGTGTCCCTGCTGATAGAAGCGCGAAGGCCCCGCGTCCTCGCCCCACTCGGCGATATCGCCGACGTCGACGTCCCACAAGTCGACCAGCGGGTCGGCCATTTCGACGAATTTCATGCCGTCGACCTCGACTTCGAGCTGGCTCGGCCCGTACAGCGTGTCGACCGCGAAGCGCGTGGCGATCGCGCAGTCCTGGCCGACCGCCCGGCGCACCTTCTCCAGCGTCTCCAGCCAGAAGCGGGCGCGGTTTTCCAGCGGCCCGCCGTACCGGTCGGTGCGCTTGTTGTAGTAGTGCGAGAGAAACTGCAGCGGCAGATACGAATGCGCGCCGTACACGTAGACGATGTCGAAGCCCGCGTCCCGCGACCGCAGCGCCGCGTCCACGTAATACTGCTGGACAATCGCGATCTCGTCCAGGTCCATCTCCCTGCAATAGGTCAGCGTCTCGAATTCCGAGGCATACTGACTCGGACCGCGCGGAGTCGCGCGCGACTCCATGCAGGGCGCGTGCGAGCCGCCGTACCACATCTCGACGCCCGCCAGCGATTTGTACTTGTGGATGTGCTCGGTCATCGCGCGCAGATTGCGCACGTCGCCCTCGTCCCAGATACGAGCCGACAGACGGTGCGTGTCGTCCGACTCCGGATGAATCGAGCAGTACTCCGTGTTGATGCCGGCCCAGCCGCCCTCGGCCTTCAGCGAGCGGTGCGCGGCCTGGAAACCCGGCTTGTCGGAGCCGGCGCCGATGCAGTGCGGAACCTGGTAGAAGCGGTTGCGAAGCGTCTTGGGCCCGATCTTGATCGGTTGGAACAGAACGTCGTACTTCGGATCGCGTGCCATGTCGAATCGCCCTCGTCGATGGTCGAAGCCTGTCTTCCTATTCTTCGTTTGAGGCCATTATCGAGACGCGTTCTCGGATGGAACAATGCTCATGATTGATTACCCCCAAAGTGTTAGCGGCGTGTGGCGGCGCACGGCGCCCGGCGCGTTTTTGGTGCGGCGCATCGTTACCTCCTTCGCGTTAATTCATTGTGAGAATTGTTCCGGTTCCGGGGTGCGACACAGAATCGAGGGCACGACACGAATAGGGGACGAGGCGGCGCGACGCTGCACCCCGAAGCGAGGGCCGATACCATGAACAAACGGGCTATCGGGCGCACCTGGGCGATGGCCGCGCCCCGCGAGCGGCGGCGCGCGGGCGGTTCACTCGTCGGCGAATTCGCAGTGCCCGGAGCCGAGCCGCTGGCGCGCTTCCAGCGCCGCCTTGCGCGCGGCCGCCATCATCATGTCGGCCGATTCGTAGCGCGCGTTGCTGATCGCGACCCCGATACTGGCGGTCGGTGACCATTGCGCGCCGTCCAGGGACAGCGGCGAGGCGACCGCGCGGGCCAGCAGGCCGGCAATGCTCGAACAGGCCGGCATGATCTCCTTGTCCTCGGGTACCGCCCGCTGGGCGCCACCGAGGCGAAAATCGGTCATCAGCACGGCAAATTGCCCACTGCCGAGCCAGGCCACGGTCGTGCCGGGGGCCTGAATGCCGTCGATCCGGTCGGCCAGCAGCGCGATCGCCTGATCGGCGCTGCGCGTGCCCAGTTGCTCGCGCGCCCGCGCGTAGTCGTCGATGTCGATCCAGAACAGGGCGCAGGGATAGCGGGCAGCGGCGGAATGATGCAGAACGTACGACAGGGCCTGGCGCAGATGCGGCTCGTCGGCCGGCTCGCTGCCCGGCCGGATGCCCAGGCGCCGCAGCGCCTGCTGGTCCGCGCCGGCTCGCATCCGTACGTCGGTGATGAAGCCCTCCAGTGCGAGCACCTCCCCGGTGGAGGAAAAAACCCCGCAGCCCTGCTCCCACACCCAGCATTCTTTGCCTTGCGCATCGACGATTCGATACGTCATTCGGAACGGCTTGTGCAGCGCCAGGTTCGAATCGACCTGTTGCCGGACGAAGTCGCGGTCGTCAGGATGGATCAGCTGTGCGTAAGAGGTGCGGGCGTTCTTCTCCAGCTCGAACGGCTCGAAGCCGGTCAGCTCCAGGCTTCCGTCACTGACGAAATCCATCGTCCAGTCGGCGTCGTTGCGGGCCCGATACACCATGCCCGGGAAGTTCGCCAGCAACGTCGTCGGAAGCGGGCGCGCGCCCGTCGTGGACTCGTCGGCTTTCCTGCGCGGCGCGATTTCCTGCAGCGTGGCGAGCACGCCGATCACCTCGCCGTCGCCCAGAACACACGGATGGGCTCGCAGGTCCATCCAGTGCACGTTGCCATCGGCCGAAACCAGGCGCGCCTGCCGCGCCAGCTGATCGCGCCCGCCGTTGATCAGCCGCGCGAAATCCGATTCGACGCCAGCGCGATCCTCCGGGTGCAGGTAGGCGCGGAATGCGCGCCCGCGCACGTCGATCTTCGGATCGCCGGCCAGGCGCTCCCAGGCCCGATTGGCGTACGTCATCTGGCCGCGCGAATCGACCGAGACAACGACCACATCGAGCTGCTGGAGCACGACGCTGGAGATGTCGACACCGGTTGCCGGCACGAGCGGCGATCCTTCCAGCCCCAGCTGAAGCAGCGAGGCGCCCGGTGCCCCGCCCACCGAGGAGGCGCAGCCGTGCACCTTGACGGAGCTGCCGTCGGCCTTGACCATCCGCAGCAGCGCCGGCGCGCCCGCCGGTTCCGGAGCCGCTGCCGCGGCCAGCATGGCGGCGAGCCGCGCCTGGTCGAGCGGATGGGTCAGGTTGAATATCGGCAGACCGATCACCTCGTCCCGGCGTCCTCCAAAGTCCAGCAGCGCCAGGAAAGCCCGATTGGCGTCCTGAACCACGCCCGCCGTGACCACCGCGGCAGGCGCCGACACGGCCTCGCACAACCCGATGGCCGTGGCGTCCGCATCGGCCGCGCCCGCGCCCCGGGACCCGCGCCGGGTCCCGCCGAGGTTGGCCGCCTGAAGGACAATGGCGCCCAGCACCAGCGCGCCTGCGCCGAACGCCGGTGCCGCCAGGCCGCCGGTCCACGCCCCAATGACCGCGGAATAGAGCAAGACCAGCGCCCATGCTGAAATCAGGTACAGCGTCATCGGGAGTTTCCGTGTCCGGGCCGCAGCGTCTGAAACGTTACCCGCTTTTTGCCCGGCTGCTCGCCGTCGCGGTCGGCATGGCGCTGGCCTGTGCGCTGATGTTCTGGGGCACGCTGGTGCTGCAGAATTTCTTCGCCGACGACCTGGCCGCGATCGAGCAGGCGTGCGCGCTGCAGGGGCAGGCTCCCGACCACGTCTGTGCGACCGCGCGGGCGCTGCTGAAGACCTGGCGCGAGCACCAGCCGGTCATGCTGCTGCTGCAGGGCGGCTGCCTGGTGCTGGCGGTCGCCGGTGCGTTGCTGCTGGTGGCGGGCGCGCGCGACGCGCTGATTCGCCGCGCCGACGACGCGCTGGCGCGGCTGGCGCCGCTGATCGGCGAGCGCAGCGGCGACGAGGTCGAGCGCCTGGTGGCCAGCCTGCGCGATCTGGCCGGCCGACAGGCCGGGTTCGAAGCCGAGGGCCGCTGGCTGCGGCACGCCAGCAGCGAGCTGCTCAACGCGAAGACCGTGGCGCTGGAAAACCTGAGCCGGACCGCGAAACTGCTCGGGGAGAGCGACATTTCCGAACTGCACGTCCTGAGCGCGCTGGGGATCCTGGAGCAGACGCTGGAAGCGCGAACGGTCGGACTGCGGTTGACGCAGCCGGTGCGCGCGGCCCTGGGGGCGCCTGAAATCCTGTCCACGCGCGCAGCGCCGGATATCCTGCAGGAAACGACGGCCGAGCCGGTCGGCGCCGATGTCACGGCCCGTCTTCTGCCCGCGCGCGACCGCAGCACCACGCGCAGCCTGCTGATCCCGATTCGCAAGGGCGATCTGGCCGTCGGCATGCTGGCGGCCGAACTGGACGCGGCGGCCGCGATGGACGATACGCGGGTGCAGTTCGGCGAAAGCTTCGCACGCCTGCTGGGGGTGGCCCTGTCGACCGCGACGCTCAGTCGCGAAGCGCAGCGGGCCGCCCTGCTCGAAGAGCGCAACGCGATCGCCCGCGAGCTGCACGATTCGCTGGCCCAGTCGCTGGCGTACATGAAGATCCAGGTGGCGCGGCTGCAGCAGAGTCTGGATGCCGGCGCCCCGCCCGCGGGCACCGTCACAATGGCCAGGGAGCTGCGGGACGGATTGAACAGCGCGTATCGCGAGGTCAGAGAGCTGATCACCGCCTTCCGCACGCAGGTCGGCCGCGGCGGAATCGCCACCGCGCTGCAGGACATCGCGACCGAGTTCTCTCACCGCAACGGCCTGGCCGTATCGCTGGACAACCAGCTCGCGGGCTGCCGCCTCGGGATCAACGAGCAGTTCCACGTGCTGCAGATCGTGCGCGAGGCGATCACCAACACGGTCCGGCATGCCGACGCCCGGACGGTCCATGTCGCGCTCAGTTACGGCCAGGACCACCGCGTCCGCGTCGTGATCGAGGACGACGGCCGGGGCCTGTCGGCATTGCAATCCGATGATAAGCACTATGGATTGAGTATCATGCGCGAGCGGGCCAGCTCACTCGGAGGCGAGCTCGTCCTGGAGCCCAGACAAGGCGGCGGGACGCGCGTTTCGGTCTCGTTCGCCCCCGACCGGATCGCGCCGGAGCCGGCGACTCGAGGCGACGGCTGAGGACATGTCCACTCGCGTACTTCTGATCGACGACCACGCGCTGTTCCGGCGCGGCGTTGCTCAATTGATCCAGTCGGATCCGGACCTGGAGTTCGTCGGGGAGGCCTGCGACGGCGCACGCGGCATCGAGCTCGCCACCGAGGTCGAGCCCGACATCGCGCTGATCGATTTGAACATGAAGGGCCTGTCGGGCATCGCGACCTTGCAAGGCATCAAGAAGGCGAGCCCGCGCACCTGCTGCATCATGCTGACGGTTTCCGACGACGAGCGCGACGTGCTGCAGGCGATGCAGGCCGGCGCCGATGGGTATCTGCTGAAGGATCTGGAGCCCGAGGATCTGTGCTCCAGGCTCAAGCTGGCAGTGCGCGGCAGCGTCGTGCTGGAAAGCCGGATCGCGGCCGTACTGACCCGGGCCTCGGTGGCGCCTGCGGCCCAGGAGGAGGCCGAGCTCACCGAGCGGGAAAACCAGATCCTGGGCAGCCTGGCGCTGGGCCACAACAACAAGGAGATCGCGCGCCAGCTCGGAATTTCGGACGCGACCGTCAAGGTGCATATCAAGAACCTGCTGCGCAAGTTGAACCTGAAGAGCCGCCTGGAAGCGGCGGTGTGGGCCCTGAATCGCGGCGCATCCCGATCCGGCGGCGATAACCTGCAGTAAGCAACACGCGCTTCAACGGCCTGCAGACCTGTACGCCTCGAGCCAGGCCGTGCGATAGCCCGACTGCGTCCACAAGATCGGAAAGAAGCTTTCATCCATCGTGTCATCGCCGACGCGGCGATAGCGGCTGTAGATGTAGCTGACCTGGGTCGGATGAAATCGCGCCCCGGAAGCCAGGCAATGCGTCACCAGCGAACGGCGCGCCTGGGTGGTGCGGTTGGCATCCGAGCCGTGCCAGGTGGCACCGGCATGGATCGCGCAGCCGCCGGCCGGCACCTCGACGGCAACCAGGTCGACCTTGGCACCGGCCGAGCGCGCCGCAAGCTCGAGCGACTCGCGGTAATCATCGGGCGCGTGGAACTGCCGGACCTTCGCAGACAGGCCCCAGCGATGCGAGCCGCGCGCGTACTCGATCGTGCCGCCCGCTGCGGTGGTGTCGTCCAGCGCCATCCAGCAGGTCGTGAAGCCCATCGGAACGACCCAGTGGCAGTAGCTGTCGTCCTGGTGAAAACCGAGCGACTTGGCGCCGGGCGGCTTCCAAAGCACGTTGTCCTGGCCGATCCGGGCGCCGCTCCAACCCGCCAGCGTCGCGCAAAGGCGGCCGATCTCTTCCTTCAGCACGATGGCGGCAATGGTCCGGTCCGATTTCCAGCCATTGCAGATCTGCCGCGTCCGATCGGGCGGATCGCGTTCCTCGCTCCAGTTCCACTCGTCCGGATAAAGCCCGGTCTCGAATTCGCCGCGAAACAAGGGCTCGAAGCGCGACCGGGCCCGCTGCACCTCTTCCGCGCTCAGGAAGCGTTCCAGAATCAGAAAGCCGTCCTGGCGGAATTGCTCGATCTGCGCGGGTGTGATCGAAACCATAGCAGTCCCGCTAGCTCGCAACCGGCGGACGGGGCAGCGGGTTCGCCAGCAGATCCCGCACCGGCTGGTCGGATCGTTCCGATTCGCCGCCGAGCTCGCGCCGCGCCATCTCCAGCAGAGCCTGCTCGTGCGCGATCATGCTCTCGCCGATCGCACGCAGCGGCGCCGGCAGCGTGGCCGTGAGCGCACGGTAGCGCGGCAGCCAGGTTTCGCTCAGCGACTGCTCCAGCGCGCGCATCTTGTCTTCCCAGCGCGCCTGCGCCAGCGCGCGCGCGAATTGAGCTCCACGCGGGCGCATCTGCGGATCCTCCTGCAGCGACACGCCCTGCCCTGCCAGAATCGGCCGCAGGCGGGCCTTGGTTTCGGTCTCCAGCTGCAGCATCAACCCGATCTTGTAGCGCTCGGATTCGTCGCGAGCCGACTGGAGCATCGCGTCGAACATCGCCTCGCCCAGAATTTCTCCCTGGTAGAACTCGTCCAGCGCGGCCAGGTGCGGGGCGGCTTGCCCGGACTGTTTCATGTCCGGGCTAGCCCCACGCCTCGCGGACCGGCAGCATGCCCTCGGCCGACGCGGCCACGCCGTCGTCGAGCTCGTAGTAGTCGCCTTTGTCCGCGGTATGGATGTGCTGCACCAGCTTCAGGCCGGTGGCGCCGTCGATGCTGCCGGCTGCGATCGAGACGTAGTCACGGCCGGTGCCATGCCAGAACAGCGTGGAGCCACAGTCGGCGCAAAAGCCGCGCCGCGCGTCCTTCGAGGCGCGATACCACTTGAGCCCGGCCTCGCGCGTGATGGTGAAGTCGCCCTCGCGCGCCGCGGTCGCTGCCAGGAAGTGCCCGGTCATCCGCCGGCATTGGGTGCAGTGGCAGGCGACGACGGGCCGCAGCGGCCCGCGCACCTCGTAGCGAACCGCGCCGCACAGGCATCCGCCGGTTGCGCGCAACGCCTTCGCGCTCATTCGACCACCACCCTCACCCCCTCCCCTCTCCCGCTGCGCGGGCGAGGGGCGATACGGCGTGCCCTTGCATAGCCCGATCGCCCCTCGCCTGCGCCTCTCTTACATTGGCTGGGGGAGCACGAGGGGGCCAGCCCAGCCCCCTCGTTCCCCTCCTCTGCCCTTTTCGGCCGAAGGCCGAAAAGGGGCGGGGGTGAGGGCATGTGTTTCATTCGGCGCCGCCCGGCCTGGCGCCGATCAGTTGGCGGCGCGCGAATTGCAGGTGGCTGGTGATGATCGCGACCGCGGCTTCGACGTCGCGCGTCCGGATCGCCTCGTAAAGGGCCGCGTGCTGCTGGTTGTACTCGGCGATCCGCGCGGGCGTGAGCACCTTGTCCTTCATCGCGGTCCACTGTCCGTGGGTACGCACGGCGTTGATCTGCCGATAGACCCACACCATCAGCGGATTGCGGGTCGCCTCCGAAATCAACTCGTGAAACTCCTTGTCCCACAGCGTGAAGCTCTCGGTGTCGCCGCTCGAGCGCTCCATGCGGGCGATGGCGTTGGCCAGGCGGTCGATGTCGCGGCCGGTCGCGTTCAGCACCGCGAGCTGCACCATGTTCGGTTCCACCCCGAGGCGCACGTCGATCAGCTCCAGCGGGCTCGTGAGCTCGGCGACGTCTTCGGCGTCGCCATGGCCGTCGTAGTTGACGAAGGTGCCGGCGCCGAGGCGGCGCGTGACGAGCCGCTCGGTCTCGAGCCGGATCAGCGCAGAGCGCACGGTCGCCCGCGAGGCGCCGAACGCCGAGGCGAACTCCCGCTCGGCCGGCAGTTTCTCGCCGTGTACGTAGCGTCCATCGAGAATCGCCTGCCGCAGCTGGGCCGTGATCCACGCCGAGCCCCGCACCGGGTCCGGCATGCCCACGGCTGTTCCGGGGAAAGTGGTCTGACCACTACTAGCCATATTTGATCCTTTTGGCCGAATTGGTCAAAATTGGTTTGAAATTGGCTGATACTTGTGCCACCATCTGGCCGCCGCGTCAAGCCCCCGGGCCCAGCCGCGGCGCAGCCTACGACCATCAGTGAGGGAGTGATCCCATGGCGTTCCCAAACCGGACCAAGTACCTGATCATCGGGGCCGGTATCCACGGGCTCAGCACAGCCTGGCACCTGGGCGAGGCGCTGCGCAAGTCGGGCCGGGGCAGCGGCAAGGACATCCTCGTCGTCGACAAGTCCGGCATCGCTTCGGGCGCCTCCGGCATCGCGTGCGGCGTGATCCGCAACAACTACTTCCAGCCGGCGATGCGCCGACTGATGGCCCACAGCGTGTCGGTCTGGGAGAGCGACCCGAAGGCGTTCAGCTACCACCCGGTCGGCTACATGCAGATCAGCCCGGAGGTCATGCACGAGCAGGTCGCCTCGATTGCCCAGCAGCAGAAGGAGATCGGCTACGAGTCGGTCTTCATCGAGGGCGCCAAGGATTCGATGGCCTACATGAAGGGCCTGTTCGACGACTGGCAGGCCCAGGGCATCACCTCGGTGCTGCACGAAAAAAAGGGCGGCTACGCCAATAACACCGCCTCGATCTACGGCCTGGCCGCCAAAGCCGAGCAGGAGGGCGTGCGGGTCGTCACGGGCATCCGAGTGACCGGTTTCGTCAAGGACAGCTCGGGCGCCGTCAAGACGGTCGTGACCGACAAGGGCAACATCGACTGCGATTATGTGGTCGTCGGCGCCGGCCCCTGGGTCAAGCAGATCTGGGACATGCTCGGGCTGCCGGAAGCCATTACGGTCAAGGGCCGGGACGGCAAACTGCACCAGAACGTTCCGATGTGGACCTTCTGGTCGCTGCAGGAGGGCACGCTCGGCGTCGATCCGAAACTGCAGCGCACCAACGACGGCCAGATGCCGCCGGTGATCCACGTCGACACCGACGCGACGCTGTATTCGGATATCGACCATTCGGTGATCACCGACCGGCTCTGGGGCATCTACTACAAGCCCGACTTCCACTTCGGTGGCGTCCAGGGCGGCGCGATGCCGTTCAAGGTCAAGGCCGACCCGGCGCAGGTTCGGATCGACCCTTACGGGCCGGAGTCGCCCGATTTCGTCGTCGGCGACGATTTCGCCCGCATGTGGTGCTCGGCGCTGGCGCACTGCCAGAAGCGTTTCGAGGGCAAGACCCCTCTATATAAGAAGGAGCCGTCGGGCGGCATCGGCAGCTTCACCGCCGACAATTTTCCCGTGTTCGACCGCTTCTGCCAGAACGCCTACGTGATCGCGGATTCGAACCATGGCTACAAGATGATCGGCGTGGGCCAGCTGGTTGCCGAGGACATCTGCGGCCGGCCCAGCGAGCTGCTCGAGCCGTTCCGTTTCTCGCGCTTCGCGCAAGGCAAGCTGCACCCGACTTCCAACAGCCCCTTCCCGTGGAGCTGATGGTCCGCGGCCGTTGCCGCGCCAGTCGAAAGCGGATTTGCAGAAGGTTCAGAAACAGGGGGGGAAATGACCGATCTTGAAGCCACTGTGAGCGCCAAGGGCCGCGACGAGCTCGTGAAGCGGGTCCGCACGGAGATCAACCGGCTGGGGATCCAGTACATCTATTACCAGTTCGTCTCCGTCACCGGGCGCGTGGTCGGCAAGGGCATCCCGGCCGATCACTGGGAGCGAACCGCGGAACGGGGCTTTCAGCTCGTGTACGGCTCCACCGCGAACCTGTTCGTCGACCGGCACCGCAACTACATCGGCTATGGAGCCGAGGCCTCCGAGCTGGTCGGCATACCGGACCCGGAGACGTTCGTCCAGCTGCCGTGGGACAAGCGCGTCGCGCGCGTGTTCTGCACCTGCTTTCGCAACCGGGAGGAGAAGGACAACCCGGGCGGGTACCTGACCTCCGACTGCCGCGGCAACCTGCGGCGGATCCACGAGGAATTCAAGAAGGCGCACGGCGGCCTGCACCTGCGCCACGGCTGCGAGCCGGAAATGATGTGGCTGAAGAAGGGCGAGGACGGACTGCCTTCGGGCGGAGTCACGAAGCCGAACTGCTACCACATCGACCAGTTCGAGTCGCTGCGGCCGGTGTTCATGCGCGCGATCGAGTACAGCCGGGCGATGGGCCTGGACATGATCCAGGGCGACCACGAAGACGCGCCGGGACAGCTCGAACTGAACTTCATGTTCGACGACTGCCTGCGCACGGCCGACCGGCTGACGACGTATCGGCAGATCTGCGCCCAGGTCGCGCGCGAGTTCAACCTGATCGCCTGCTTCATGACCAAGCCGTTCATGGGCGTGTCGGCCTCGGGCTGCCACCACAATCTGTCGCTGTGGCGCGGCGGCAGCACGATCGTCAACAACCTCGGACACCCCGAGTTGCCAGGCCTGGAAGACAACTTCACCTACCTGACCGGCGGCGAGAACACCTTCCTGCCGCTGCCGGGCGAGGCCAAGCCCGGCCCGATCGGCCTGCACTGCATCGGCGGAATCATCAAGCACGTGGGCGCGCTCACAGCGATCGGCTCCTCGACGGTCAACTCGTACCGCCGATTATGGGACACCGGCTTCTGGGCGCCGGTCTACGCGGACTGGGGCTACCAGAACCGCACCTGCGCGCTGCGGATCTCGGCGCCAGGCCGCTTCGAGTACCGCTCGGTCGATTCGACCGTCAATCCCTACCTGATGGCGGGCGCCATCCTGAAGTCCTTCGACGACGGGATCCGCAACAAGCTCGATCCGGGCGAACCCGAGGAGCGCAACATCTACGCCGCGATGGCGGCCGGCAAGAAAGTCAAGAAGCTGCCGATGTCGCTCGGGGAAGCGCTGACCGCGCTCGAGCAGGACGAGGTCGTCCGCGCCGCGATGCCGGGCGACATGTACCGGGTCTTCACCCACTACAAGCGCGACGAGTGGGAGAAATTCATGGCGACCGTTACCGACTGGGACGTGAAGCAGTACTGGGACTACTTGCCCTGACCTGCTCCATTTATCGAAGGAGAAAAACGGCATGTGTGGAATCGCGGGACTGATTCATCGCGGCGCCACCGGCGACGTCGGCCGGGAAATGACCGCAATGCTTCAATCCATGAAGCACCGCGGGCCCGACTCGACCGGCTACGCGCTCTACGGCAGGCCGCACGGGCACGAACTGGTCGTCCGCTTCAAGCTCGCAGAGGGAGCCGAGATGTCGCAGGGCTTCGACATCCACCGTCAGGTCAAGGAGCGCCGCGCCGAGGTCGACCGCCGGCTGGCGGAGCTCGGTGCCAGGATCCTCGAGGCAGGGGCGGCCACCGAGTACGCGTTCCGCTACCGGATCGCGTTCGAGGGGGACCGGCGGCGCCTGGCCAACTACATCGAGGACGTCGACGGCGCCGAGATCCTGTCGATGGGCCTGGGCCTGGAGCTGATCAAGGACCTGGGCGACGCGGCGCAGGTGTCGGGCCAGTACGACCTGCAAGGCTTCACCGGCACCCACGCGCTCGGCCATACCCGGATGGCGACCGAGTCCGATGTGGACATCCGCTCGGCCCACCCGTACTGGGCCTATCCGTTCGCGGACGTCGCCGTCGTCCACAACGGCCAGCTGACCAACTACTGGAAGGGGCGGCGGGCCTTGGAGCGGCGCGGCCACCGTTTCGTGTCGAACTGCGACTCGGAGCTGATCGCCGTCTACCTGGCCGACCGGATGGCCCAGGGTGCCGCGCTGAAGGACGCGATGACCGACTCGATCGCCGAGCTGGACGGCGTGTTCACCTACCTGGTGGCGACTTCCGACAGCCTGGGCATGGCCAAGGACGTGATGGCGGCCAAGCCGATGGTGCTGTACGAGAGCGATCGCTTCATCGCCCTGGCCTCGGAGGAGGTGGCCATCCGCAGCATCTTCCCGCACGAGATCGACACGTTCGACCCCTACGAGGGCGACGTGCGCGTCTGGCAGAGCTGAACCCAACCGCGAACGGGCAACGACCATGGCACTGATGACCAAAGCGGCCGACTCCGGCATGCACACCGAGCAGCTCGCCGGACGCACCCAGCAGCGCTTTTTCCGCCCTGAAGAGGAGGCGCGTTATACCTATCCGCAGGCGTTCGAGGTCGACTTTGGCAAGCGCGCCGAGTTCGACGCGACCGACCTGGAGCCGAGCCGGATCAACCTGAAGCTGCGCGAGCTGATGGGCCAGGGCTACGGCACGATCGTGCTGAAGAACCCGGGCGCCAAGCACGGCATCGCGGTCGGGATCCTGAACCGGCTGAACCTGCAGATCCAGGGCAGCCTGGGCTATTTCGGCTGCGGCCTGGTCGACGGCCCCAATATCCGCGTGTCCGGCCGCGTCGGCTGGTCGTGCGCCGAGAACATGATGGCCGGCACCGTCGTCATCGAGAAGAACGCCGGCTCGACCTTCGGGGCTGCGATGCGCGGGGGCGACCTCGTCTGCAAGGGCGACGTCGGGGCGCGCGTCGGCATCGACATGAAGGGCGGCACCATCATCATCGGCGGCCGCGCCGGCGCCTTCTGCGGGTTCATGATGCAGCGCGGACGCATGGTGATCCTGGGAGACGCCGGCAAGAACCTGGGCGACTCGATGTACGACGGCACCATCTACGTCGGCGGCAAGATCGCCGGCCTGGGCGTGGACGCGGTGCCGGGCGAGATCACCGATGTCGAGGCCGACTGGCTCGAACGCAAGCTCAAGCTGTACGGCCTGGCCGCGCCCGGCGGCGTGCGCAAGCTGCAGAAAATCGTTGCCGGCCGGCAGCTGTGGAACTACGACAACCTCGAACCAGCCGAGAAGAAGCTGATCCTGTAACGCGCCGAAGCGGCACCTACTTCACGACATTCCGACCAAGGAAAGCACATCCCATGGCGAAGGAAATCAAGGCTCCGGCCCCGGTTCCAGCGACGAAGAAGAAGCTCGGCCGCAACACGCACGTGATCGGCCACAGCTCCATTTTCACGCCGCAGGTCATCGACGACATCCACATCAAGAGCGAGCTGGGCCGCTACCGGATGCGGGGGTTCTCGCTGTTCAAGAAGATCCCCAACTGGGACGACCTGACGTTCCTGCCCGGGACGCTGACGCGGTTCGTCATCGAGGGTTATCGAGAAAAGTGTGAAACCCAGACGATCATCGGGCCGCGCGCCAAGCGACCGCTGGTGCTCGACATTCCGGTCTATATCACCGGCATGAGCTTCGGCGCGCTGAGCTACGAGGCCAAGATCGCGCTGGCGCGCGGCGCCACCATGGCCGGCACCGCAACCTGCTCCGGCGAGGGCGGCATGATCCCGGACGAGCGGCGCTACTCGTCCAAGTGGTTCTACCAGTGCATCCAGTCGCGCTACGGCTTCAACCCGCACCATCTGCGGCTGGCCGACGCTTGCGAGTTCTTCATCGGCCAGGGCTGCAAGGTGGGCCTGGGCGGGCACCTGATGGGGCAGAAGGTGACCGACCAGGTCGCCGAGATGCGTTCGCTGCCGGCCGGCATCGACCAGCGCTCGCCGGCCCGCCACCCCGACTGGCTCGGACCGGACGACCTCGCGCTGAAGATCAACGAGATCCGCGAAGCAACCAACGGTGAGATCCCGATCCAGCTGAAGCTGGGCGCTGCCCGCGTGTACGACGACGTGCGGATGGCGGCCAAGACCGGGCCCGACAGCATCTACATCGACGGCATGGAAGGCGGCACCGGCGCCGGTCCGCACATCGCGACCGAGGAGACCGGCGTGCCGGGCATCGCGGCGATCCGCCAGGCCCGCAAGGCACTCGACGACGTGGGCAAGACGGGCGAGATTTCGCTCGTCTACGCCGGCGGCATCCGCAATGGCGGCGATGTGGCCAAGGCGCTCGCGCTCGGCGCCGACGCGGTCGCGATCGGCCACTCCGCGCTGATGGCGCTGAACTGCAACAAGGACATCCCGGAGGCCGACTTCGAGAAGGAGATCGGCGTGGAAGCCGGCCACTGCTACCACTGCCACACCGGGCGGTGCCCGGTCGGCGTGGCCACCCAGGATCCGCTGCTGCGCAAGCGACTCGATCCCGATGCCGCCGCCGAGCGCGTCTACAACTTCCTGCACTGCCTGACGATCGAGGCGCAGATGATGGCGCGCGCCTGCGGCAAGACCGATGTGCACAGCCTCGAGCCCGAAGACCTGGCGGCACTGACGATGGAGGCCTCGGCGCTGGCGATGGTGCCGCTGGCCGGATCGCAGCACACGGTCGGACGCCCCGACATGAACCGCTACTGAGGACGCCATGGCGAAGATCACCGAACTGCAGAAGTACGCCCGCGCCAGGAAGGCCAAGCAGGCGAAGTCGGCGTCAAAAGGCAACGGCACCAAGACCGCAGCCGCGCGTGTGGTAGCGACCAAGAGCGGCGTCCGCGACATCGATCACTTCATCAAGACCGCGGGCCTGGACAGCCAGCGCGAAAAGGAGATCGGCCAGCACATCGGCTACCGCTACGACGTCAACCTGGTGCCCGACTATCGCCGCCTGACGCCGTTCCTGCGCAAGTACATGGAAACCATGCAGTGGCAGGACCTGAACTGGCTGGAGGACGTGCACCTGGGCTACGAGGAGGGCCGCGCGGCCGTATTCGACCGCAACGTCAACGGCTGGGTCACCGTGCCCGAGGGCGT
>DATKFG010000052.1:0-36014 GCA_035511515.1 Burkholderiaceae bacterium | reverse complement strand
GGGGTACAGACCGGGCTGATGGTTGACAGATTAGACCGGGCTGATGGTTGACAGGTGAAGATGCGTGGGCAAGGAGGGCTTGCCCATGAGCTGGAAGGAGACCTGTCCCATGACCGAACGGATGCATTTCGTGTCGGACCTGCTCAAGGATGAGCGCAGCATGACCGAGCTGTGCAGGATTTACGGCATCAGCCGAACGAGCGGCTACAAGTGGCGGGATCGGTTCGACGGCGGCGGGGTGGCGGCCCTGGCGGATCGGTCGCACGCGCCGCTGCACCAAGCTCACGCGGTCGAGGAGGTCGTGATGCAGCGGCTGCTGCAGGTGCGCCGGCAACACCCGACCTGGGGTCCGCGCAAGCTGCTGGCCTGGTTGCAGGCGCACGATCGGCCCACCGCGTGGCCAGCGGCCAGCACCGTAGGGGAGATCTTGCGTCGCCATGGGCTGGTGCAAGGCAGCCGGCGCCGCGCCAGGGCGGTGGTCGAGCCCCTGCAGATCGGGCTGGTACAGCCGGTGGCATCCAACGACCTGTGGTGCACGGATTTCAAGGGCCAGTTTCGCACCCAGGACCGCTACTACTGCTACCCGCTGACGCTCAGCGATGCGGTCAGCCGCTATCTGCTGGCTTGCCGAGGGCTGCCGTCGACGTGCGGTGCGCAAGCCAAGCCGTGGTTCGAGCGAGCGTTTCGCCAGTACGGCTTGCCTGCGGCCATCCGCAGCGACAACGGCACGCCGTTTGCTTCGACCGGGCTCGGTGGGCTGTCGCGGCTGTCGGTGTGGTGGATCAAGCTGGGCATCGTCCCTGAGCTGATCAGCCCCGGCTGTCCGCAGCAAAACGGCCGCCATGAACGCATGCACCGCACGCTCAAACGCGAAACCGCGCATCCGCCTGCGGCTAACCTGCGGGCGCAGCAGCGCGTGTTTGACCATTTCGTGGCCGAATTCAATCTGCAGCGGCCGCACGAGGCCTTGCAACAGCGCCCGCCCAGCGCGGTGTACCGCGCCTCTACGCGCCCCTACCCGTCGCGCTTGGCGCCGATCGAATACCCCGATGGCTACCAGGTGCGCAAGATCCGACACAGCGGCGACATGAAATTCGCCGGCCACGCCGTCTTCGTCAGCGAGGTGCTCCGCGGCGAGCCGGTGGGTCTGTACCAAGTCGACGAATACCTCTGGCGGCTCTACTTCAGCATGGTGCCGCTGGGCATCCTGGATACTCGAACCATGCGCATCAGCCCAATCAAGCGGCTTGCCTCGAATCGACGGCAAGGAGTGCGGGGGGCTGTGCCCCCCGCACCCCCTGCTCAGTGAAGAAAAAGTGTTAACCATCAGACCGGTCTAAAGTGTTAACAATCAGCCCGGCCGGACAGGGTGAGGGCGGTTCAAGCGTGTACCCCTCCAGCGCGCCGTCGGCCAGCCACTGGTTCAGAAGCTCGACAGCGCGCGCGGCCGCGCCCAGCTCGCCGCACCACTGCGCGAAGACCGTGCGGGCGGCCAGCCGGTCGAACGCCGCCGCCTCCTCGGGCGCCATCGCCCGGAATCGCACCTGAAAATCGCGGCGCGTCAGCAGCCATGCTCTCGCAGGGCCCCGGCTCGGCGCCGGGACCGGCTCGCCTCGCGCCTGAGCGGACCACATCGCCGGCACGTTGGTGGTCAACTCGACGCGTCGAACGGCCGGATGAACGACGAAGCTCAGGCGTGGCCAGCTGTCCGCAGCGATCCGCAGCAGCGCATCGCGGCTCAGGCAGGCCGCATCCGGCGCGTCGAACGACGAGGCCATCGCCCATTCGAAACGGGCCATCTCGGCCAGCTCGGCACGGTCGCACCAGGCCGGTGCGGACTGCAGGAAATCGCTCAGGCGGTCCCCGTACCAGCGCAGATTGCGAAAGCCGGACCGGTGAGCGGCGATATAAGCGCGCCCCAGCGCGTCGAACGACTCGGCGCCGGCGATCGCTTCAAGACCCGGGTAGTCGGTCTGCAGCGCTTCCAGCAGCCGCAGTTCGTAGCCTTCCGCGTACACGTCCATCCGCGCCACGCCATCGGCGCTTGCGCTGTGCCGCACCCGCTGCAGCACGGCCGGGTCGCGCTGCAGCACGTAGTCCTGGAACTCGCGCTGAAGGCGCGCCAGGTCGAGCCCCGCGCGCGGCGGCAGCGGCGCCATCAGGCCGCCCGCGACGAGGCGCGTTGCACCGACTCGGCGTCGACACGCGCCGCGATCGCGCGCGCCTGATCGAGCTCCGCCAGCAGCTCGGCCAGCGGTGGAATGTTCGAATCACGTTCGATCATCGTCGCCACGTCGCCGAAGCGCCGGCGCGCGTGCTCGTACAGTTGCCAGACCGGCTCCACGATCGCAGCATCGTGCGTGTCGACGATCAAGCGGCCGCGTCGCTCGTGGCCGGCCAGGTGGATCTGCTGCACGCGCGCAGCCGGGATCGCATCCAGGTAGGCGAGCGGATCGAAGTCGTGATTGACGCTGTTCACATAGACATTGTTGACGTCCAGCAGGATCAGGCAATCGGCGCGCTGCGCGACCTCGGCCAGGAAGTCCCACTCGGACAACTGCGAGCACTCGTAGCCCGCGTAGCTGGACACGTTCTCCAGCAGGATGCGACATCCCAGCCGGTCCTGCACGCGCCCGACCCGTTCGACCACGTGAGTGAGCGCCGTCTCGCTGTACGGCAGCGGCAGCAGGTCGTGCAGGTTCACGCCACCGACTCCGGTCCAGCACAGGTGGTCGGAGATCCAGGCCGGATGCACGCGCTGCTGCAGCTGCTTGAGCGCGTCCAGGTGCTCATCGTCCAGCGCGTCCGTGCTGCCGATCGACAGCGACACGCCGTGCATTGCAACGGGATATTCGGCGCGGATCCGGTCCAGCCAGTCCAACGGCCGCCCGCCCGGAACCATGTAGTTTTCACTGAGGATCTCGAGCCAGTCCAGGGGCGGCCGGGTCTCGACGATCGCCGAATAATGCGGCGCTCGCAGCCCCAGCCCGAAACCGAGCGAGCGTGCGGCCACGAGCGACCGTCCAGCGCTACTTCTTCATATCCTGCTGGGCCTTCGCGCACTCCTCCTTGGTCATCTCCTTGAAACCCTGACCCTTGCAAGAGTTCTGTCCCTGGCAGGAATTCTTCGCGCCCTTGCAGTCGCTCTTGCCCTTGCAGCTGTTGGCGCCGTCGCAATGAATCTTGGCGTCTTCGGCCGCAAAAACCGGGGTCGCGGCCCCCATCGCGAACAATCCCGCGGCGGCGCACGCGATCGCGGCGCCGGTCAGTCTCATCGAACTCGATTTCCTCATCGTCCCCATTGCCACTCCTTCTTCAGAATGTGCTGCCCATGCCAACCGTGCCCCGCGGCCGCAGCCACAAGGCTCCCAGATGCCCAACCGCCGGGCACGCCCCTTGGTCGGGGACCGTGCGCCGAACTTACAGCCGCCCCGCCTCTCCTCAGACACCGGCGAGTGCGACTGGCGCGAATGCTACATTGAACCGAGACCCCGAAAGGCGCGGCCTGACTCCGAACGGCTAATGAGAGTGGCCGACGATGCCAATCGACCCTGATGGCGCCGCCGTCGCGCGGCGCGCGCGCTGGCTGGCCGCCGCGGGCGCCCTGCTCGGGCTGACCGGCGTTGGCGCTGGCGCATTCGGCGCTCATGCGGCCAAGGCCTGGATGGCGGCCGACCGGCTGAGCGTGTTCGAAACCGCAGCGCGCTATCAGGTACTGCACGCGCTGGCGCTGTTCGCGTGCGCCTGGGTGCTGCAATCGTGGCCGGGCCGGACCGCGTGGGCGGCGGGCGCGTGCTTGGTGGCCGGTACCGTGCTGTTCAGCGGCAGCCTGTATCTGCTCGCCTTGCTCGGCGAGCCCCGTTTCGGCCTGATCACTCCGCTGGGGGGACTCACCTTGCTCGCCGGCTGGACCCTGCTCGCGCTCGCCCTCATCAAGTAATTAGGGAACCGGTCGCACTTGCTAAGTTAACATTCACACTCCTTCCGGGGAGCAA
Source organism: Burkholderiaceae bacterium (assembly GCA_035511515.1). Lineage (GTDB taxonomy): Bacteria > Pseudomonadota > Gammaproteobacteria > Burkholderiales > Burkholderiaceae_F > VBCK01. The sequence continues at coordinate 32,019 of DATKFG010000052.1, read as the reverse complement.
GGGCATGCATTTGTTTGATCGATCCGGCGCGGCACGGATGCATGCTGCACGAGCAGTCTGGCTTTGCTGGGTCGCACTGTGGCTGGCCGGCTGCAATGCGCGCGGCGACGCGCCACCGAAACAGGCCCCGCCGCCGCCCGAGGTCACCGTGCTGCGCGCGCAAGCGCAGGCGGTGACGCTGACCGAGGAATACGTGGGGCAGGCCGAAGCGGTCGAAACGGTCGAGATCCGCTCGCGCGTGCAGGGCTTGCTGGAGCGCCAGGCGTTCCGCGACGGGGCCGCCGTGCGCCGCGGCCAGCTGCTGTTCCAGATCGACCGGCAGCCGTTCGACGCGGCGCTGGAGCAGGCACGGGCCAACCTGGCCCAGGCCGAAGCGTCGGCGGCCAACTCGGCCCAGAACCTGGCCCGGGTGTTGCGGCTGATTGCCGACAACGCGGTCAGCCAGCAGGACCTGGACACGGCGGTCGCGCGCGATCGCGCGGACCGGGCCAGCGTCGAGGCGGCGCGCGCGGCCGTGCACGAGGCGGAGCTGAACGTGGGATACACGCAGATCACCGCGCCCAGCGACGGCATGATCAGCAAGGCGCTGGTCAAACCGGGCTCGCTGGTGACCGTGGCGCAGACGCTGCTCACCACGCTGTACTCGGCCAGCCCGATTTACGTGAACTTCGCGCTGGGCGAGCAGCGGGCGCTGGAGCTGACGCGGCGCGCCCACGGCAAGCCGGCCGCACCGGACGACTTTCGCCTGCACCTGGTCGACGGCAGCGACTACCCGCACCCGGGCCGCCTGAATTTCGTCGATGCCGCCATCGATCCGAAGAACGACACGCTGCAGGTGCGGATCGTCGTTCCGAACCCCGACGGCACGCTGCGTCCCGGTCAGTACGTGCGGGTGCTGGTTCCGTCGGCCTCGCGGCCGAACACGATCCTGATTCCGCAGAGGGCGGTCCAGGAGCTGCAGGGACTGAAAACGATCTACGTGATCGGTGCCGACAACAAGGCCTCGGTGCGCCAGATCACGGCCACCCAGCGGATGGGCAACGACTGGGTGATCGACGCGGGCCTGCAGCCCGGGGAAATCGTGGTGGTTGACGGTCTGCAGAAGGTGATGCCCGGCGCGACCGTCAAGCCGGTGTTCGCGGCCGGGCGCGCCCCGTCCGACGAGCATCGCGGCTGATCGTCCGGCGCGGGTCCGACGGTGCTGAACTTCTTCATCGAACGGCCGATTTTCTCGACGGTCATCTCGCTGGTGATCCTGCTGGCCGGCGCGCTGGCCGGCTTCAGCCTGCCGATCGCGCAGTATCCGCAGATCGTGCCGCCGCAGGTGCAAGTGTCGACCAGCTTCCCGGGCGCCAACTCGCAGGTCGTGGCCGAGTCGGTCGCTGCGCCGATCGAGCAGCAGGTCAATGGCGCCAAGGGCATGATCTACATGGACTCCAAGAGCGGCGCCGACGGCTCTTACAACCTGGTGGTCAGCTTCGAGATCGGCACCAATCCCGACATCGCGGCGGTGGATGTGCAGAACCGCTTCGCGATCGCGCAAAGTCAGCTGCCGGTCGACGTGGCACGCCAGGGCATCACGATCCGCAAGGTGTCGACCGACTTTCTGGAGGTGTTCGCGCTGACCGCGCCGGATGGCCGCTACGACAACGTGTTCCTGAGCAACTATGCGACGCTCAATCTGGTCGACGCGATGACGCGCGTCAACGGGGTCGGGCAGGTGCGGGTGTTCGGGGCGCGCGACTACAGCATGCGCATCTGGCTCGACCCGGACCGGATGGCGCGCCTGGGCGTCACCGCCGGCGACGTGGCCAACGCGATCCGCGAGCAGAACGTCGTGGTTCCGGGGGGCGTGATCGGCGCGCCGCCGTCGCCGCCCGGCACCACGATGCAGTACACGGTTAACGTGCTGGGCCGTTTGAGCGACGTCGCGCAGTACGAAGCGATGATCGTGCGCGCGGCGCCCGACGGACAGATCGTTCGCATGCACGACATCGCCCGCATCGAATTGAGCGGGGCCGACTATTCGCTGACGGCGCGCGAGCGCGGACTGCCCTCGGCCTTCATCGGCATCTTCCTGTCGCCCGACGCCAACGCGCTGGACGTCGATCGCGGCGTACGGCTCGTGATGCAGGACGCGTCCCGGTCGTTTCCGGAAGGCATGGTGTACTCGGTGCCGTACACCACGGTGCCGTTCGTCACCCAGTCGCTGAAGGAGGTGGCGATCACGCTCGGCATCGCCTTCGTGCTGGTGGCGTTCGTGGTGTTCCTGTTCCTGCAGAGCTGGCGCGCCACGCTGATCCCGATCGTGGCGGTGCCCGTGTCGCTGGTGGGCACCTTCGCGGCCTTCGCCGCGCTCGGATTCTCGATCAACACGCTGACCCTGTTCGGCCTGGTGCTGGCGATCGGGATCGTGGTCGACGACGCGATCGTGGTGGTCGAGGCGGTGCAGCACCGGATCGACTCCGAGGGCCAGTCGCCGATGGAAGCGACCAAGGGGGCCATCGCCGACGTGGGCGGACCCGTGATCGCCATCGCGCTGGTGCTGGGGGCGGTGTTCGTCCCGGTCGCCTTCCTGGGAGGGCTGACCGGACAGCTGTACCGCCAGTTTGCGCTGACGCTGGCCTTCTCGGTGATGCTGTCGGCCATTATCGCGCTGACGCTGACGCCGGCGCTTTGTGCGCTGCTGCTGCGGCCGGCGCGCGAGGGCGCGCGCGGCCGCAACCCGCTCGCCCTGTTCTTCCGGCTCTTCAATCGGGGCTTCGAAGGGTTCCGGCACGGGTACCTGGGCGCGGTCGATCGGCTGGTGCATCACGCCGCGCTGGTATTCCTGACCTTCGCGGCGCTGCTGGTGGGGTTGTACTTCCTGGTCAGCGCGCGTCCGACCGGACTGGTTCCGGACGAGGACCAGGGTTTCGTGCTCGGCATCGTGCAGTTGCCGCTGGGCGCTTCGACGCAGCGCACGCACGAGGCGTTCACCCAGATCGAGGCGATCTCGCGCGAGGTACCCGGCATCGACGGTCTGGCCGGGTTGGAGGGGTTCAACATCCTGACTGGCATCGCCTCCCCCTACAACGCGACGGTCTTCATCCGGCTCAAACCCTGGAGCGAGCGCACCGGCAAGCCCGGCCAGAGTGCGACCGAGATCACCAATCAAATGATGATGCGCATCAACCGAGACGTGAAGGACGCCTTCGGACTCATCTTCAATCCACCGCCGATCCGTGGCCTCGGAACGGCCGGCGGCTTCGAATTCGTGCTGCAGGACCGCGGCGGCAGATCGGTCGCACGCTTCAACGAAGTGCTGCAGGACTTCCTGGCGCGCGCGCGCAAGCGCCCCGAGCTGAAATACGCGATCGCCAACTTCGACCCGCGCGTGCCGCAGATCGAATACGCGATCGACCGCGACCGCGTCAAGTCGATCGGCGTCAACCTGGCCGACGTGTTCTTCACGCTGCAGACTTTCCTGGGCAGTTACTACGTGAACGACTTCAACCTGTACGGCCGCACCTTCCGCGTCGAAACCGAGGCCGAGTCCGCCGCGCGCGCGCACCCCGAGGACATCGCGCGCATGTACGTGCGCACCGACGCCGGCGCCATGGTGCCCTTGTCGACCGTCGTGTCGATCAAGTCGATCAACGGACCGCAGTTCCTGCAGCGCTACAACATCTACCGGTCCGCCACCATCAACGGCGCCGCCGCTGCCGGCTACAGCTCCGGCCAGGCGGCGCAGACGATGGAGGAACTGGCGCGCACCCTGCCGGCCGGTTACAGCTACGAATGGACCGGCGCCGTGTACCAGGAAAAAAAGACCGGCGGGCAGACCGGCTACGTATTCGCGCTCTCGCTGGCGTTCGTCTTCCTGGTGCTGGCGGCTCTGTACGAGAGCTGGGCGATACCGGTGGCGATCCTGCTGGTGATTCCGTTTGGAGTGCTCGGCGCGTTCTCCGGCATCGCGCTGCGCGGCATGCCGAACGACGTGTACACGCAGATCGGCCTGATCATGCTGATCGGACTGGCGGCCAAGAACGCGATCCTGATCGTCGAGTTCGCCAAGATCGCGCACGAACGCGGCGCCTCGATCATGGAAGGCGCGATCCAGGGCGCTGCGCTGCGATTGCGCCCGATCCTGATGACCTCGTTCGCGTTCATCTTCGGCTCGTTGCCGCTGGCGATCGCCACCGGCGCCGGCGCGGGCGCCCGCCGCTCGATCGGCACCGCGGTGGTGTCGGGCATGCTGACCGCCACGCTGATCGGGATCTTCCTGATCCCGGTGTTCTACGTGGTGATGCAGAGGATCGGCGAGCGCCACTGGCCGTTCCGCTCCGAACGGGAGACCGCAGAACCACAGGGCGTTGCAGCGCCGTCCAGAAATGTCTGACGTCGCGCCGGTTCACGCCCTCACCCCCTCCCCTCTCCCGCTGCGCGGGCGAGGGGCGATACGGTTTGCCGGTGCGAGTGCCTGCGCGCTTGCGACGCCTGGTCGCCCCTCGCCCGCGCAGCGGGAGAGGGGCGGGGGTGAGGGCCGCACGCTCGCCTGGGTAGCGATCGCCGCCTCCTGTGCGCTGGCGGCCTGCGCCGTCGGGCCGGACTACCAGCGGCCCGCGCTCGATCTGCCGGCCGGCTGGCGGCTGGGTCCGGCCGAAGCGAGCGAGATTACGAACGCGGCCTGGTGGGAAGCCTTCAAGGATCCGGTCCTTTCCCGGCTGCTGGCGGACACGATCGCCGGCAGTCTGGATCTGAAGGCGGCGGTGGCGCGCGTCGACCAGGCCCGCGCCCAATACGGCCTGGCGCGTTCGGCCCTGTTTCCTCAGATCGGTACCGATGCATCGGCACAGCGCCAGCGCGCCAGCCGCAGCACGGTCCAGGGGATTTTCATCCCGCCGGGGCAGCAGAATTACACGACTTACAACCTGGATCTGAGCGCCACCTACGAGATCGACGTGTGGGGAAGGCTGCGGCGGGCCACCGAGTCGGCGCGCGCGCAATTGCTGGCGAGTGACGAAGGCCGCCGCACCGTCGTGCTGACGCTGGTCACGAACATGGCCGACGCCTACATCCTGTTGCTGGCGCTGGATGACGAGCTGGCCATTGCGCAGCGCACGCTCGAATCACGGCGCGAAGTGCTCAAGTTGCAGAGGGCGCGTTTCGAAGGCGGCGTGGCGCCCGAAAGCGATTATCGGCAGGCCGAATCGGAGTTCCAGATCGCGGCCAACGCGGTGCCCTTGCTGCAGCGCCAGATCGCCCAACAGGAAAATCTGATCAACGTGCTGGCCGGCCGCAAGCCGGGGACGGTCGAGCGGGGCGGTACGCTGCACGACCTGGCGGTACCGCCGGTTCCGGCCGGGCTGCCGTCGGACCTGCTGGAGCGGCGGCCGGACGTGCGCCAGGCCGAGCAGGAGCTGATCGCGGCCAACGCCGACATCGGCGTGGCTCGCGCCGCCTACTTTCCGCGCATCAGCCTGACCGGGTTGCTGGGGTATCAGAGCGCGCAACTGGTGGAGTTGACGCGGAGCGCTTCGGGCGCGTGGACCGCGGGCGCGGGGCTGACGCAGGCACTGTTCACCGGCGGCGCGCTGCGCAGCCAGGTCGAGCTGGCCCAGGCGCGCCAGCGCGAGCTGGTGGCGACCTACCAGGGAGCCGTGAATTCGGCGCTGCGCGACGTCAACGATGCGCTGATCGCGCGCACCACACTGGAGCAGCAGCGCGCCGAGCAGGAAAAGAACGTCGCGGCGCTCACGCGCCTGTTGAAGCTGGCGCAGCGGCGCTACCAGGAAGGCGCCGCAATCTACCTGGAGGTCGCCACGGCCGAGCAGTCGTTGTTCGACGCCGAAATTTCGCTCGATACCCTGCGCGCCCTGCTGTTTCAGAGCTATGCGGACCTGTACCGGGCGTTCGGCGGCGGCTGGATCCAGACCGCAGAGGCCATGGCGCCGCAGGCCGCGGGCGAGGCGCGCTGAGGCCGGCTCACTTCGCCTGCGACTCGATCTGCGCGTCGCGGCGCTCGGCGGCGTCCAGCGTCATCTTTTCGGTGGCCTTGGCCTTGTCCATCGCTTCGCGCTGAGCTTTCAGGACATCGGGCGGCTCCGGGTTCGCGCGGCCGCAGCCCTGCAGCAGCAGGCACCCGATCAGCAAGACGGCAGAAGCCACGTTGCGCATGCGAGCGAATCCCGTGCGTGTGTTGGTCATTTCGTAGGCTTCGAGCCGGCCGTGGCCGTGTGATCGGGCTGCGCGAGCAGGTCCCTGAGCTGCCGATAGATCGCATCGTACTGGTAGGCCGGGATCTGGAAGTCAAAGGCCCCCAGACGCGCGTTGATCGCGGCGGCCTCGGACGCCGGATCGGCGACCTTGGCCTCGCTGGCCTTGACCTGCGCGCCCTTGGCTTCGCCCCCCTTGGCAGGCGCAGCCTTGGCCTCGCCGTCCTTGGCGACCGCAGCCTCAGCCGGCTTGGGTTCGCCAGGCGCCGCCGACGGCAAGGCGAAGCGCCGCGCCGTTTCGGGATCGACGCCTGCGGTGACCCGGATCCAGGCCGAGGCGCCGTCGCGATAACCGTCCAGGTCGAGCTGCAGGCCGTCGAATGTGCGAAAGCTCGCCCGGTTCAGATGCTCCTGGGCGCTGGCCGCACGCTCCTTGACGTCCTGCGCGTTCAACCGCGACAGCGCTGCGGCGACGGCGTCGACCACGCCCGGTGCGGCCGCCTTGCGCCCCGGCGGCACCCCGTGCAGCGTCAGGTCGGCCACGCCGCGCGCCTCGCGCGCCAGCAAGTAGCCAGGCCCCTCGGCCGGCCGCACGGTCACCTGTTGAACGCGGTCGGCCGCCACATCGAGGACCTCGGTCGTGATCCAGCGGGCCGGCTGCGGATCGGCGTCGATGCGCGGCTGCGCCAGCAGCGCGGCGGCCGCGCCGGACAGGCGCACGAAACCTCCGCTCGGCTCGGCTGGCTTGCCCAGTAACAGCGACCACTTGCGCTCGCCCGCTGCAACGTCGATCCGCACGCTGTGCGACTGCGCGCCGGCCGCATCCTCGACGTTCAACTGCGCGTAGCGTGCCGGGTCGCTGGTCTTTTCCTCCACTGCGTGCAAGGCAGCCAGGTTGATCAGCAGCGATCTGAGCTTGCCCAGGTCGGCCGGGTAATTGCGCTGCACGACGAACCACCCGCTGTCGCGACGCTGCAGCGTGGTTGCGGTGCCGTCGCCGCGCGCCAGGCGCACCTCGCTCACCGCGTCGATCGAATCGGCCAGCGACGCCAGCAGCGGCGCGCCGGCTTCGGCGGCCTGCTCGGGGCGGTTGCGCGATGACACCCATACGGCGGCTGCGGCGACCAGCAACGCCGCCAGCACCAGCGGTACCAGTCGTCGCGCCTTCATCGGCCGGCCGTTCGCGGTGCCGCGACCGAGGCGCCCCGGCGGACGCGGCGAACCACCCAGGCGATCAACAGCGCCAGCAGCGCGAACCCCGCCGGCGCCAGCACGATGTCGATCAGCTTGATCCGGCCGCCCAGTGCCCGGATGTCGCGGTCCAGCCCCAGCTTGACGTCGCGCAGCTCCTTGCGGATGCGCAGCTTTTCCTTCTGGAACCGCTGCAGCTCGCGCTCCTGGTCAACCGTCAGGATCATCTGCGGCTGCGCCGCATGCGACGACGACGGGGCATCGCCCCGACTGGCCTGCAGCGCATCCAGTTTCTGCTCGGTCTGCGCCAGCTGCTGCTCGAGCTCCTTTTGCTCGGCGCGGAAGCGATCCTCGGCCGCCGTTCGCAGCGCGTCGACCCGTTCGAACGGACGCAGGAAGCTGGCCCGGCCGCGCACGCTGATCAGGTCGCTGCTGCCGGCCAGGTTGTCCAGCGCGTTCCAGACGAAGTCGCCGTTGTTGGCCCACGCCGACGCCGTGCGCTGACCGAGGAAACTCTGCCAGCGCACCCACAAAAAGTCCGACAGCATGTCGGCATCGGCCACCACCACCAGGTTCAACGGCTTGGCCGACGCGGTGAGCGGTGCCGGCCCGGCTGCCGGTGGCACACCCGCCGGCGGCCCGTTCGGAAACGCCGTCTTCACCGTTCCGGTCACGCGCGCGGCCACCGTGTAGCGCTCGCCGGTCGGCTTGAAGCCGTCGCGCAAAACGGCCGGGTCGAACAGCTGGGCGAACCGCTGCGCCGGGATCGGAGCAGCGCGCGTGCTCGACTGGATCAGGGGCTCGAAGCGCACGCCGCTGTCCTTTTTCGGACGCAGGATGCCGGCCGTATCCATCGTGATCTCGGACAGGCCGGAGGTGATCACATCGCCCCCGGACAGCACGCGCTGGCCAAAGCCGATGATCCCGATGTGCTGCTCCGGGGGCGCATCCTGCCGCACCCGCACGGTCATGCCCTGCTCCAGGTCGCCCAGCACCTCGCCCGGATCGAACGCGACCCCCCAGGTCGACAGCAGCGGCTCCAGCGACGATGCGCGCGCGGTGCTGCCCGGAAGCATCGCGCGGCCTTCTCCCGCCTCCAGCTCGGCCAGCGGATCGACGAACACCAGCAGCCGGCCACCGCGCAAGGCGTACTGGTCGATCGCGTACAGCGCCGGCTGCGGCAGATCCTTCGGGTGCACCAGCACCAGCACGTCGACGTCCGGGTCGACCTGGGTCAGGCTGGCCGACAGGTTGCGCACCGCGAACAGCTGCTGAGCCTGGCTGTAGACGAGCCAGGCCGCCTGCGGCTGTCCGCTGCCGGGGTCGAATCCGCCGCCCATCGGAATCGACGAGAGCCAGCCGATCACCGGCTTTTTCGGTTGCGAAAGCTCCACCAGCAGCTTGGCCACGTCGTATTCCAGGAACGGCTCCTTGGACGGGTCCAGGAAGTCGATCACGGCGCGTCCATCCGTGCTGTTGGTGCCGGCCAGCCCCAGGTACAGGGAGGTGCCGGAACCGTCGAGCGGCAAGGGCCGGATGCCGAATTCGGAAGCGCGATCCTCGTCCTCCGAAAACGGCTGAGGATCGATCACGTGCAGATGGATCCGGCCGTGGCTGCGCCCCGCGATCTCCTGCAGGAACTCGCGCACCCGCTGGCCGTAGATCCGCACCACCGGCATCTGCGCCGCGGCGCGCTCCGAGTAGAACAGGTACAGATTCACCGGTTCGCCCAGCGACTGCAGGATATGGCGGGTTCCGGGCGCGACCGTGTACAGGTGGTGCTCGGTCAGGTCCAGCCGCACGCCGCGCAACAGCCGGTTGCTCACGACCGTGAGGCCGACGAACAGCACGGCCAACGCAATGAGGGCCCCGGAACCGACCGTCCACCTGCGCAACGCCGTCCACCGCATGCTGCTGCGCCTCATCGTGATTTGTGAAGATCGAGCAGGACCACGCTGGCCGCCAGGAAAAAGACGATCGTGAGCCCGAAGAACAGGACATCGCGCAGATCGACCACGCCCTTGGCAATCGCTTCGAAATGGGTCAGGAACGACAGCGAAGCGACCGCGTCGACCACGCCCGGCGGCGCCCACCCGCGAAAGACATCCAGCACCATCGGCAGTCCGGACAGCAGCAGCGCGAAACAGGCCGCCACGCCGAGGATGAAAGCGACCACCGCGTTGCGGGTCAGCGCCGACATGCACGAGCCCACCGCCAGGAACGCTCCCGCCATCAGGAAGCTGCCGAAGTAGCCGGTCAGGATCGCTCCGTTGTCCGGGTGACCGAGGTAATTGACGGTGATCCAGATCGGAAAGGTCAGCGCAAGGGCCAGCGTCGCGCAGGCCCAGGCAGCCAGGAATTTCCCGATGACCGCCTGCCACAGCGTGATCGGCTGGGTCAGCAGCAGCTCGATGCTGCCGCTGCGGCGCTCCTCGGACCACAGGCGCATCGACAGGGCCGGCATCAGGAACAGGTACAGCCAGGGGTGAAACACGAAGAACGGCTCCAGGTCGGCCTGGCCGCGCTCGAAAAATCCGCCCAGGTAGAAGGTAAACCAGCCCGCCAGCACCAGGAAGATCAGGATGAACACGTAAGCCAGGGGCGTTGCGAAATAGGCGCCCAGCTCACGCCGGAACACGATGCCGATGTTGCGCAGGCCCGTGGCGAAGGTCGTGCGGGGCTGGGGCAGCAGTGCCGAGGTCATTGGTTCGTGATGGTGCGGAAGACTTCGTCCAGCCGGCCGGGCTCCACGCGCAGTGCGGTGACGTGTATGCCGGCCTGCGCAATCAGCTCGGTGATCGGCGCCAGGATCGCCGCCCCGCCCGCCGGCAATGCGGTCAGCCGCGTGCCGCGCTGGTCGACCTCCACCGAGGCCACCTGCGGCAGCGACGACAGCGCCTCGCGCGCGGACTCCAACTCGCCGGCTCGCTCCAGTTGCAGCGACACCGCGTTGTAATAGCGCGAACGCGCCGCCAGCCCCGCCGGCGTGTCGTCCGCGACCAGGTGCCCGCGCGCGATCAGCAGCACGCGCGTACACACCGCATCGACCTCCTCCAGGATGTGGGTCGAAATCACGATGATCTTGTCGCGCGACATCTCGTTGATCAGCGACCGCACCTCGTGCTTCTGGTTCGGATCCAGGCCGTCGGTCGGTTCGTCGAGGATCAGCACGGGCGGGTCGTGCACGATCGCCTGCGCCAGTCCGACCCGGCGCCTAAATCCCTTGGACAGCGTCTCGATCGATTGATGCAGCACCGGCCCCAGCGCCAGCCGCTCGATCACCGTGTCCAGACGCGAGCGGCGCGCCGCGCCGCGCAACCCGCGCAGGTCGGCGATGAATTCCAGGAACCCGCGCGCGCTCATTTCCCCGTAGCCCGGCGCGCCTTCCGGCAGATAGCCGATGCAGGACCGGGCCGCAATCGGATCGTCTTCGACGTCGTGGCCGAAGACCGAGGCACGCCCGGACGACGGCGCGATGAAGCCGGTCAGCATCCGCATCGTGGTCGTCTTGCCCGCCCCGTTCGGGCCCAGGAAGCCGAGCACCTCGCCGCCGCCCACTTCGAAGCTCAGGTCGTCCACGGCGGCCAGCGCGCCGTAGTGCTTGGTCAGACGGTCGGTCTTGATCATCGCTGTTGTTGAATTTTCAGGGGCGAGAAGATAACGGCCAGTGCGCTTCTTTGCAAATGGCCCTCACCCCCAACCCCTCTCCCGCTTCGCGGGCGAGGGGCGATACAGCGTGCCGCGATCGGTCGCCCCTCGCCCGCGAAGCGGGAGAGGGGAGGGGGTGAGGGCTCATCACTGCAACGGGCGTTTGGGGCGCAACTGCTCACAAGGATCGGGCCGCCCCTGAACGGTGGTGCGGAATACCACATCGTAAACGCCCGCCGGGACCGGGTCGGCTGCCTCCTCATGCTCGAGCAGGGCGATGCTGATCACCCGCTGGCGTTCCTGCGCGGGAAGAAAACGCGGCACCCCGATATCGCGTCGGACGTGACCATTGCCGGTCAGCAGGACCAGGCCCCCCTGCAGGTATGGTCGGATCGATTGCGCCAGCGTCGCATCGCGCGCGATCTGGGCGCGCGCCAGCGCGGGCAGCTCTGAGGGCGGCATCTGGTGGCAGTGGCCTTCGTCGACCGCCTGCTGCTGCGCGAGCAGCAGGTCGGCGGGCAGCGCATCCAGCCCGAGTTGATGCTGTTCGGCAGGATCGAACAAGGCGCCGAAACCTTCCTTCGAGACGCGCATCGCGTCGGCGCGTGCCAGGTTGGCCGCGACGATCCGCAGCTGGTACTGCACGGCCAGTTCCAGGAAGGGCCGGTACAGGGTCCAGTTCCAGCGAGGGTCGCCCAAGGCCACCAGCTGGTCGACCCGGTCGACGCCGGCCGCCGGGGCCTGGTTGCTGACGCGATCGATGTCGGCTTGCACCCGGCGATCGAATTGCTCGAAAGCCAGGGCCGGGCGCGCACCGGCCCGCAGCAGCCGTGCCAGGGCCTGCGCACGCACCGCGTGCTGCTCCACGTTGTCGTGGATCTCGCCCAGCAAAACGACGGGCCGCCGCTGCATCTGGGCGGCCAGCGCATCCGCGCTGAAAGGCTCCTGGTGCACGCCGGCCGTGCATCGGCTCAGCGCGACAGCGATCAGCACGCCTCGAAAGATCCCCAGCCAGCGCGACGTCTTCATCGGGCACAGGTCCGAAAAAGCCGGATGATCCCCGATCCGGCGAGGGCCTGCCGGCCAAAGGAGAGCGGGCAATGGACAAGGCGCGATTGGAAGCGTTCAGTGACGGCGTGATCGCCGTGATCATCACCGTCATGGTGCTCGAGCTGAAGGTGCCGCGCGGCGCACGGCTTTCCGACCTGGTCGAGCTGGTACCGGTGTTCTTCAGCTACGTGCTGAGCTACCTGTACGTCGGCATTTACTGGAACAATCATCATCACATGCTGCACACGGTCCGGCGCGTGACCGGCGGCATCCTGTGGGCCAATCTGCACTTTCTGTTCTGGCTGTCGCTGATTCCCTTCACCACCGCCTGGATGGCCGAGAACCACTTCGCGACCTGGCCGACCTTTGCCTACGGGCTGGCCCTGCTGCTGTGCGCCATCGCGTATTACGGCCTGCAAACCTGGGTGATCCGCCGCGACGGCCCCGAGTCGCTGCTGGCCAAGGCGGTCGGAGCCGACCTGAAAGGAAAGATCTCGCCGGTCCTGTACCTGACCGCGATCGCGCTGGGCTTCGTCGCCACGTGGATCGCGCTGGCGATCTACGTGGCGGTGGCGCTGATTTGGCTGATTCCCGACCGGCGCATCGAAAAGCTGGTCGCCGGTGGGCCGGCCCACTGATGCGGGCGGTGGCGGGGCCAGCGGCCGTCAGCGGGCCGGTTGATGCTGCACGAGGCGCCGCTGAAACCAGTCGTCCAGCAACTGCTTCTCGTAGCGAAGGGTGTCGTCGGACGGATAGGAGTTGGCGCGGTCCAGGTATTTCATGTCGGCGACCGATTCCTCGCCACTGGCCACCACCTGATCGCCCTGCTTCAACTGGTAGCGCAGCTTGATGCGTGGCCAGGTGCCGATGCGTGCCACCCGGATGTCGCCGGCAAAAGGCCGTGTCACCCGCGTGGTCAGCGGCGCGTCCTGCAGCGCATAGGGCCAGCGTTCATCCTCCCCAGCCAACCGGATATCGAGCACGTCGACATCGAGCGTCTGGTCCGCGGGCAGATTGGGTCCGGCCAGCTCCTCGATATGCCGCGCGATCTCGGCACGCCTGGCCGCTACGTCCTTGTCGTCCCCTTGCCGGCCCAGGTCGGTGAAATGCTCCGGGTCCACGAAATTCACGTGAGCAGCCGCAGCCCGTGCACCGGCCGACAGGCCGAGCATCAGCAGGGCAAACCCCGTCAAAGCCGCGCTACGCATCATATTGTGTGCCGCGGGCCTGAATGCCTCGGCGGCAAACCATTAGAGCGCCGCCGGTTCCAGCCGTTCAACTGGAATTACAAGGAATTACAAGCCGGCGCCGCGCGCCGGGTCATGCCGCCGGTTGTGCCTTGATGCCGGCCAGCCACTCGGGCGCGCCCTCGTATAAGCTCGATCGGCCGCATCCCTGTAGTCCCACATCCACCGGAAAACGATGATGAAGATCGATGCGATCTGCAGCCCCAACCGCCCGGCGGGGCCCGCCCGATCGGGCCCCCGCGTGCAGATTGCGCGGCCGGAGCGCCTGTTGGAGCGCTTCCGCGCCGTCAGATCCGCCTCGCTGCGGCTGGCGGAGCCGCTGTCGGCAGAAGACCAGGGCGTGCAATCGATGCCGGAAGCGAGCCCGACCAAATGGCATCTGGCACACACGACGTGGTTTTTCGAAGCCATCGTGCTGCAGCCGCATGCCCCGGGTTATCGCTGTCTGGATCCTGGCTTCACACACCTTTTCAACTCGTATTACGAGGCGTTCGGGCATCGTCATGCGCGCGAGCTGCGCGGAATGCTGACCCGGCCATCTCTGGACGAAGTACACGCCTATCGACGTTACGTGGACGAGGCGGTCGAATCGCTGATCGCTTCCGGCCCGCCGGGCAGCCCGGCAGGACGGCTGCTGGAGCTGGGCTTGCATCACGAGCAGCAGCATCAGGAGCTGATGCTCACGGATATCAAGCACGCGTTCTACCTGAACCCGCTCAAACCCGCTTATCGGTTGTCGGATGCGCCCGCGCCGCGGCAGCCGGGGCCCGTTCGCTGGATCCCGCACGACGGGGGCATCCAGCTCATCGGCGCCACGGGGGAAGGCTTCGCATTCGACAACGAAGGCCCGCGTCACGCGGTGCTGCTGCAGCCGTTCGAGCTCGCCTCGCGACCGGTCAGTTGCGGGGAATACCTGCAATTCATTCAGGACGGCGGCTACCAGCGCGCCGATCTGTGGCTCAGCGACGGCTGGGCGGCGGCCAAGTTACACGGCTGGGCTGCGCCCCTTTATTGGGAGCCGGACGGCCTCGGTGGGTTCAACGTGTTCACGCTGCACGGAGTGCGGCCGCTGAATCCGGCCGAGGCGGTCTGCCACCTGAGCTTTTACGAGGCCTGTGCTTACGCGAAATGGGCCGATGCCCGGCTGCCCACGGAGTTCGAGTGGGAGGCCGCGGCGGCCGCCTGGCCGGGTCCGCGCGAGCGCGCCGGTCCGGTCGGCCTGCACCCTGATCCGGACGATGCCTCCGGCCGGGTCGAGCCGATTTGCGCATCGGTGTGGCAGTGGACCCGATCGTCTTACGACCCGTACCCGGGTATGCGCCCGGATGCCGGCGCGATCGGCGAATACAACGCAAAGTTCATGGTCGGGCAGATCGTGTTGCGGGGCGGCAGTTGCGCAACGCCCCCGGGACACATCCGGATCACGTACCGCAATTACTTCGCACCCGGGGCGCGCTGGCAGTTCTCGGGACTTCGACTCGCGAGAGACGCGTGAGAAGCGCGCCCCTGAAGCGGCACGCCACCGAGCCGGACGAGCAGCCCTCGCCGGCTACCGCCGAATTCGCCGAAGCGATGCTGCGGGCTCTGCAGAGCCGGCCCCGCAGCATCGCGCCCAAGTTCTTCTACGACGAGGCCGGACTCGAGCTGTTCGAGCGCATCTGCCGGTTGCAGGAGTACTACCTCACGCGCGTCGAAACCGCGATCCTGCGCGAGCACGCGGCGCAGATCGCCGAGCTCGCCGGTGAGCGGGCCGACCTGATCGAGTTCGGCGCCGGCAGCCCGGTCAAAGCCAGGATCCTGCTGGATGCGATGACGGCGCCCGCGCGCTACGTCCCGGTCGACGTCTCGACCACGCACCTTCGCGACGCCTCGCTTCAGCTGCAGCGCGACTATCCGGGGCTGGTGGTGCAGCCGCTCGCGGCCGACTTCTCCCAGCCGCTGGTGGTGCCGGCGCAGTTGCCCGGGGCTGGCTGCCGCCTGGGCCTGTTTCTGGGCTCGACGATCGGCAATCTCTCGGCGGAGCAGGCGCAGCGCTTCCTGGCCGAGGCCGCCGCGCGCCTCGCCGGCGGGGGTCTTTTGGTCGGCGTCGACCTGGTCAAGGATCCGGCCGTGCTGCATCGGGCCTACAACGATGCCGAGGGAATCACGGCCGCTTTCAACCGCAATCTGCTCAGACGGGCCAACCGTGAGCTCGGCGCCGACTTCGAACCGGAGTCGTTCGAGCACTACGCCTTCTATCAACCCGGTGCGCAGCGCATCGAGATGCACCTGGTGAGCAGCCGGCGACAAAGCGTGCACGTCGGCGGGCAGAACTTCGTGTTCGGCGAAGGCGAGAGTCTGCACACCGAGAATTCGTACAAGTACACGATCGAGGGCTTTTCCGAACTGGCGCGCCAAGCCGGCTTCGAACCGGCGCGCGTCTGGTGCGATCGGCAGCGCCTGTTCAGCGTGCACTGGCTGGCGGCACCGCAACGCGCGCGCTTTGCCGACTCTAGCGAACCAGCTCGACGCAAAGATCCGCGCTGACCAGCAGCAACAGGACCGCGAAGGCTCGCTTCAGCGCCGTCACCGGCAGCCGATGCGCCAGGCTGGCGCCCAGCGGGGCGGTGGCGATCGCCGCCAGCGACACGGCCAGCACCGCGGGCACGAACACGTAACCGACGCAGCCCGCGGCGCATTGCGCGGGATGGCCGGCCAGCAGGTAGCCGCACAGGCCGGCGATCGCCAACGGCAGCCCGAGCACCGCTGCAGTTCCGATCGCGCGCGTCAGCGGCAGGTAATGCGCCAGCAGCGGGACCGACAAAAGCCCGCCTCCGACGCCGGCCAGCGACGACAACAGCCCGATCGCAAGGCCCTGGCGGCACAGGGTCGCGATCCCCGGAAGTGCGCAGGTTCGATCGGCCTGGCTGGCTCGTGGCGGCCCGGCCGCCAACCGGCGGGCCGCCAGCAGCGCGAAACCGATGAAGACCGCCAGGGGCCAGCGCCCGCCCAGTGCGCAGGCCGCCAGGGTCCCGGCCAGCGCCCCGATCGCGATGCCGGGTGCGAAGTGCCGGAACAGGTGCCAGTCGATCGAGCCCCGCGCGGCATGCGCCCGCGCGCTCGAAATCGAGGTCGGTATGACGATCGCGAGCGAGGTCGCCATCGCAACCGGCGCCGCATCGACGGCGCCGATTCCCAGCAGCCGCGCACCCAGCATCAGCGCCGGCACCGTGACCGTGCCGCCGCCGATGCCGAAAAGGCCCGCCACGAAGCCCGAACACAGCCCGATGCACAGGCACAGCGTCCAGGCCATGGGCTGGCCTCACAGACGCCGCAGCGAGCGGCGGAAGCGCTCGGCCCGCGCCACGTAATGCGCAGCGTTGGCCCGGATCGTGGCCCGTTCCTGATCGGTCAACGCGCGCACCGCCCGCGCCGGGCTTCCGCGCAGCAGGATGCCCGGCTCGAAATGCCGTCCCCCGGCCACGATCGAGCCGGCCGCAACCAGCGTGTCATGGCCGATGCGCACGCCGTCCATGACCACCGCACCCATCCCGATCAGGCAGCGGTCGCCGATGCAGGCTCCGTGGATCGCCGCCAGATGCCCGATCGATACCTGCGCGCCGACCACGACCTCGCCATGCGGCAGGCAGTGGATCACCGCCCCGTCCTGCACATTGCTCTGGGCGCCGATCCGGATCGACCCGTTGTCGCCGCGGACCACCGCGCAGAACCACACGCTGGCTTGCTCGGCCAATGCGACATCGCCCACCAGATACGCGCCGTCGGCGACGTAGCTCAGCGGGCTGAGCCGGGGAGCCGCTCCGTCCAGCGCAAAGGTGCAGTTCAGCGTGAGTTTCATCGCCGCCAGCCTGGGGCCTGGGCACGATCGGGTCCAGCCGAAGATTGCGCGAAGCGCGGGTCGGATGCGCCGGCGCGCGGCGGCGCTGATCGGGCTAGGCGGTTGCCCTCACCCCCTCCCCTCTCCCGCTTCGCGGGCGAGGGGCGACCCATCACCGCAGATCCGAAGTCGTCGCTATGGCACGCCCTATCGCCCCTCGCCCGCGCAGCGGGAGAGGGGAGGGGGTGAGGGCGGTGGCGTACCGACCTACGCTTGCGTCAGTATGCGGATCAGGCGGTCGGTGTCTGCGCGCGAGTCCAACGCGAGGTAGGCGACGAATTGGGTGCCGACCACCGCGGCGCTGAAGCCGCGCAGATTGATGCCGGCCTCGGAGATTTTCTGCGTCAGGTTTGCCGCGATACCCGGCCGATCACGCCCCATCACCCGCACCGAGTGCACCTTGTGCGTGACGTTGAAACCGAACTGCGCGGCCGCGGCGATTTCCGCGTCCCCTTGCAACGGGGTGACGAACACCACCCCGTTGCCCGGTTGATCGGGGGTTCGCCGAGCGATGACGCACTGCAGGTCGGCCCCGGCGTCCCGCAGCGACCTTAGCGCCTCGGCCAGACCGCCGGCCCGGTCGGGTATGGGTGCGGCCCAGACGTCGACGGCTTCCACGAAAAGACCCATCGCGGATTCTCCCTGGTCTTGATCGGCGCCGCGCGCCGCAGGCCGACTCGGAAGGCGGCGGCTGCAGCTCGTGCGGGGCAATCAGCTTACAACGTCCGGGGGTTGAGCGGTCTTGCGGCGCCGGCTCAAATCACGCTCTCCCAAGGCGCGGACAGGCGATTGGCGCAATTCACGATGCCGACCATCGAGTAGGTCTGAGGGAAATTTCCCCACAACTCGCCGCTGCCCGCCACCAGGTCCTCCGACAGCAAGCCGACGTGATTGCGCCGTGCCAGCAACGCATCGAAGATCTCGCGCGCCTGCTCGAAACGGCCGATCCGGGCCAGCGCGTCGATGCGCCAGAACGAGCAGGCGATGAATGCCGTTTCCGGGCGGCCGAAGTCGTCGGGCGCTTCGTAGCGGCGCATGAAGGGGCCGTCGCCCAGGGCGCGCTCGAGCGCCTCCACGGTGCGAACGAAGCGCGCGTCGTGCGCACCGACGAATCCGATCTGTGCCATCAGCAGCACGCCCGCATCGAGGTCGTTTCCGCCAAAACTCGCGACAAACGCGCCCCGCTTGTCGCTCCAGGCCCGTTCGAGAATCTTGACCCTGATCGCGTCGGCGCGGGTCGCCCACAGCGAGACCCGATCGGGTCGCGCGACCACGCGGGCGATCTTGGCCAGCCGGTCGCACGCGGCCCAGCACATCAGCGCCGACGAAGTGTGCACGTGGGCGCGCGTGCGAAGCTCCCACATGCCGGCGTCGGGCTGCTCGTGCAGCTCCCAGGCGCGCTCCCCCATGCGCTCGAACGCGGCAAAGTCGCTCACATCGACCCGACGCAGCAGGCGCTGATCGTGAAACGCCTGGGCGGCGCCCAGCACGACATTGCCGTACACGTCGTGCTGGACGTGCTCGTGCGCCTGGTTGCCGACCCGCACCGGCCCCATTGCACGATATCCAGCCAGGCTCGGCACGGTGCGCTCGGGCAGATGCGGCTCGAGGCCGATTCCATATAGAGGCTGCACGTGACCGTCGGCGGCGGCGCGCACCACGTCGTGCAACCAGCGCAGGTAGTCCTCCATCGTCGACAGTTCCGCCAGGCTGTTGAGCGCCCGCACGACGAAGAATGCATCGCGCAGCCAGCAATAGCGGTAGTCCCAGTTGCGCTGGCTGCCCGGCGCCTCCGGGATGCTGGTCGTCATCGCGGCCACGATCGCGCCGGTTTCCTCGTACTGGCACAACTTCAGCGTGATGGCCGAGCGGATCACGGCATCCTGCCATTGCTGCGGGATCGCCAGCGCGCGGGTCCAGCGCAGCCAGTACAACGACGTCTGCTCCTCGAACTCGCGCGCCGTTTCCTCGATGCCGCCGGCCAGCGTCTCGTCGGGACCGAGCAACTGGCTGATCGGCCCCTGCAGCGAGAACCAGGTCTCGCCGACCACATAGCTCAGCGGAGCGTTGGTGGTCAGGCGCAGCGTCCAGCCCGACCCGACGAAGCGCAGGTGGTTGCTGCCGCGCGTGCGGGCCGGATCGTTTGCGCCCCAGTCGCTGCGGGGCCGGGCGATCAGGCGCACGCGCGGATGTCCGGCGAGCGGTCGGATGCGCCGCACCAGTTGTGCGGGCCGGAAAAAGCGGTCCCGTTGCAGGAAGCGCGGCGCAAAATCGACCACTTCGATGCCCTGGCCTTGGGCGTCGAACATCCGGGTGCGGACAATGGCAGTGCCGGCATCGTAGCTTTGTTCGGACCGACACGATCCTTCCAGCTCGACCGACAGCGTGCCGTCCAGGACGGAGCCGCCTGCGGAGTCGAGCAGCGCGCAAAAGACCGGATCGCCGTCGAAACGCGGCATACAGCACCAGACGATCCGGGCCCGCGTATCGATCAATGCGCTGATCGCGCAGTTGCCGATCATCGCCAGCTGCAGCGACGCTTCCGTACCGGGGTGCATTTTCATCAATATAATCGGATACCGTCCCTTCCCGAAGTTTCTCGCGAATTCCGGCGCCGGCGCATCTTGCCCGTGCGCTGCGACACGGGGTCGGCCGCGGCACCGCGGCGGCCCGCCGATGCATGAACACATTCCGACTCCAACTCCGCTTTCTCGTGCCACTCGTAGTCACGCTCGTGGCGGCGGCCTACCTCGCCCTGCCGCTGATGGACCGGCTGACTCTGCGCTGGTTTTCGCGCGACCAGGACCTGCGGGGAGCGCTGCTGGCGAACGCGCTTTCGGATTCGATTGCCGAAGCGCTCGCCGATCCGAAGAGCCTGCACCTGCAGGCACTGTTCAATCGCGCCGTTCAGGACGAACGGCTGGTTGCGATCGGTCTTTGCTCGCACGAAGGTCGACTGGTGCAGTCGACCGCGGGCTATCCGGCGTCGCTCACATGCACCAAGGCCCAGCAGACGGCGGCACACGCCGGGTCCATGCTGCCGATCGAAGGCGGTCCGGTGCACGTCGGCGTCTATCCGGCCAACGATGAAACCGGCCCCATCGCCGATCTGGTGCTGCTGCACGACATGAGTTTCATCGAGCGCCGCAGCCAGGACACGCGGCGCTACCTGATCATCCTGATCGCCGGGCTGGGTGCGGCCATCGCGATGATCACCGTGGTGGTGGCGCAACTGAGCTGGCGCGGCTGGGTCTCGGGCGCCCGCGCGCTGCTGCGTGGCGAAGGGCTGTTGATGCCGATGCTGCCGCCGACCCCCGAGCTGGCACCGCTGGCCGTCGACCTGCGCAAGCGCCTGCGCGATCTGGACGACGAATACCGCCGCAGCCTGGGCCCCGAGGCGGAGTGGAGTCCGGACCGCCTGCGGTCGATGCTGCGCACGCAGCTGCGCGGCGACGAGATCATCGTGGTGTCCAATCGGGAGCCCTACATCCACGAGCAGGTGCCGCAAGGCGTGCTCGTGCGGCGTCCGGCCAGCGGCCTGGTGACCGCGATCGAGCCGGTGATGCGCGCGTGCTCCGGAACGTGGATAGCGCACGGCAGCGGCAACGCCGACGCGCAGGTGGTCGACCAGTACGATCACCTGCTTGCGCCCCCCGGGCGCGAGGAGTACACGCTGCGGCGCATCTGGCTGAGCGAAAAAGAGGAGCAGGGCTACTACTACGGGTTCGCCAACGAAGGCATATGGCCGCTGTGTCACGTGGCGCACGTGCGGCCGGTGTTTCGCGAGCCGGACTGGCAGGCGTACCGCCTCGTCAATCAACGCTTCGCCGATGCGGTGGTGAGCGAGGCGCGCAGCGAAGATCCGGTCGTGATGGTGCAGGACTACCACTTCGCGCTGTTGCCGGCCATGGTCCGCGACCGGCTGCCGAGCGCCACCATCCTGAGCTTCTGGCACATTCCGTGGCCGAACCCGGAATCCTTCAGCATCTGCCCCTGGCGGCGCGAAATCCTGCAAGGCATGCTCGGCAGCACGATCCTGGGGTTCCAGACGCGCTTTCATTGCAAGAACTTCATCGAGACGGTCGACCGCAACCTGGAGGCCCGCATCGAGCACGAGCATTCGACGATCTCGTTCCGCGACGAGGACACCTTCGTCGAGAGTTACCCGATCTCGATCGAATGGCCCACAGCGGTAAGCGTGTCGGCCTGGCCTTCGATCGAACAGTGCCGGCGCAACGTCGCGCAGCGGCTCGGGCTGGGTGCCGAGGTGAAGATCGCGGTGGGAATCGACCGCCTGGACTACACCAAGGGCGTTTTGGAGCGGATGGCGGCCGCCGAGCGCCTGCTCGAGCAGCACCCGGAGTGGATCGGCCGGTTCGTGCTGGTGCAGGCGGGAGCGCCTTCACGCAGCGTTCTTCCGGTTTACCGCTCGTTTCAGGAGCACATCCGCCATGAGGCCGAGCGCATCAACCAGCGCTTCGGCGGCACCCACCCGCGTCCGCTGCAGCTTCTGATGGAACACCACGAGCGCGACGCGGTGACCGAGCTGTATCGAGCGGCCGATGTGTGCCTGGTGACGAGCCTGCATGACGGCATGAATCTCGTGTGCAAGGAATTCGTCGCCGCGCGCGACGATGAACGCGGCGTGCTGATATTGAGCCGCTTCGCCGGTGCCGCCCGCGAGATGACCGAGGCCTTGATCGTCAATCCCTACCACATCGAGGAATGCGCGGCGGCGATGCTGCGCGCGCTGACGATGCCGGAGCCGGAGCAACGCGAACGCATGGCCAGTTTGAGGATGACGGTGCGCGAGTTCAACGTCTATCGCTGGGCCGGCCGGATGCTGACCGATGCCGGCCGCCTGCGGCTGCGCCGGCGCATCGAGGCCCGTGTGCAACGCCACCATGACGCCTGAGCGATGAGGCCGCTGTTCGATCGCGAGGGAATGCACGCTCTGGAAGTGGTGCTGCGGGCGCAGCCGCTGCTGGCATTCGATTTCGACGGCACGCTGGCCCCGCTGGTGCAGCGCCCTGACGACGCCCGGGTGCCGGTCGAGGTCTCGCGCAGCCTGGATCAGCTGGCGCAGCTGCGCCCGGTGGCCGTCGTGACCGGCCGCTCGGTGGCCGATGTGGCCCGCCGCCTCGGTTTTTCGCCGCGCTTCATCGTCGGAAATCATGGGGCGGAGGATCCGGGGCGCAGCGCCCGGCTCGACGTGTCCTGCCTGGACGAGCTGCGGGCGCACCTGGCCTCGCATGCGGCCGAGCTCGACGCGGCCGGGGTGCAGGTCGAGGACAAGCGGTTCTCGCTCGCGCTGCATTACCGCGTCGCGCGCGACCAGGACCGGGCCCAGGCCTGCATCCAGGCGCTGCTGGCCGGACTCGATCCGAGGTTGCGTCCGTTCGGCGGTAAATTCGTGGTCAACGTCGTTCTGGCGGGTGCGCCCGACAAGGGCGACGCGGTCGCGTCGCTGCTGCAGCGGGCCGACTGTGGAGTGGCCGTGTTCGTCGGCGACGACGTCAACGACGAAGCCGTCTTCGCGCGCGCCTTGCCCAACTGGCTGACCGTGCGCGTCGGCCGCGACGATCCGCAATCCAGAGCGGGGTTCTTCCTGAGCGATCACTCCGAAGTGGAGCTGATGCTCAATGCCATGCTCGCCGTGCTGCGCGCGCCTTGAGCGCGCCAGTGACCACTTCGAATAGACTTATCGTAACGTACAACCGTCTTCGGGCCGACCGCCGCGCGACCTGGCCGCCCTCGTGAAAAGCGAACCGAAAGCCACCGCGAAGTCCTCCCCCGCCCGCCGGCCACCCGGCGCGCCGCGGGTGCGGGCACGGCGCGTGTCCAGGCCGCGCGGCCCGGCCCGGCCCAAATCGGACCACGAGGGCGATCGCCGGCTCGCCATGGCCGTGCTCGGACAGTTCCGCCTGATCTTCCGTTCCGCCAAGAAGCACTTTCAGTGGGTGCAGGATCGCACCGGCGTGAGCGGCGCGCAGCTGTGGGTGCTCGCCGAGCTGCAGCGCCGGCCCGGGATCCGCGTCACCGACCTGGCCCGCGCGATGGGCATTCACCAATCCACGGCCAGCAACCTGATCGACCCTCTCGAAAAGCGCAGGCTGATCCAGCGCGACCGCTCCAGCAAGGACCAGCGCGTGGTGCACCTGTCGCTGACCCGCGCCGGGCGCGAAACGATCGGGCGCGCCCCGCGGCCGCTGGAGGGTGTACTCCCCGACGCGCTGCACTCGCTGGGGCGTGCTGACCTGGTCGAGTTGCAGCGGCGCCTCGACCGGCTCGCGCAGCGGATGAAGGTTCGCGACAGCTCCGGCAAGCGGATGCTGCTCGGCGATATCTGACTAAGTAAATCGTCTGCCTGAAAAAGGGGCGGCTTCCGTGGCCGGAAGCCGCCCGATCGCTGCTTGCTGCGGGAATGACTGTCCGCGCGGGCTCACTTCCACTCGTGCACGAAATCGACGCGCCGGTTCTGCGACCAGCAGGACTCGTCGTGGCACAACGCGCGCGGCTTCTCCTTGCCGAAGCTCACCGTTTCGATGCGCGCCTCGACGATGCCGAGCAGCACCATCCGCTGCTTGACCGCATCGGCGCGCCGCTGGCCCAGCGCCAGGTTGTATTCGCGGCTGCCGCGCTCGTCGCAGTTGCCCTGCAGGGTCACGAAGTCATTCGAATAGGTGGTGCCCAGCTTGGCGTTGTCCGTGATGGCCTGGGTCTGGTCGGGCCGGATCGAGTATTTGTCGAAATCGAAATAAACGCTCTCGTTCTGCACCGTGGCGCGCATCCGCTCGAAAGCCTGCATCGGCGACTCGATCGGTACCGGCGCCGGCTTCGGGGCGGGCGGCGGAGGCGGGGGCGGCGGCGGAGGCTCCGGCGCTTTCACCTCGGGGGCCGGGGGCGGCGGAGCGGGCGGAGGCGGTGTCGAGCAGGCGGCCGTCAACATGACGAACACAACAAGGGCAGCACGTTTCATCGTCGGATCTTCTTGAGAGGGGTTGGGAGTTATCGGCCGTGAAACATTTGCACAAATATATTAACACGGCACACCGCGGTGCCGACTCGACACGAACTTGCTGGCGACTACCGCGCCATTGGGATCGCGCGTGAAGCCATCACGCTAGTTTACGATGTGTCCATGCCAGTGAGTGAATCCGACCCGCGCGTGTATTTCGCTGCCGAACGCACGCTGCTCGCCTGGCTGCGCACCGCGCTGACTGTGATGGCATTCGGATTCCTGATCGCGCGCTTCGGGCTGTTCGTGCGGATCGCTTCGATGCAGGCGCCCGGGGCCATCCAGCACGCATACAGCGGCGCCTCCGCCGTGTTCGGAGTTGCGCTGGTGGCAATCGGAACACTGATGCTTCCGGTGGCCACGTTGCAGCACATGAAATTCATCGCGACGCTGCCGGCCTCGGACCGGCCGTCCGGCTACTTCGGAGGCCGGCTGATCGGGGCCAGCAGCGCGCTGATCACGCTGGTAGGGATTGCGCTGACGGCTTACCTGGCCGTGTCCGCTGTCTAGCGAGCACGGCAGCTCAGGCGCCGACGACTTCGAACTGCACGTCGACGTTGCCCCGCGTTGCGTGAGAATACGGGCAGATCTTTTCGTGGGCCTCTCGCGCCAGCGCGGAAAGATCGGCTTGCGAAAGGCCGCGGTCCTCGACCCGGAATTTCACCGAAAGGCCGAAGCCGCCCAGCTCGCGTGGACCGATCGAGACGGCGCATGTGATTTTCGCCTTGCTCGCATCCTTCTTCTGCTGCTTGGCAACGAAGTCGAGTGCGCCGCCGAAGCAGGCTGCGTACCCGGCCGCGAACAGGTGCTCGGGAGTCGCGGTTCCCGGTCGGCCCGGGCCACCCATTTCCTTGGGCAGCGAAAGGTCGGCTTTGACGACACCGTCGGCCGTTTCCGTGTGACCATTGCGACCCCCGATTGCGGTTGCTGTGGCGGTGTAGAGCGGCTTGATGCGGTCCATGGCTTGCCTCTTTGATCAACAGGTCCGATCGATGCTGCCCTCCGCCGGCGCCGCCGTCAAGGCGCCTTCCCCATGCCACTGTCTCGGATTTGATGGGCCTTCGCCGCTCGGCGGCGCGCGGCTACCGCCAGCTGGCTAGACTGCGCCAATGGCGACACGCACCCGCGCCAAGGCCGGCGTGAAAGGTTCCGCGAAGAGCAGCGCGCGCGGTCGGACGGCGCGCGGCAAACTCGCGCCGCGGCAACACAAGCGTGGCCTTTCGAGCGGCGAGATCGTACTGGATCGCGATGCGCCGGAAATTTCCGCGCTGGCGCAGCAGGTGAGCGCGGCCGGCGGCGCCGCGATCGGTGCGTACCGGGAGCCGTTTTCGGGTCGCCCGATGCTGCTGGCGGCGCTGCCGCTGGAGGCGGTTCAGCCGACGCCGTTCCAACGCGATCTGTCGCCCACGCACACGCAGCGGCTGGCTGCGAAAATCGAAGAGGCCGGATCGTTCCTGGATCCGCTGATCGTCGTGCGTGGCGAGGATGGCAAGCTGTGGACGCCGAACGGACGGCATCGGCTCGCGGCGGCCAAGCTGCTCGGGTTGAAGCAGATCACCGCGCTGGTATCGCCGGACGAAAGCCTGGCCTTCCGGATCCTTGCGTTGAATACCGAGAAGGCACACAACTTGAAAGACCGCGCGCTCGAGGTGATCCGGATGGCGCGCAATCTGGCCACGCGCAACCCCCGCGCGAAGGAAGCACAGTTCGCCGCCGAATTCGAGGCGCCCGAACTGCTGACCCTGGGGATCGTCTACGAGCGCAATGCGCGCTTCGGCGGCGGCGCCTACGGTTCCTTGCTGAAGAAAGTCGACCGCTTCGGCGACAGGTCCCTGCCGGTGAGCCTGCGCAATCGCGAAGACTACGCGGCGCGGATCGAGCAGATCGATGCCCAGGTGGGCCGCATCGTCGCGGCCTTGCAGGCGCGCGGTTTCAAGTCGCCCTACCTGCGCAACTACGTGGTCGCGCGCATCAACCCGGTGCGCTTCCAGCGCTTGAAGAAGGGGCAGACCGAGCCCGTGATGCCGATCGCTCAGGCGCTGACGCGCATGGCCGCGGCTGCCGCCAAATTCAACCTGGAGTCGGTGTCCGCAACGGAGGTCGCGCTGGTCGCAGCAGCCGCCGGTGAACCGGGCTGAGCAAGCAGCTCAGTAATGGACCGACCAGTCCACCACCTCGATCTGGTCGACCACGCGCTGCACACCGGGCACTGTTTCGCTGTCGAGAACGGCCGCTCGCGACTCCTCGGACGAGGTGACCCACCCGGTGAGCCAGACCACGCCACGCCGGGCATTCACGTCAATGTGGTTCGCGTACAGGTTCGCATCGGCCAGCAGCGCGCCCCGTACCTGGCCCGCGATGGCCTGGTCGGCGGCCCGTTCCTCTTCGGTTCGCGGGTCGGGCGTCGAGCAGGCGACGGCGCCAAAAGCCAGTGCCAACCAGACGGCGGCGCGCAGCACGGGTTTGCGCGGCTTGCCCGCTGAATGGTGCACGCGATTCATGGGTTTCAGCGCCTTGTGCGGCCGAAATCGATAATTTCGAGTTCGTCGTCCACGCGCTGCACCCCCGGCACCGCCGCGCAGATACGCAGCACGCTGCGCAGCGTGGACTCATCGCCGACCTGACCGGTGAGCCGGACTGCGCCCCGCTTCACATGGACCGTCAGGTGGTCCGCATCCGTGTACGGATCCGCACGCAGGGCCGCCACGACCTGGTCGGCGAGGGCGCGGTCGGCAGCCCGCTCCTGCTCCGTTCGGGTATCCGGGGTCGTTCGGGTATCCGGGATCGAACAGCCAACCGCGACGAGCGCCACTGCGATCAGCATCACAGCGCGCACACGGAACCTGGAATCCGGCATCGGTCGCAGCTCCTGCCCAAGGCTCACCCACGGGATGTTACTGCCCGCGGTGCCCATCTTGCACGTCAGGGGATTCTAGGAGTCCGCGCGGCAGGGGTGTTACCGATCAGCCCGGTCTGACGCAGTTCCCCCTCTCCCGCCCCGCGGGAGAGATGGAATGGACGCATCCCTGCGCTACGCGAGCGCCTATGAGTGGCACCCGACATGAAACGGGAGGCTCCTTTCCCAAACGGCATCGAAGTGCCAGAGTGGAAGTTCTGACTCGACCACTCGATGGGGAGGAGCCTCACATGGAGCGTACGACGATTGGATTGGATATTGCAAAGCGCGTCTTCCAAGCGCACTCGGTTGACCCGGCCAGCGGGGAAGTGACCCGCAGGAAGCTGCAACGCGCCCAGTTCGCGGGCAGGGGTATTACCGATCAGTCCGGTCTGACGCAGTTCCCCCTCTCCCGCGGAGCGGGAGAGGGGGAACTTCAAGACGTAGCCGCTTCTGGCGGTCTGCCGCGCAGACTCCTAGTGCGTCGCGACGGTGCCACTGCGATCGGCGGTCTGTGAGGTCCTGAAAACCGCCACCGCCTGAACCAGCTGGTGAGCCTGAGCCTTCAGGCTGTCCGCGGCGGCAGCACTTTCTCCGACCAGCGTGGCGTTCTGCTGGGTGGCCTGGTCCATTTGATGAACCGCGTCGCCGACCTGGGCAACTCCGGAGCTCTGCTGCTCCGTCGCCGCGCTGATCTCGCCCACGATTGCGGTGACCTTCTCGATCGCGGCAACGACTTCGCTCATGGTCGCGCCGGCTTGATCGACCAGTGCCGAGCCGTGCGCCACGCGGTCCACGCTGGTGGAAATCAGCTCCTTGATTTCCCTGGCAGCACCGGCCGACCGTTGTGCCAGGCTCCGCACCTCCGAAGCGACCACCGCGAAGCCCCGGCCTTGCTCACCGGCGCGCGCCGCCTCGACCGCGGCGTTCAGCGCCAGAATGTTCGTCTGGAACGCGATGCTGTCGATCACGCCGATGATGTCGCCGATTTTCTTCGAGCTTTCGTTAATGCCCCTCATCGTCTCGACCACCTGGCGCACGACCGCGCCTCCCTTGCCCGCGACCTTGCTCGCCTGGTGCGCCAGCTGGTCGGCCTGTCTGGCGTTGGTGGCGTTTTGCTTCACGGTCGAACCGAGCTCTTCCATCGACGCCGCCGTCTGCTGCAAGGCGCTGGCCTGTTGCTCCGTGCGGCCCGACAGGTCGCTGTTGCCGCGCACGATCTGCTCGGTCGCGCTGGCCACGCTTTCCGAGCTCTCGCGCACCAACTCGACCACGCGCGCCAGGCTGGTCTGCATTTCGGCGAGCCGCGCCATCAGGCTCGAGGTGTCGCCCTCCCGCAGGTCGACCCGCGTCGTCAGGTCGCCGGCTGCCACGGCGCCCAGCACCTTGGCCGCCGCGCGCGGCTCGCCGCCGAGCTGTTTGAGCACTCCGCGCGTGATCACCACCGCCAGCGTCGCACCGACCAGCAACGCCACCGCGAGCAGAACGACCGCCAGGCGGCGCGCGCTGCCGTAGACGAGCTCGGCGCCGTCGGCCGCACGTTTTCCGCTGTCGAAGTTGAATGCGGTCAGGCGGTCGAGCGCGCCGAGCGACTCGTCCAGCGACGTCTTGCCGGCGCCATCGGCGATGTCGCGGCCGTCTTCTTTCTTGCCCGCACGGTCGAGCAGGACGATCCGCTTGCTGGTGGCGACGTACTCGCTCCAGGCCTGGGTGAACACCCCGAACAGTTTACGTTCCTCGTCCGCGCGGATCAGCTTGCGGTAGGCGGCGCTGCCCGCTTCGATCGCTGTCACCGCGGCAGCCATTTTTTCTTCGTACTCGGCCATGTAGCTCGCGTCGGAGGCTTTGGTGTGCTTGTCCAGAAGCTCGCCGTGCTCGAGTATCGAAACGCGGATCGCCTGCGTAGTGCCCACGCCAGGCAGCGCTTTGGTCGCCAGCTCGGCCGACGCCCGATTCACGCGCGCCAGGCTCAGCACCGAACTGACGCCGAGCACCGTGGTCAACCCCAGCACGAGCGCGAACGCGACCGTCAGTTTGACCCCGATCTTCAAACGGCCAAACCGGTCAACCAGGCGCTCAATCGCCTTCATCCGGATCTGTTCCCGTCCAGCGCGTGCGGCGCGGCCACGCCCGCGGCGACTCGAGCAGCACGCGCGAGCGCCGCGCCGGGGCGAATCCGGCAGCGCTTACTTCTTGAAGCCGATATACGTGGCACCGATCACCTTGCCGGACGCATCCTTGATCGGGTTGTAACAGGCGTCGAACGGCGTTCCCAGCACGTCGACCTGGCCGCAGAACTGCTCGCCTTTGCTGACCGACTCGTAGGCCTTGTTGTGCGCCAGCGCTGTGCCGACGCCGCGCTTGCCCTCGGGCGTCAGCACGTTGGTGCTGACCCGGACGAACTCGTCGCCGTCCTTCACGAAGACGGTCGCGGTCGCGCCGGTGGTCTTCTTGATTTCGTCGACGACGTCGTAGTTGTTGTTGATCTTGCGCGGGCCGAAGAAAACAGCCGGAACGTCTTTGCTGCCAGCCTTGTCTCTGCCTTCGATCCTGGCTGCACCGATTTTCGCCAGACGCGCGTCGAGCGCCGCGATCGTGGCTGCCGTGTCGCTGGCATGAGCGGCGCCGATCGAAAGCACCGCCCACAGGGAGGAAACCGCTAGCGTTTTCTTCATAGGAGGTCCTGGTGTGGTCGAATCACAGCGGCCGCGGGTCCGCGGCGCTGACCGGGAAAAAAAAGATACCGGGCTTCGCCACACCGGTCGCCCCAAAATGAGCGGCGAAGGACCTTCAAATCGGTCCTATGACCGGATCCTATCCCCGCGGTTTGCGAGCGGCGAAGAACCCCGCAACGCGTCTTTCCGCGTCCGGGGCCATGCCCTCGTTCTTGAACAGTTCCAGCGCGTGGGCGTCGTGCAGGCTCAAACCTTCGCTTTCCATCAGGGCGCGCTTGTTGACCTGGTTGGAATACCAGGAATTGGCCAATATGTCGGCGCATAGCGCCGCCAGGTCCGCCTCGAACCGCTCATCCGGAAAGCAGAAGTTGGCCAAATGCATTTCGTGGGCATCGATTCCCGAATACGTACGGCAGGTCAGCATCATTTCGGACGCCTTTGCGGTACCGATGCGATGCGGCAGCCTCAGGCTCAGGCCCCAGACCGGTGTCAGGCCCCACCTCGCGTAGACGTCGGAAAAGCGCGCCGATTCGGCCGCGACAATCAGGTCGGCGGCCAGAGCGAGTTCCAGGGCCCCGGTCGAGCAGTGGCCCTGAACGGCGGAGATCACCGGTTGCGGCAGATCGGCCAGCTTCTGGATCACCTCGGAGTGGTAGTGAGGCTTTGCATGGGCCCTGACGTGCTCGAGCACTTCGCTCAAGTCATACCCTGCGGAGAAATTGCCGCCGGCGCCGCGCAGGATCACCAGGCCGATGGTTCGGGTCGCGCGCGCGATCGCCTCGACGTGCTCCTCGAGCGCCTCGAACACCTCCTTGGAAAGCACGTTCAGCTTTTCCGGAATGTTCAACGTCAGCGTGGTACTGCCGCGCTGATCATCCCGCAAGACCAGACTGTTCATGGTGAGGTTCCTCGCGACGATTCCACCATCCGCCGCCCAGCGACTGAAACAGACCCGCAGTGTCCGATAAGCGGTTCGCCTGGGCCTGGACCAGCGCCAACTGCGCCTGCCGATAAGCCACCTCCGCATTCAGTACCGCCACCAGGCTGACCGTTCCCAGCGCGTACTGGCGCTGAGCCAGCTCAAACGTCGTCTTGGCCGCGCGGTCCGCTTCGGCGCTCGCCTTCAGGGCATCGGCGTCCGCCTTCAATGCGCGCAGGGTATCTGCCACGTTCTGGCAGGCGAGGATCACGGCGGCGCGATATTGCGCCCCGGCCTGGTCCAGGGCGGCGTCCGCTGCCCGTCGCCTATGCAGCAGGGCCCCGCCATCGAACAGCGTCTGGGAGAGCGAGGCTCCGACGCTCCAGAAGCCGGTGTAGGGCGTGAACAGATCGCCGATCTTGAGCGCGCTCGATCCGAGGCTGGCATCGATCGTGAATTGGGGCAGCATGTTGGCCAGGGCCAGGCCCACCTGGGCCGATGCGGCGTGCAGATCCTCTTCAGCCTGGCGCACATCGGGGCGTTGCTCGACCAGTTTCGAGGGCACACTGACCGGAAGGTCGCTGGGCAGGGTCAACTCGTCCAGGCCGAACGTCTCCTCCGGTTCGTCGGACGGCAGCCGCCCCAGCAAGGCGCTCAAGGCATCGCGTGTCTGCCCCAGCTGCTTTTCCAGGGGAGGCAGCGTCTGGGCCGTTTGTGCCTCCGCCGATTGCTGGGCCAGGACATCGAGATCGCTGGCCGTGCCGATCGCCCGCTGGTGCCTGACGGTTTCGCTCAACTGGTGCTGCAAGCGCAACAGACGCTCGGTCGCGGCGATCTGTCCGCGCAGCGAGGCCTCCTGCACCACGGTGACCACGACGTTGCTGCTCAAGGTCAGGTAGGTGGCTTCCAGCTGGAAGCGGTTGCTCTCGACCTGGGACCTGGCAATCTCGATCGAACGCTGCGTCGCCCCGAACAGGTCCGGGGCGTAGCTCAGACTCAGCCCGGCCGTGGTGAGGCTGTAACTCGGATCGGGCGCCGCGATCGGGTTGGACAGCGTGTTGTCGGGGTTCTTGGCGCGCAGGGCGCTGAAGCTCGCCTGCAGGGTCGGAAAGTAGGCGGCTCGTTGCGCGAAGTAAAGCTCGTGCGCCCGACGCAGCGCTGCCTCGGCGGCGCCGGCGCTCGGATTGGCTTTGAGCGCCTCCTGCACCAGGCGGCTCAGCTTGGGGGATCGAAACAGCACCCACCACTCGCTCGGAATGTCCATGCCCTCGACAAATTGCTGGACGTTGCCGCCGGCCGTT
>DATKFG010000051.1:0-6927 GCA_035511515.1 Burkholderiaceae bacterium | reverse complement strand
CACGGCAGAGCGGCGAGCCTGTACAACCTCCTATCGCAGTGTGACGCATTCGGCCTGTCACGCGAACAAGCCGAAGCGGAGGTGAGTGCCATGCTGGAGGTCGTCAAGGCCTGGAAGGAACTCTTCGCGGCCAAGGGTGTCGAGGCCCGCGCTTTGGACATGCTTGAAGGAGCCATTCTTCCCCCTTCGTTCTTCCAGACAGAACCCCCGCAGACGCTCTTAGCTCCCCTCTCCCGCTCGCGTGAGAGGGGCAGGGGGTGAGGGTGGGCGCAGCAGGCTGGCGCAGACCGTGCGCTCCGGGGCCGCTTGCGACAGTTTCCCGCACACCGCATCCATCCTGGCGATCGCGCCCTGCACGACGGCATCGTGTGCGTGGCCGGAGTTCCACCGTTGAAGCCCTGCGCCGAGGCGCTCGAGCGCCATGCGGTTGCGTCCGTAAAAGGTCTGCGGGGCCGGATCGAGGTCCTCGATCACCTGCGCGAGGGCTTGATCGACGCGTTGCTGCTGATCGGGCGCCAGCTCGGTCAGCGCCACCGCATAGCGCACGCCCCATTGCAGCCGCGTAGCCGGTCCCTGGGCCAGCCCGTACGCTTTTTCGTACCAGTCCAGCGCGGCGGTCGAATCGCCGCGCTTGCGTGCGTTCGCGGCCAGCACCGCCATCACGTAGTACGGTGACGGCGAGCGGGCGAGCTCCGCTTTGAGCAACGCATCGGACTGCGAGCCCAGCCCCGCCGCCGACAGTGCGTCGGCGGCCGAGGCGATCACCGCCTGCCGTTCATAGCGGTCGGTCGTATCCTGGTCGGCCCGCTGTGCCGCGGTCCCGATCGCCTGCGCGAGCGCCGGCGCAACCGGCGCGTTCGGATCGGCCAGCTTTTGCAGGTCCGCGCGGGCGCTCAGCGCGTCCAGCCGGTCTGCGGTCGACAGCCCGGCGTCGTCGGCGAAGGCCGCCAGCCGCGCATCCCAGCGCGCGATCAGCTGCTGGCGCGCCGTGCTGTCCGGGTCGGTGAGCGATCCGGCGATGATCGGGGCCCACTGCACCAGCAGGTCGAACGCCGCACGCGCGCGCGCCGCATCTTCCAGGACGGACTGCACGTGAGCGAGCGCGCGCGCCCGCTCCACGGTGACGGTGCCGCGGCCGGCCGCGGTGGCGATGATCGCCCGCAACGCCAGCCGGTCCGAGCTCGCCTGGTAGCGCGAAGGGCAGGCCTTGGCCAGTGCCACCAGCGTGGAAGCCACGCGATCGGCCGCGACCAGTTGCCCTTCGTCCGTGTCCCACGAATAGGTGGCCAGCAGCCCCCAGTCTTCGGCGGTCAGGCCCGATGCGCCGGGCGCCAGCGCGGAGCGCAGCGTGGCGCGCGACGATCGCCCGCTGCCAAGGCCCAGCGAGAGCGCCTGCAGATACTGCTGCGGATCGATCTCGCCCGGCAGGCGCGTGATCTCGGCCCCGTCGGGGGCGAACAGGATCATCGTCGGATAGCCCCGCACCCGGAACCGGTCGGCCAGTTTCTGCGCATTGGGCTGATCGCCGTCCAGATAGACGGGGACGAACTGGCTGGAGCGGTCGACGAAATCGCGCCGCTTGAACAGCGTCGCCTTGACCTGGTTGCACGGGGGACACCACGATGCGCCCCAGTACAGGAACAGCGGCTTGTGCTCGGAGCGGGCGCGCGCGAAGGCCGCATCGACGTCGCCCGCGAACCAGGCGATCTGCGGCCCATCCGCCGGCGGGTCCTGCCCGGAGGCGGCCTGCGCCGGCAACGCCGCAGCCACGGTCCAGAGCAGTGCGGCCGACAGCGACACCCCGGGGCGAATCCATCGGGACATGCGCCAGTGTGGTCCCGAACAGGGTTTTCCGTCTATCGGCGCCAGACGCGGTTCACCCGCCGCATCGGCCGCTTCGTCGCAATCGGGTGGCGAGGCCTGCGGCCGATGCCTACAGTGGCTCCATCGAGAACGGATCCGCCGTTCGGACCAGGAGAAGACGATGAACAGCGCTGTGTCACGGAATACCGAAAATGTGCTGTTTTCGCTGCTGATCGCGGCCGTGATCGGATGGACCGCGGCCTCGCTGGCGACCGAAACCACCGCGCCCGTGTCGGCCGGCCCGTCGGCCCAGTGCGAAGTGGGCGGAATAGGCAACTCGTGAGATCGGTATAGGGTCCAGAACGGACCTGCCGCTCGGACCTGGAGAAGACGATGAACAGCGCTCTGCCACGCCATACCGAAAATGTGTTGTTTTCCGTGCTGCTCGCGGCCGTGATCGGATGGAGCGCCGTGTCGCTGGCGACCGAGGCCACCGCGCCCGTCCCGGCCAGCCCTTCGGCCCAGTGTCAAGTGGCTCCGGCCAGCGTGGGAATAAGCAACTCGTGAGATCGGTATATGGTACGGAATGGACGAACGGGGACGCCGCTTCGAGCAGCTCGTCGTGCCGCATCTGGGGGCGGCGTTCAACCTCGCGCGCTGGCTGACCCGCAATGATCAGGACGCGCAGGACGTCGTTCAGGACGCCTCGCTGCGCGCGCTGAAGTTCCTGGACGGATTGCGCGGCGACGATGCCCGCCCCTGGCTGCTCGGGATCGTCCGCAACACGACCTGGACCTGGCTGCAGGCCAACCGCCCGTCGGAGGTGGTCGCGTCGGACGATGACGATGAGCTGCAGGCGCCGGCGCCGCCGGCCGATGAACCCGAAAATTCCGCGATCCGCCGCGCCGAGGCGCGGCTGCTGAACGAAGCGATCGCGGCGTTGCCGCCGGCGTTGCGCGAGGTGATCGTGCTGCGCGAGCTGGAAGATCTCGCGTATCGGCAGATCGCACAGATCGCCGGCATCCCGATCGGAACCGTGATGTCGCGCCTGTCGCGTGGCCGGCGGCTGCTGGCGCAGTCGGTGCGGGCGATCGAGGTCGCGGCCGAGCGGCAGGGGGCGCGATGACGCGCGACGACGAACTGCGGCTGCACGCGTACCTGGATGGCGAGCTCGGCGCCACCGAGTCGCTCGAGCTCGAGCGCCGGCTGGGTCAGGACACCGAGTTGCGTTCGGGGCTGGCCGAGCTGCGGGCGATCAGCGAACGGATCCGAGGTCAGGCGCGCTACCACGAACTGCCGGCGCCGCTGCACGCACGCATCATGAACCAGGTGCGGCGCCAGGCGCCGGCACGACCGGCGCCCACGCGCGTTGCGCTGTGGTCGTCGTGGGTCGCGGCCGGCGCGCTGACGGCCGTGGTGGCCTGGTTTGCGCCGGCTCTGGTGCGGCAGACCGGAAGCTGGGATCCGCGCATCGAGGAGGTGCTGGATGACCACCTGCGCGCTTCGCTGGGTGCGCATTGGGTCGACGTCGCCTCTTCGGACCGCCACACGGTCAAGCCGTGGCTGAGCGCGCGCCTGGGATTTTCGCCGGCGGTGCCGGACCTGGCCGACCAGGGCTTCGAGCTGGTGGGCGGGCGCCTGGACGTGCTCGATGCCAGGCCGATCGCGACGCTCGTGTATCGGCGCCGCCAGCACATGATCTCGGTGTTCGTGTGGCCACGCGACCGGCCCGCCACGGATCAAATCACCGAGCGCCGCGGCTACCACATGGTCCGGTCGACCGCCGCCGGCCTTTCGTTCTGGGCCGTGTCCGACCTGAACGAGAGCGAGCTGCGGGATTTCGTGCGGCTGTTATCATCTTTTCAGTAGCGGATTCCTGGTATCGATTCGACGATGAGCACGTTGGCCGGAGGTGCCAGGCTGGCACAGGTCGTTGCCGCGGCCTGTGTGCTTCTGGGTTGGGCGTTATCCGGTGCGGACGAACCGCCGGCCGATCCGCACGCGCAGCATCATCGTCTGATGCAGGCGCCGCCGCCGGTGGCGCGCTCCACCGCCAACTACCAGGTACCCGATATCGCGCTGGTGCGGTCGGATGGTGCACGCGTGAACTTCGCGCACGAGCTGGACGACGGCCGCCCCGTACTGCTCGATTTCATCTACACCACCTGCACCACGATCTGCCCGGTGATGAGCCAGACCTTCGCCGAGGTGCAAAAGCGCCTCGGGCCTGACGCCGCCAAGGTGAAGATGGTGTCGGTGTCGATCGACCCGGAGCAGGACACCCCGGTGCGCCTGGCCGAGTATGCCAAGCGGTACGCAGCCGGCTCGCAATGGAGCTTTTACACCGGCTCGGTCGAATCGAGCATCGCCGTGCAACGCGCGTTCGACGCGTACCGCGGCGACAAGATGAACCACGCGCCGGTCACGTTTTATCGCAGCGCGGCGGCAAAGCCGTGGGTGCGGCTGGATGGATTCGCCACGCCGGACGCGGTGCTCGGCGAACTGCAGACGCACGTCGCCCAGAAGTAAGGTATCGGTGGTCCTGCATACGGGTACCGTCCCTACGGCAGCGGACGGGCAAGCACCCATGTTTGGGACGATCTGCTCCTGGCTTCTTATTAACATACGAGGATTCCTCGCACCCGACGGCCTGCATCGATCCCACGGCGAGATGGCTCTGATTCATTGATTTTTGGGCACTTGAACGGAGGGCTCGCGTGAACGCAGTCCGCAATACCACTGCGATGCAGCCGGTGCGGCCAGGTCCGCTGCCGGTGAGCCGTCGATGGACGCCGTATCAATCGCACCTCGGGCGGCTGTGCGATGGACTTCTGAAGCGGCTTGAATCCGATCGCGCGCGGGTGGTGAGCGTGCTGGGGGACGATGCCGTTTCGGTGATGACGATGGCGCGCTACCTGATCGAGGACGCGGCGCAGCGTCTGGCGCGAGGTGAGCACGAGCAAGCGGCGCAAGCGCTGCAAAACGCGAGCGCGCGCATCCGCGATGCCACCGACGAGCTGCTTTCGCTGAGCTCGGATCTGAAGCCCCGCGTGCTGGACGATCTGGGGCTGCTGGCGGCGCTGTCCTGGTACCTGCGCGAGTTCAGCCGGGAAAATCGCGCGATCTTGGTTTCCCCGCGCATCACGGTCACCGAGGCCGACGTTCCGGCCGAGTTGAAACTGCCCTTGTTCCGGATCGTGCAGGCGGCGCTGAGCAATGTCGCGCGGCACTCGAACGCGAGCGCAGCGCGCTTGTACCTGTCGCTGTTCGACGACGAGCTGCGGCTGGACATCGAGGACAACGGGGTCGGATTCGACGCGGAGCGCTGGCGCCACGGGCGAATCGGCCGGGAGGGTTGCGGCCTGCCCATCATGGTCCGATGGGCCGAGACCACCGGTGGACACTGCGCCATCGAGGCGACTCCTCGCCACGGGGCCCGGGTACTGGTGACTTGGCGAGTGCGGGCGACTGTCGCGCAGGCCGCCCCGCCGGTGCGCGTGCAGGCCGCTCCTTCACCGGCCGCCGCCGGGCTCTGACGATCCCGCACCACTGAGCGGGACCCGGCTCCCCGGCCCCCCAATCCCCTCTTGCGGGCAGACCGGGGAAGGGCCCACCTGCCTGAACTACCTGTCTCCGACCGGCATTTCTCGGGTTATTACTACCCGCGAGGCTAAAAGGTGGCCTTGCAACTCTGTGAATCCTGGCTAAGATGCACCCATCCCCGTTTTGCGGGACGATCTGGTCCCGTAAGCAGAACCCTGTTTAGGCGATGCCAGGCACCTCGCGCCGGCACAGGCCGCCATTCTGGAAGGAAGCAACCTGATGACCCCACCGCGCCGCGTGCTGCGCCGCTTGGCCTGGGCCGCCTTGGCCCCTGGGCTGTTGCTCGGCTCCGTCGGGTCGAGCGCCGACGAAACGCCGGCCGACCCGCACGCGCACCACCATCAGATGATGCAGGCGCCGCCGCCGGTGTCGCGCCGGATGGCCAATTACGTCGCGCCCGAGGTCATGCTGGTGAGGTCCGACGGGGTGCGCGTGAACTTCGCGCATGAACTGGACGACGGCCGCCCGGTGCTGCTGGACTTCATCTACACCACCTGCACCACGATCTGCCCGGTGATGAGTCAGACCTTCGCCGAAGTGCAAAAGCGCCTGGGGCCCGAGGCGGCCAGGGTGAAGATGGTGTCGGTGTCGATCGACCCCGAGCAGGACACGCCAACTCGCCTGGCGCAATACGCGCGGCGCTACGAAGCCGGTCCGCAGTGGAGCTTTTACACCGGCGCGGTCGATGCCGACGTGCAGGTGCAACGCGCTTTCGACGTCTATCGCGGCGACAAGATGAACCACTCGCCCGCCACGCTGTTCCGGGCGGCCCCGGGCCAACCCTGGGTCCGGCTGGACGGCTTCGCCACTCCGGATGCCGTGCTGGCCGAAGTGCGCACTCAGATCGCACAAAAGTAACGACGCTCGGGGCGCAACGCCCCGGCAGGGCCCGTCAGAGCAGGGCCAGAAGCAAGCGGCTCGGCTAGCCCCCGGCGGAGTACCGAAGTCCCACGAACCCGTTTTTCATCGGCTGGCTTTGAACCTCGAAGATTGAAGCGAGTTCCGTGTTCGAAGGATTACCCATTCGCACGGTTAGGTAGGCTTAACCCGCCTGCCGAGGCGCAGGTTTGCTTTGGGCGGTCGTCGCAAAGATTTCTGCAACAAATTGATTTAAATACATAAAAATGGGACGAGCGGGCTTAGTGGATCCGCGCTTCACCCGCCCATCACCCCCCCGTTTTCCGGCTGTTATTGAGCGTAACAGGGTTAAGAGTAGGTAAAACCCGCCCCCCGTTCCGCTGGCTTCCAAGCATGTGATCACCAATCGTTCCACTTTAGTGTACCGCCCATTGGTGAGTCAGTAGGCGCCATAAAACGGAAAGGCACCGCGCAGTCACGTTGGCACCGCCCTACAGGTGGAGCCGGCGATTGCGAAACGCGGGCCGGTGCCTTCGGGTGGGAGGAGTTTCGTATGCGGAGAGAGTTTTCAAAAACCGTGAAGTCGTCATTTGTCCTGGCGGGAGGTGACATGTCCAGATTTGAGTTGTGTCTTCGCGGGGCCGCCGCGTTGTTGCTTCTGGT
>DATKFG010000050.1:0-16968 GCA_035511515.1 Burkholderiaceae bacterium | reverse complement strand
CCGATCATCACCAGCGTAGACAGGGGAAATACGATCAGCCCGTGGATCTCGGACAATCTGCCGGCCACACTAGACTCCACGGGCCGCACAAACTGCATCGTTCGGTATTGGTCCGGCAGGCCATACCTGGATTGATTCAGTACGCTCATTTCAAGGTGGTATCGGCCGGACGCTTACGCTATTCCGGAGAGACAGCATGAAAGCAGTTGCGACGTTGGATACCACGGCGAAGCGTGGAGGGGAGAGTTGGACCTACTTCTATGTGGCACTGGGTTTCGCGCTCTCGATCGAAGGGACCTTTATAGGGATGATCCAGCCGTTGGCCTTCCCTTGGAACCGTTGCGCGCCGAAGAATCGTCAAGATATCTTTGCAGGCCGCTTACGCTATTCCTCCACCACAAAACCGTCGACCTGACGGCGCCAAAGCTGGGCGTAGCGGCCGTTCCTTTCCAGCAATTCGGCATGAGTGCCATCTTCCAGAATCTGTCCTTTTTCCAGGAACAGTATGCGGTCCATGCCGCTGATCGTGGACAGGCGGTGGGCGATGGCGATCACCGTACGGTCTTCGAACAGCCGCCACAGCGCGTCGTGGATGTAATGCTCCGTCTCCGAATCCAGCGACGCTGTGGCTTCGTCCAGAACCAGAATCGGGGCATCCTTTAACAGGGCCCGCGCGATGGCGACGCGCTGGCGCTCGCCCCCCGATAGTTGAATGCCCTGTTCCCCGACCAATGCGTCATAGCCTTTGGTGCGCCCGTTGATGAATTCTTCGGCATGGGCGTCTCTGGCGGACTGAGCGACTTCAACATCGCTCGCATCATCCTTCGCGTAACGAATGTTTTCGCGGATCGTGCGATGGAACAGGCCAGGCTGTTGGGGAATCTCTGCGATGGCTTGATTGACGGAGACCTGAGTGACCAGCGAAATGTCCTGCCCATCGATCAACACCCGGCCGGACTGCGGCTGGTAATGGCGGCGCAGCAGCTTGATCAGAGTGCTCTTGCCGGATCCGCTGGGACCCACCAGCGCCACCTTCTGGCCTGGAGGTATCGAAAGCGACAGAGCGTCGAACACGACCTTGCCATCCGTATGCGCAAAATGGAGTCCGTCGATTTCGATCGCGCCCCGAGAGGCGGCCAACGGTCCGGCCTTGGGTGCATCCGTAATCGCGTGGGGCACCAGGACGCTATCCAGCGCCGAGCTGAACTGGCCGACGTTTTCAAGCAGATCGAGCAGGCGCGAGGCGGCACCCCAGATATTGTTCATCAGCAGGACTGACAAGGACACCATCTTGACGGTGTCGCCCACGACCATGTGGCCGCGCACCGTCAGGTAAAGAGTAGCGCCGACCAGTGCGATCTGAAACAACTGCATCCCGGAATAGAGCGCCAGATTCATCGCCGTTGCGAACCATCTGAGACGCTGGGATGCGACGCGCTCCTTTTGCACCGCCTGCGCGACGTGCCGGCTCTCTTTGCTGCTGTTGGCGAACGATTTGACCAGATCGGCGTTGGTGACCAGATCGACCAGAACACCTGTCGACGCCGAGACCTGATCCTGGAATTCCTTCGACAAGGCCCTGCGGCGCCTGGCCAGCAGGAGCGAGAAACCGATGTAAACCGGCGTCCAGATCATCACCATGATCGCCAGGCCTGGGTGATCGAATCCGATGATCAAGACGCTGATGACCACGGAGGCGATCACCCGCACGAGGTCGTTCGTGGTCAGGCTCAAAATCGTGATGGAACTGTTGCCAGCCTGCTTGATCTTGGCGGCCAGCCGCCCGGCGAAATTGCTGTGGAAGTAATCGGGAGAGTGGTCGATCAGCCAGGAAAACAGATAGACCTGCATTTCCTCGCGCAGCGGCGGGCTGGTGTGCAAATCGACGATGTCGCCCAGCCGGTTGAACAGGGCCGACGCGATCCATGCTCCGGCGACCAGCCAGAAAGGCGTCCAGACCGCCGGTGACCATACCTCGTGAAACCGGTTCAGGCGCAGCGCTTCGACCAGGCGCCCCAGAAAGATGGGTTCCAACGACATCAGGCCGATGCCGCCCAACGTGCAAAGGACGGCCGCGGCGGTTTGCTAGCGGAACCGCATCCACACGAAGCGGGCGAGAAATCCCAGCGGGGTGCCAGGGACCCGGGCGCAACTGAGATTGCGATAATGAGCCGGAGGAAGATCCGGGAAGGGCAGGCAGGGCTTCATCGATTCGCCCTGAAGCGTACCTGAGACGGCGCGCTTGGTATTCTCGGTAGTTCGTTGCGCCATCACGTGTGCTGCCCATGACCTCCAACAGCAACCTGATTGCCCGCACGTTGCGCTCGGTCTGGCATCCGTGCACCCAGATGAAACTGCACGAATGGCTGCCGATGGTGGCGATATCGCATGGCCATGGCGCCTGGCTGTACGACTTCGGCGGCCGCCGCTTCCTGGACGCGATCAGCTCCTGGTGGGTCAACCTGTTCGGTCACGCCAATCCGCGCATCAACGCGGCGATCACCGCCCAGCTGGAGCGGCTGGAGCACGTGATCATGGCCGGCATGACGCACGAGCCGGCCGTCGCTCTGTCGGAGCGCCTGGCGGCTCTGACCGGCGGTCACCTGGGACACTGTTTTTTCGCGTCCGACGGCTCATCGGCGGTCGAGATCGCGCTCAAAATGAGCCACCATTTCTGGCGCAACCGCGGCCTGCCGGACAAGTCGCGCTTCGCGTGCCTCACCGGGGCCTACCACGGCGAGACCGTCGGGGCCCTGTCGGTGAGCGACGTCGCGCTGTTTCGCGATGCCTATGCCCCGCTGCTCAGGCCCGGGATTACGGTGATGAGTCCGGACTGGCGCCACGCCGAACCGGGCGAATCCCCCCTCGACTATGCCCAGCGCTGCGCGAGCGCCCTTGAGCGGGTGCTGCAGCAGCGGCACGGCGAAATCGCGGCCCTGATCGTGGAGCCGCTCGTTCAGTGCGCCAACGGGATGGGGATGTACGAGCCGGAGTATCTGCAGCTGGCGCGCGCGCTGTGCGACAAGTACAACGTGCACCTGATCGCCGACGAGATCGCGGTCGGCTGCGGCCGCACCGGGACCTTCCTGGCCTGCGAGCAG
Source organism: Burkholderiaceae bacterium (assembly GCA_035511515.1). Taxonomy (GTDB): domain Bacteria; phylum Pseudomonadota; class Gammaproteobacteria; order Burkholderiales; family Burkholderiaceae_F; genus VBCK01. The sequence goes on along the minus strand of DATKFG010000050.1, from coordinate 13,867 downwards.
GCCGGCATCCTGCCGGATCTGCTGTGCCTGTCCAAGGGAATCAGTGGAGGCTACCTGCCGCTGTCCCTGGTGCTTTCGACCGACGCGATCTACGAAGCGTTCTACGACGAGCAAGTCACGCGCGGTTTTCTGCACTCCCATTCCTACAGCGGCAATCCGCTGGCCTGCGCCGCCGCGCTGGCCACCCTGTCGATCTTCGAGCAGGATGCGGTGATCGAGTCCAACAAACGGCGCGCCGCCCGCATCGACGAGCTGGCGCGCCCGTTGCGGGCGCATCCGCGCGTTCAGAACTTCCGTCGCACCGGGATGATCTGGGCCTTCGAGGTCGACCCGGCGCCGCCGCTGTTCGCGCGGCGTTTCTCGGCCGCCGCGCTCGAGCGCGAGCTGCTGCTGCGGCCGATCGGAAATACCGTCTACTTCATGCCGCCGTACGTGATCGACGAGGAGCAGTCCGCGCTGCTGACCGATCGCACGCTCGAGCTGCTCGACCGGATTGTCTGATGAACGCCGCGGGGCCGTGCCTGTTCGTGACCGGAACCGACACCGGCGTGGGCAAGACGCTGGCGAGCTGCGCGCTGCTGCACCGGCTGCGCGCGCGCGGCTTGCGGGCGCTCGGGATGAAGCCGGTGGCGGCCGGCGTCGAAGCCTCGCCCGAGGGGCCGGTCAATCCCGACGTGGCCGAGCTGCGCCGGGCCAGCTCCTGGCCAGCACCGCTCGAGCAGGTCAATCCGTATCTGTTCGATCCGCCGGTCGCACCGCACCTCGCTGCTGCGGCCGCGGGCGTGCGGATCGAAATTGCGCCGATCAGACGGGCCTTCGAGACACTCCGCGCCAGCGCCGATGCGATCGTGGTCGAAGGCGTAGGCGGGTTCCTGGTGCCGCTGAACGATCGTGAGGACGCGGGCGATCTGGCCGTCGCACTGGCCCTTCCCGTTGTTCTGGTGGTCGGGATGCGGCTGGGGTGCCTGAATCATGCGCTGCTGACGCAGCAGGCCATCGTCGCGCGCTCGCTGCGGCTGGCCGGGTGGATCGCCAATTCGATCGATCCCGGCATGCAGCGCTTCGAAGACAACTTGCAGGCGCTGCGCCAGCGCATCGGTGCTCCGCTGCTGGGGGTGGTGCCGTTCCAGCCCACGCCCGATCCGGCCGCGTTGGAGCTGCGGTTACCTGGGGACATTCGATAAGGAAGCCGACACATGGATCTTCATGCTCCGGCGGGACACATCCGCTCGCTGAAGGAATTCCTGCTGCACATCTGCATTGTCACGATCGGCATCCTGATTGCACTCGGCCTGGAGCAGATCGTGGAGTCCCGGCATCGGGCCACGATCGCCGCCGAGGCGGTCGCAGGGTTCCAGCGTGAACTTGCGGACGACGTGGTGCATGTCAAGGAGGTGCTGAAAGAGATGGAGAAGCTGCGATCCCGTACCCAGGCCGAGATCACCAGTCTCTCGGCGCTGCCCGCCCGTGCGCCGGCTGCGTCGCCGATCAAGTATCCCGGAGTTCATTTTGACCTGGTCTCAAGCGCCAGCTGGGATACCGCGATCGCGACGCAGGCACTCATTGACCTGCCGTATGAGAAGGTGAGGCGTTTCGCGGATGCCTATGGCGCCGTGCACCTATTCCTGGAACAGGAGCACGTCGGGCTGGCCACCTGGCACAACTTGCACCGCTTCGGCGACAATGCCTCCGCCCTGACTGTACAGCAGCGATCCGAGCTGATCGAGCAATTCCGCCTTTACGAGAATTACACCATCCTGATCGAGAACGTCGGAGAACACACGCTGCAGGCCTGCCAGAGCGCGCTCAAGTGAGGCCGGGGCGCGCCCTCAGCCGGTGGCGCTGCGCGGTTCGGTCGAATGCAGTCCGAGCCGGCCAAACAGTGCGCGATCCGAATCGGTGCTGGGATTTCCGGTGGTGAGCAGCCGGTCGCCGTAGAAGATGGAGTTGGCGCCGGCCAGGAAACACAAAGCCTGCACCGAGTCGGGCATCGTTGCGCGCCCGGCCGACAGACGAACCACGCTGGTCGGCAGGGCGATGCGCGCGACCGCGATGGTGCGAACGAATTCGAGCGGATCCAGCCGCTCCGCCTGCGCCAGTGGTGTGCCGGAAATCGGCACCAGCAGGTTGATCGGGACCGACTCGGGTGCCGGATCCAGCGCGGCCAGCTCGGCGATCAGGGCAGCGCGCTGCGGCCGGCTTTCCCCCATGCCGACGATGCCCCCGCAGCACACCTTGATGCCGGCGCTGCGCACGCGCTCCAGCGTATCGAGGCGGTCCTGGTAAGTGTGCGTGGTGACGATCGATCCGTAGAATTCGCGCGCCGTGTCCAGGTTGTGGTTGTAGTAATCCAGGCCCGCTTCCTTCAACTGCTCGGCCTGGCCCGGACGCAGCATGCCGAGCGTCACGCACGTTTCCAGACCGAGCTCGCGAACGCCCTTGACCAGCTCGATCACGTCGGCGAGCTCCTTGGCGTTGGGACCGCGCCAGGCCGCCCCCATGCAGAAGCGCGTTGCGCCGGCCTGCTTGGCCTTGCCGGCGGCCTGCAACACGCGCTCGCGCGCCATCAGCGCCTCGCGCGCGACCCCGGTCTGGTGGTGCGCCGACTGTGAGCAGTAGCCGCAGTTTTCGGGGCAGCCGCCCGTCTTGATCGACAGCAGCGTGCTGATCTGCACCGCGTTGGGGTCGAAATGGCGCCGGTGCACCGATTGCGCCTGGTACAGCAGGTCGTTGAACGGTTGTTCGAACAGCGCGGCCACCCGCTCGACGCTCCAGCGGGCCGCTTCGGTTTCGGCAGACGGCATTGTCATCGGCGATACAGGGCGAGCCACGGCGGACCCCCTCGGAAGCGGCACCGACCGCTGCGCAGCATACTGCATCCGCGACCCGGCGTAACAAACGCTGTGCTGGCACGGATCGGGCTGCAATAATCGCGCCGATCGCTCGGGCGGGTCCCGAAACCGGACGAAGCATGCGCGTCGTACGCTGGACGTTGGCGGTCCTGTCGGTCGTGCTGGTGGCGGCGATTGGCGTGTGGCTCTGGTACCGGCAGGCGAGCCTGCCGGAACACGAGGGTACGCTGCGCGTGCTCTCGCTGGCGCGCCCGGTGCAGATCGCGCGCGACGACGCCGGCGTCCCGACCATCACCGCGCAAACCGAAGCGGATGCTTTGTTCGCGCTCGGCTTCGCGCACGCCCAGGACCGGCTGTGGCAGATCGAGTTCAACCGGCGCATCGGCCAGGGCCGGATCGCCGAGATCGTCGGGCCGGCCGGGGTCGACACCGACCGCTTCCTGCGTACCGTCGGCATCTACCGGCAGGCGCAGGCGATCGCGCATGGGTTCGATCCGGAAACCGGGGCCCTGGTCGAAGCCTACTGCGCCGGCATCAACGCGTACCTGGACGGACACCACGATCTTCCGCCGGCCGAGTTCCTGTTGTTGCGCGCACCTTATCCCGAACACTGGGTACCTGCCGACGTGGTGGCGTGGACGCTGATGATGGCGTGGGATCTATCGGCCGAGGCGATGCGCAACGAACTGCAGCGCCTTCGCCTTTCAGCGCGCTTCTCGATGGCCGAGATCGACGACTTTCTGCCGTTGTGGGACGAGTCCGCGCCGCGCACCGCCGACTATGTCGCCTTGTATCGTCAATTGGGGCTGCCGGGTCACACTTTGTCGGACCAGACGCAGCAGTTGGTGCGGCGTCTGCCCGAACTCGGTTTTGCCGCCTCCCAGGGCGAGGGCTCCAACAACTGGGTGGTCGCCGGATCGCGCACAATCAGCGGGCGGCCCCTGCTCGCGAACGATCCACACCTGGGGTTGTCGTCTCCATCGGTCTGGTACTTCGCCCGTCTGAAGGCGCCGGGCCTGGACGTATTTGGCGCCACGCTGCCCGGGGTGCCGTTCGTCGTGCTGGGACGCAACGCGCACGTCGCATGGGGATTCACGACGACCTATGCCGACACGCAGGACCTGTACCTGGAGCGGGTCGATCCGGACCACCCGGACCGGTATCAGACGCCGGAGGGCAGCGCGCCTTTCGAAACGCGCGCGGAAACGATCCAGGTGCGCGGCGGCGATCCGGTTTCACTGACGGTGCGCAGCACCCGCCATGGACCGGTGATCTCGGGCGCGCTGGCCGCGGCGGACGCGGCGCTGCCCACCGATGGGTCCCCGCGCGGGTACGTGCTCGCGCTGCGCTGGGCTTCGCTGGAAGCCGGGGATACGACGCTGCGCGCGTTTCGGGCCATGAATTACGCCGCCGATACGCGCCAGCTCGATAGCGCGCTGCGCGGGGTGACGCTGATCGTGCAGAACGTCGTGTTCGCCGGCGACGATGGCCACATCGGCTTTCGCGTCGTCGGACGGGTGCCGCTGCGCCGCCCCGACAACGATCTGTACGGCCTGGTGCCATCGCCGGGCTGGGATGAGCGCTACGACTGGCAAGGCTGGATCGCTCCGGATGAGCTGCCACGCAGCCTGGATCCGCCGCAGGGGGTCATCGTCACCGCGAATCAGAAGATCACGCCGCCCGGTTACCGCCCTTTCCTGACGATGGAGTGGAAGGCACCGTACCGGGCGCGGCGCATCGAGCAGTTGGTGCTGGCGGTGCCGCGCCACGACGTGGCTTCGTTCGAGCGGATCCAGGCCGACGTCACCTCGCTTGCTGCCCGCGAGATGATGCGGGCGCTGAGCGCGACCGAACCGGCTACGGCCGTCGGTCGAGCCGCATTGCAGCGCCTGCGCGCTTGGGACGGGGCCATGCGCGCGGACGCGCCCGAGCCGTTGATCTACCAGGCCTGGGTGCGCCGGCTGAAGGAGTTGATCTTTGACGACGACCTGGGTCCGCTGGCAGCCGATCTGGTCGAACCGGTGCCGCTGACCGCAGCGCTTCTGGGCGTTTTGACCGGTCGCGCTCATGCGCGCAACTGGTGTGACGACGCCGGCGCTCCCGACCGGCACATCGACTGCCTGGCTTTGGCGGCGGCCGCGCTGGATCAGGCCGCCGGCGAGCTGGCGCACGAGGCCGGCGACCTGGATCGGCTGCGCTGGGGCTGGCGCCACGCCGCCGTGTTCGAGCATCGGCCGTTCTCGTCCGTTCCGCTGCTGCGGCGCTGGTTCGAACAGCGGGTCGCCCACCCCGGCGACGGCGACACGATCAACGTCGGTGTCCTGCGGCTGAAGGGTGAACGGCCATTCGAAACTCGCGCGGCAGCGAGCTTGCGAATCATCTATGACATGTCGTCGAACGACGCTCCCGGCGTGTGGATGTTCGGCCCCGGACAGTCCGGCAATCCGTTTTCCTCCCAGTACGGAGATTTGCTCGAAGCCTGGAGCAAAGTGCGATATCGTCCGATCGGTCAACCCGCCCATCCAGCGCTCACGCTGACTCTTAAGCCATTTGCTCGATGAAGTCCGACGCCGCCGCGCTGGATCCAGTCGAAGCGATCGTCGCGGTCAACCGCGGGCGGGACCCGCTGCTGCTGGCGCGAAAATTCGAGGCGATGGCGACCGACCGCTTCGCTTTCCTGCGCGCGACCGCCGGCCTGGCGCACGCGTCGCTGGACCTGGCCGCGCTGCCGCCGGCGCCTACCGCGTGGGTTTGCGGCGATCTGCACCTGAACAACTTCGGATGTTTTCGCGGCCTGAATCGGCTCGTCTACTTCGACCTGAACGATTTCGACGAGGCGGCGCGCCTGCCACTGTCGGTCGACCTGCTGCGGCTGCTGGGCAGCATGCTGACGGCGGCCCCTGGGCTCGGGCTGACGCGTGAGGAGGCCCTGGCCCTGGCCGCCGACGCGCTGATCCACTACGCCGAGGCGTTGGCGCGCGGCAAGCCATTGTGGCTGGAGCCCGAAACCGCGCGCGGTCCGATCCGCACTCTGCTCGAGCAGGTCATCTCGCGGCGCCGGCGTGATCTGCTGGCGCGCCGCACCGACGTGCGGCGCGGCCGGCGCACCATCCGGATCGACAATCAGCGCGCGCTGCCGCTGCCGGCGGAAGACGAAATGCGCGATCAGCTGGCCGACGCACTCAAATCCCTCGGGCACCTGTACGAAACCCCGGAGTATTTCCTGCCGCGCGATTTTGCGCGGCGCGTCGCCGGGATGGGCAGCCTCGGCCTTCCACGCTACGTGGCGCTGGTGCGTGGTCGCGGCGACCCGGATCGCAACGCGCTGATCGACTTCAAGCTGGCGGCTCCGTCGTCGGCGTCTGCCGCGCTGCCGCGCTTTCAGCAGATCGCCTGGGCCGACGAGGCCCAGCGCGTCGTCACGGTGCAGGACATGTGCCAGGCGGCCTGCCCGGCGTTTCTGACCGCGATGCCGATCGGCGGGCGCGCGTTCGTGGTGCGCGAGCTGCAGCCGGTCGAGGATCGCATCGCGCTGGAGCACCTGGGCCGGCAGCCCAAGCGACTGGGCGATACCTGGAACACGATGGCCGAGCTGGCCGCCTACGCGCAGTTGCGTGGTGCCGGCCGGATGGGCGGCGCCAGTCCCGACGCGATGATCGAGTTCAGCGTCGAGGTGATGGCGCAGCCAAGGCCCTGGCTCGACGCTGCGCGCGAAGTCGACGCAAGGAATACGGCCGCCCACCGGCGCTTTCGCGCCGCCTGGCGCCAGCGCGATCCGCGCCTGACCCGCTGGTGCAAGGTGCCTGCCTGACCGGCAGGCCGAGCGTTCGGACTGTCGGGCATTCAGACGTTCAATCCTTCGCCGGCTCGAACGTCAGCGCCACCCCGTTGTTGCAGAAGCGCTTGCCGGTCGGCTTGGGGCCGTCATCGAACACGTGCCCCTGGTGGCCGCCGCAGCGCGAGCAATGGTATTCGGTGCGCGGCAGGATCAGGTGGAAGTCGCGCTTGAACTCGACCGCACCCGGCAACGACTGAAAAAAACTCGGCCAGCCCGTTCCGCTGTCAAACTTGGTGTTGCTGTCGAACAGCGGCTGCCCGCACCCGGCGCAACAGAAGGTTCCGTGCCGCTTCTCGTTGTTCAGCGCGCTGGTGAAGGCCGGCTCGGTACCTTCCTTGCGCAACACGCGGTATTGCTCCGGACTCAAGCGCCGCGCCCATTCGGCGTCGTCGTACTTTGGTTCCATCGAGGTCTCCTTGCGCACCGCAGCGCGCCCTCGCATTGTGCCGCGGTTCGCGCGACCCTCACCCCCCTGCTTCGCCGGGCTAGGCCCGGCGAAGCAGGGGGGTGAGGGTCTTTCTACCAGTTCGCCGGCGCGTTGCGCACGGGCGCAACCGCGGCCGTTGCGGGCGCGAGCGGCTTTGGCGTGACCGGTGCGGCGCTGGTGGTCTTGACCCGTTTGGCCACAGCACGCTCGGTTTTCGCGGCGACCGGCGCAAGGGGTTTCTGTGAGGCGATCGGCGCCGGCTGAATCGCGGCCAGCTCGACCCGCTGCGCCGCAGCCGCTTTGGCGTCCTTGGGCGGTGCAATCGGCTCGGAGCTGGCTACCTTCGCGCCGCCGTGTTCCAGCACCAGGTGCTGCCCCAGGCGCAGATGCAGAACGGTCGGGTAGCCGTACAGCGACCCGCTCAAATGGTCGATGAACACGCCGGCCGATCCGACCCCGAACGGCAGCAGCGCTTGTTCCAGCCCTTCGCGCTGCGACTTGACCGTGGCGGTGGCGATCTGGTTGTCACGCCGGCACTCGACGACCAGAGGTTTCATCGAGCGGCGCACCCGCACGTCGCGCGCCGGCGTCACGATGTTGCTGGCCGAGTCACCACTGCTGACGCGGCACGGCAGACCTTCGACCGGGCGATCTTGCGCGTCCAGTGCGTCGATCTGCAGTTTCTGGTGAAAGTCGCCCTGAAGTGTCGAGCAGCCCGCGAGCCAGCATGCCAGGGCCATGATCGCGCCGCAGCGCAAGCTTCGATTCATCGATTTTCCCCGGCCGCACCGGCCATCTCCTATTCATCGGAGAGGCGGTCCGCGACTGGAGATGCTTGCCCTGGACGAGTGGCTAATCCGTACGAACGAGGGCTGGCTTGGGCGCCGGCGTAACAGCCACCGCCTTTTGAGCAACGTCCGTACGCACCCCGACAACCGGCTTGCCACCGGCGTCGTCGCTGGCGTCGAACTCCAGTTTCCGTCCGATCTGCAACACCACCCAGCTCGGGTAGGTGTAGCGATACCCGGTCAGATGGTCGATCGCCACCAAGCCCGATCCGCCGGGTATCAGCAGATCGACGACGCCCGTCGCACCGCCGCGCAGACCGCTGCGCGAAATGGCCGTGCCCTCGGCAATCCGATCACCGAGGTGGCAGGCGATCTTCAGGCTGGAGAACGAGCGGTGCACCTCTAAGCCGAACATCGGCGAGTCGCCGAAATACTCGGCCGAGTCGTTGCGCACGTGGCAGCGCATACCCTCGATAGGCCGGCCGCGCTCGTCAAGCGTTTCGATGTGCACGACCTGGGTCGCGTCCCCGGTGACCGTGGCGCACGCGCCCAGCAGAGCCACCTGCACGCCGGCCAACACAACGGTGGCCAAGCGGCCCATCGGAGAAGTGATCAAGGTTTTCCTCGGGGAAGACTGCGGAGTCGATGTGCCATGTTAAATATAGATATCGGCACAACGCAGTCACTCCCTTAGGCACGCAAACGGATGATGCCCTCCACTCAAAACGCGCTTAAGGCCGGGGAAGCCTGACGCGTTAAGCGAAACGTTCACCCGCCGTTGCGATCGAGCCGGGACCGCAGTGCGCCACCGGTCGGTGAATCGCAACGGGCAATCTGCGCCGGGATGTCCTGCGCAACCAGCCGTCCGCCGGCCGTGCCAGCTTCGGGGCCCAGGTCGACGATCCAGTCGGCGTCCGCGATCACGTCGAGGTTGTGCTCGATGATGACGACGGTGTGACCGGCGTCGACCAGCCGGTGGATCACCGCGAGCAGTTTTTCTATATCCGCCATCGACAGTCCGACCGTGGGCTCGTCGAGCACGTACAACGTGGCACCGCTGCCGCCGTCGACGGCACGTGCGCGCGCCAGCTCGGTGACCAGCTTGATTCGTTGGGCCTCGCCTCCGGAAAGCGTCGGTGACGGCTGACCGAGCGTCAGGTAGCCGAGGCCCACGTCGCGCAGCAGTCCGAGCGGGTGCGCGATGGCCGGCGTGGATGAGAAAAATTCGACCGCCTCGTCCACCTGCATCGCCAGCACGTCGCCGATGGAACGATTGCGCAGACGCACCTCGAGCGTGGCCCGGTCGAAGCGCCGCCCGCCGCACACGTCGCATACCACCTTCACATCGGGCAGGAAACTCATTTCGATCGTGCGCAGGCCCTGTCCTTCGCAGGCGGGGCATCGGCCGCCCGCGGTATTGAACGAAAAACGCCCGGGGTCATAGCCCCGGATACGCGCCTCACTGGTGTCGGCGAAGCGCTTGCGGATCGCGTCCCAGAAGCCCACGTAGGTGGCCGGGCAGGAGCGTGGCGTCTTTCCGATCGGCGTCTGGTCGACCTCGAGCACGCGGGCCAGTTGCGCCCAGCCGTCGATGCTCGCGCATCCGCTCCACACGGGCTCGGCAACCCTCACCGCCGGCCTCTCGGCCGGCTTTTTCTGCCGTCTCCCGCTCGCGGGAGAGGGGCCGGAAGTGAGGGTGGGTGCGCGCCAGGGCCGCTGCGCCAGCGCCGGGCGCAGATTACTTAACAGCACGTCACGCGCCAGGGTCGACTTGCCGCTGCCCGACACCCCGGTGACGACGGTGAGCTGGGCCAGCGGAATGTCGACGTCGATGTGGCGCAGGTTGTGCAGACTTGCCGCGCGAATCGTCAGCCGGGGACCGCCGACCGGCGGGTCGCGGCGCGGGCGCGCGCTGCGCTGCGGGGGCTCGCGCAGGAAGCGCCCTGTCACGGATCGCGGGTTTGCGATCACTTCGTCGAGGCTGCCCTGGGCCACCACGCAGCCGCCCTGCGTGCCGGCGCCCGGGCCCATGTCGATCAGGTGATCGGCCGCGCGGATCGTTTCTTCGTCATGTTCGACCACCACCAGCGAATTGCCGCGCTCGCGCAGCTTGGCCAGCGCCGACAGCAGGATCCGGTTGTCGCGCGCGTGCAGACCGATCGTGGGCTCGTCCAGCACATAGCACACGCCCTGCAGGTTGGATCCGAGCTGAGCCGCCAGTCGGATGCGCTGCGACTCCCCGCCGGACAACGTCGGCGCGCCGCGGTCGAGCGCCAGGTAGCCCAGTCCGACCTCGAGCAGGAAATCCAGCCGTCCTCGGATCTCGGTCACGATGTCGCGCGCGATCGCAAGTTCGCGTCCGGCAAGCTGCAGCCCTTGCAGCCAGGCGCGCGCCTCGGCGACCGTCAACGCCCCCACCTGCGCGATGCTGCGCCCGTCGAAACGCACGGCCAGCGCGACGCGGTGCAGGCGCTGTCCCGCGCAACCGGGGCAGGGCGACTCCTCGCCCTCGTACCATGCGTTCCAGCCGATTTCCTCGCCGCTGTCCTCGGCGCCGAAGCCCGCCAGCCGCAGACCGGTACCGAAGCAGTCGGGGCACCAGCCATGCTTCGAGTTGTACGAAAAAAGGCGCGGATCCGGCTCGGGGAAGGCCTGCCCGCACGACGGACAGGTGCGCCGGATCGAGAACAGGCGATGCTCGAGCGCGGTACTGTCGCCGCCCTCGAGGCTCGCCATCAGCTGTTGCAGCGGCCACAGGATCTGAACCGCGCCGTGGCCCAGCTCCAGCGCGCGCTCCACCAGAGCCCGCAGCTGCTGCTCGGTGTGCGGCCCGACCTGCAGGTCGCCCAGCGGCAGCTCGATCGTATGTTCGCGGAACCGTTCCAGGCGCTGCCATGGCGAGGTTGGCACGAAACGGCCGTCCACGCGCAGATGCGTATGGCCGCGCGCGGCCGCCCATTTGGCAAGCTCGGTGTAGTAGCCCTTGCGATGGACCACGAGCGGTGCCAGCACGCCGATGTGCTGCCCACGCAGGCTCTGCCCGATCTGCGCCACGATCGCATCGAACGACATCGGAGTCACCGGGATGCCGCAGTCCGGACAGTGCTGTACGCCGAGCTTCACGAACAGCAGCCGCAGGAAATGGTGCACTTCGGTCTGCGTGGCCACCGTGCTCTTGCGCCCGCCGCGGCTGACGCGCTGCTCGATCGCCACCGTCGGGGCGATTCCGTAGATTGCATCCACGTCCGGCCGCCCGGCCGGCTGCACGATCGAGCGGGCGTAGGCGTTCAGCGATTCCAGGTAGCGGCGCTGGCCCTCGTTGAACAGGATGTCGAAAGCCAGCGTCGATTTGCCGCTGCCGGACACGCCGGTGATTACCGTGAAGGCATCGCGCGGAATCGCCACGTCGATCCCCTTCAGGTTGTGCTCGCGCGCGTTGCGGATCTCGATCATGCCGTTGGGGGTCGCGGCGAGCTTGTCTTCCGCAATTAGCACCCTCACCCCCGGCCCCTCTCCCACTGGCGTGGGAGAGGGGGGGGACGGCAGTTCCTCCCCTCTCCCGCTTGCGGGAGAGGGGATGGGGGTGAGGGCGGACGACCCGGAGGCGAGGGTTGCCTCGTACTCGCGCAAGGCGCGACCGGTGTGAGAGCTCGGATGCGCGGCGATCGTGCGTGGATCGCCCTCGGCCACCACCGTGCCGCCCGCTTCGCCGCCCTCGGGCCCCAGGTCGATGATCCAGTCGGCGGCCCGTATCACGTCCAGGTTGTGCTCGATCAGGATCAGCGAATGGCCGCAGTCGACCAGGCGGCGCAGCGCGCGCATCAACCTGGAGATGTCGTCGAAGTGCAGCCCGGTGGTGGGCTCGTCGAACAGCATCAGCGTGCCTTTGCGGGCCAGTTGCGCGCCGTCGCCCAGCAGCGGGCCCGCCTGGCCCAGAAAGCCGGCGATCTTCAGCCGCTGCGCCTCGCCGCCCGACAGTGTCGGAACCGGCTGGCCCAGCCGCAGGTATTCGAGTCCGACCTCCGCCAGCGGCGCCAGCCCGCGCACCACGTCCGCGTCCTGCGCGAACCGCTCCAGCGCCTCCGCCACGGTCAGCTCGAGCGTGTCGGCGATCGACAGCGGCTTTCCCTGGCGCGTCAGAGTCACCTCGAGCACCTCCGGGCGAAAGCGCCGGCCGTCGCAATCCGGACAGCGCAAGTACACATCGGACAGGAACTGCATTTCGACGTGCTCGTAGCCGTTGCCGCCACAGGTCGGGCAGCGGCCGGTGCCGGTGTTGAAGCTGAAGGTCCCGGCCGTATAGCTGCGCTCCAGCGCCAGCGGGGCGCGCGCGAACAGGCGCCGGATCGCATCGAACGCGCCGACATAACTGGCCGGGTTGGACCGGGTGGTCTTGCCGATCGGCGACTGGTCGACCAGTGCCACCTCCGCGATCCACTCCGCTCCCAGGCAGCGCTCGTGCAGCCCGGGGGCTTCGGCCGATTTGCCCTTGGCCTTGCGCAGCGCCGGATACAGCACGTTCTGCACCAGCGTCGACTTGCCCGAGCCGGACACGCCGGTGACGGCCACCAGCCGGTTCAGCGGAAACTGCACATCGATGCGTTTCAGGTTGTGCTGTCGCACGCCCTGCAGCACGATCCGCGCCGCGCCCGGGGCGACCGGACGAGCCCGCGGCACCTCGACCTGGCGCCGCCCCGACAGGTACTGCCCGGTCAGCGTCGAGGAGCGGCACAAGGCCTGCGGCGAGCCGTCGAACACGACCTGGCCGCCGCGTTCGCCCGGACCCGGCCCCAGGTCGAGCACGCGGTCGGCGGCCAGCATCACCTGCGGCTCGTGTTCGACCACTACCAGCGAGTTGCCCGCGCTGCGCAGGCGCTGCATCACGCCGATCACGCGGTGCATGTCGCGCGGGTGCAGCCCGATCGAGGGCTCGTCCAGAACGAACAGCGTGTTGACCAGCGAAGTGCCCAGCGCCGTGGTCAGATTGATCCGCTGCACCTCCCCGCCCGACAACGTGCGGCTTTGGCGGTCCAACGTCAGGTACCCCAATCCGACCTCGCACAGGAAGCGCAGCCGCGCGCGAATCTCCTTCAGCAACAGCTCGATCGCTTGATCCGGGGCGGGGCCGCCGCTCGCCTGGTCGAACAACTCCCGCAGCCGGTCAAGCGGCAGCAGCACCAGTTGCTGGATTGTTTGCCCGTTGAACCGCCACAACAGCGCGTCCGGCTGCAGCCGGCTGCCGCCGCAGGCCGTGCACGGCGTGTAGCTGCGGTAGCGCGACAGCAGCACGCGGATGTGCATCTTGTAGGCCTTGGACTCGAGCCACTCGAAATAGCGGCGGATGCCGTACCACTGGGTCCGCCACTTCCCGCGCCAGGCCGGATCGCCGTCGATGACCCAGCGCTGCTCGCGCTGGCTGAGCGACTTCCAGGGGACATCCAGCGCGACGCCGAATCCGGGCGCATATTTTTCCAGGTCGCGCTGGCACTCCTTGAAGCTTTCGGTCTGCCACGGCTTGACGGCGCCGCCGCGCAGCGTGCGGCCGGGATCCGGTATCACCAGCCCCAGGTCGATCCCGATCACGCGACCGAAGCCACGGCAGGTCTGGCAGGCGCCCAGCGGCGAATTGAACGAAAACGCGCTCGGCGTCGGATCGGAATAGTGAATGTCGCAGTCGGCGCAATGCAGGTCCGAAGAGAAGTGCCAGACTTGCTCTGCGCTTTCGGCCGAGCCTTCGGGGAGGGAAGCTTGCACATCGACACGCCCGCCGCCCCGCTGTAGCGCCGCTTCGACCGATTCGAGCAGGCGCTGCCGATCGGCGCCCTGCGCCCTGAGCCGGTCCTGCACCACGTCGATTCGCTGCCCCGAAGCGGTCGCCTGCTGGCCCAGCACGCGCGAATAGCCCTGCGCCTGCAGGTGAGCGCGGACCTCGTCGGGCGTGAAGTTGGCGGGCACGGTGATC
>DATKFG010000049.1:0-26650 GCA_035511515.1 Burkholderiaceae bacterium | reverse complement strand
GCCTACGCGCCTGCGACGCCCGGTCGCCCCTCGCCCGCGCAGCGGGAGAGGGGAGGGGGTGAGGGCCGCCCGTCCTGTCACAGCACGACATTGACGATGGCGTTGCCGATCCCGACCAGCGCCGAGCCGGAAATCAGGCCGGCGCAGATCGGCTCGCACCCTTCCTTCCAGTAGGCGTAGCCGCGCGTGCCCGCGGTCGAGTAGCGCCGGCCCATCAACCAGAACATCAGCGCGCCGGCCCACATCGCCAGCGTGTATTCCGGCGGCAGCACAACCCCCAGGCCGATCGAAACGGCCGACAGCGCCAGGCGCCCGCGCGTGGCGATGCCGATGATCTCGATCGCCGCGGCGCACACCGCGGCGACGATCATCGAGGCGACCGCTGAGGTCGGCAGATGGCTGATGCCCTTGGCGATCAGGTCCGCCACGCCCTTCCACTGCAGCGCGGCCGGCATCGCAAAATGGTCGGACACGATGGTCGAGGTCGAGCGCACTCCATTTTGATCGGGTGGCAGGAACAGCAGGAAGAACAGCGGCGTGCACACCAGCGTGCCGGAGAAGATCCCGATCACGTGTCCGATCGCCTGCTGCCGCGGCTTGGCGCCCAGCATGTAACCGGGCTTGATGTCCGACAGCAGGTTGGCGGCGTTGGCGGCGATCTCCCCGGTCATCCCGGCGGGGATCAGGTTGCTGGCCGGATTGGTGCGGTCGATCGCTCCCATCGAGAACTGCGTGATCTTCGACAGCGCGCCGGTCGGCGTCCACGACGTGAGCGCCATCGAATTGGTGCAGATCACCGTCAGCAACAGGATCAGCGGCAGCGAGATGAAGGCGAGCAGCCATGGAACGCCGAAGAACTCGTGCGTGACGGTGGCGCCGAGCACGCAGAAAATGGGCACCCCCACGAACGACACGCCCAGCGGCAGCTCGATGGACCGCAGCGGATCGGCAGCGGCCCCGGCGGCCGCCGGGTCGGTCCGGGCGGTTCTGCGCAGCGACTTGAAGGCTGCCGTGAAGATCTCGGGTCGCCCCAGCAGGCTCACCAGCGAGCCGACCACCATCATCGTCACGCCCCACCACAGCGCCCACTGGTTGACGATCTCGGCGCGCGAGATCGGCATGACGGCGCCGCCCGGCCCGATGCGCTGCACGATATCGCCGTGCTGGATCATGATCGGGGCGAGGATCACGAAGTTGATGAACGCTCCCAGCAGGCAGCTGGTCGCGATCCGGATGCCCATCAGTCCGCCCACGCCGAGCATCGCGGTATCCAGCGTCAGGCGCAGGCCGAGCTGGCGCACATCGGTGCCCAGAATCTTCGGGATCCAGAGATTCAACCGGGCGGCCGCGTCGTAGTAGTAGGTATCCAGCCTCTCATGCAGCGTCCAGGGTTCCTTCAGACCGGCCCAGCGGTCGATCCGCAGCAGCTTGAACTGGAGCAGCTTCATCCAGCCATCGCTGATCAGCAACTGGTAAAGGCCGGCGCCGAGCGCGGTCAGCGCGAGCAGGCGCGCCTTGAACATGCCGGCCTCTGCCGCGCCGGTGTACAGCGCGTCGAGCACCACGCCGCTGGCGCGGCCCTCGGGAAACGGCAACTGGTCCTCGTTGATGAAACGACGTTTCATCGGAAACGCCACCAGCACGCCCAGGATCGCGACCACCACCATCCACAGCGCCATCTGCCACCAGGGGATGATGCGCCCGGTCACGAGCATGTAGGCCGCCAGGCTCGCGATCAGCGGCGAGATCATGTAGCCCGCTGCGGTGGCGATCGATTGCGTGCAGTTGTTCTCCAGGATGGTGAAGTCGCGCCCCAGTCCGGCGCTGTGCAGCAGGCGGAAGACCGCAAACGACAGGATCACCGACGTCAGGCCCACGCCGATGGAGATGCCGGTCTTGCCGCCGATATACATCGCCGTGGCCGCCAGCACGCCGCCCAGCAGGAATCCGGTCAGGCCGGAGCGGATCGTCAGCTGCGGCACGTCGCCGCGGTACACATTGCTGAACCACCAGTCGTCCTTCTGCGCGCGCGTCCAGGTGCGGATCTGCTCCCCGCTCAATTGTTGCAGTGCCATGCGAGCTGACCCTCAGAGCGGGAACTTGGGCTTGGGCTGGTACACGTACGCCGGCTGGTTCACGCGCGCCTGCTCGAAGCGCGCCTGCTCCTCGAGATCGAGCGTCTTGTCCCACCAGATGGCGCGGGCCTCGCGCTGCTTGCGCTCCAGGTCCGGCTGGCGCTGCCTCAGTTCGCGCAGAAAGCGCGTCACATCCGATTCGTATTCGGCCATCTGATTTTCCTTATTTGACTCGCATGCCCGGATGGGCGCCCGCGTCCGGATCCAGCAGGAACAGGCCCGGGCGGCCGCCCTGCTCGTCGCTGGCCGCGAGCACCATGCCCTCGCTCACGCCGAACTTCATCTTGCGGGGCGCCAGGTTCGCAACCATCACCGTCAATCGGCCCACGAGGTCCGCCGGGTTGTAGGCCGACTTGATCCCGGCGAAGACCTGCCGCGGCCGCTTCTCGCCCACGTCGAGCGTGAGCTTCAGCAGCTTGTCGCTGCCGTCGACGGCCTCGGCGGCGGTGATGCGCGCCACCCGCAGGTCGATCCGGGAGAACTCGTCGATGCCGACTGTGGCCGGCTCCGCGGGGCGCGCCGCGGGCGGCGCGGCCGCCTCGGGCGCCTCGAACAGGGCGGCCACCTGCTTCGGATCGACCCGCGCCATCAGGTGATGGTAGGCGGCGATCCGGTGCCCGCCCGGCAGCAACTGCTGCGCGTGCGCCCATTGCAGCGGCTTGCCGCGCAGGAACGCCTCGGCGTCGCGTGCGAGCTTCGGCAGCACCGGGGCGAGATAAACCATCAGCAGCCGGAACAGGTTGATCGCCACGCTGCAGACCTGGTGCAGTTGCTGCTTCGGATCGGGTCCGCCCGCCTTGGCGAGCTCCCACGGGCGGCGCGCGTCGAACCATTCGTTGGCGGCGTCGGCCAGCGCCATGACTTCGCGCATCGCCTTGCTGAATTCGCGCGCCTCGTACAGCTGGGCCAGCTCGGCAGAGCGCGCCTGGAACGCCTGCAGGATCGGGTCGTGGCCGGCCACCTCGGCCAGCGCTCCTCCGAAGTTCTTCTGGATGAAATGCGAGGCGCGGCTGGCGATGTTGACGAACTTGCCGATCAGGTCGCTGTTGACGCGCGCGACGAAGTCTTCGGCGTTGAAGTCGATGTCCTCCACGTGCGAATTGAGCTTGGCCGCGATGTAGTAGCGCAGCCACTCCGGGTTCAGCCCCAGGTCCAGATAGCGCCCCGGATCGATCCCGGTGCCGCGGCTCTTGGACATCTTCTCCCCGCTCACCGTGATGAACCCGTGCACGTAGACGCGGTCGGGCACCTTGAACGGGGCGCCGGCGAACTTCAGCATCGCCGGCCAGAACAGCGTGTGAAAGTAGATGATGTCCTTGCCGATGAAGTGAATCTGCTCGGTGGCCGGATCGCGCAGCAGCGCCTCGAAGTCGAGCCCGCGCTGCGCGCAATACGCTTTCAGGCTCGCCAGGTAGCCGATCGGGGCGTCGAGCCAGACGTAGAAGAACTTGCCCGGGGCGTCCGGTATCGGGATGCCGAAGTACGGGGCATCGCGCGAGATGTCCCAGTCGGCCAGCCCCCGTTCGCTGTCCAGCCACTCCCTGGCCTTGTTGGCGACCTCGGGCTGCAGGCGGCCGCCCTGGGTCCACTCGCGCAGGAACCCGGTGCAGCGCGGGTCGGACAGCACGAAGAAGTAGTGCTCCGAGGTTCTGAGCTCGGGCTTGGCGCCCGAGAGCACCGAATAGGGATTTTTCAGTTCGGTGGCAGAGTAAACCGCCCCGCACACCTCGCACGCGTCGCCGTACTGGTCGGGCGCGCCGCAGTTCGGGCACTGGCCCTTCACGTAGCGGTCGGCCAGGAACATGCCCTTGACCGGATCGAACAGCTGCTCGACCGGACGGATCGCGATCAGCTCGTTTTCGCGCAGGCGCACGTAGATCTTCTGCGACAGCTCGGTGTTTTCGGGCGACTCGGTGCTGTGCCAGTGGTCGAAGTCCAGGCCGAAGCCCTGCAGCATGCGCGGGCGGCCGGCCCCGATCTGGGCGACGAACTCGCGCGGCGACAGCCCCGCCTTTTCGGCCGCGATCATGGTCGGCGCGCCATGGACATCGTCGGCGCCGACGAAATGGACCGTGTGGCCGACCATTCTCTGGAACCGCACCCAGATGTCGGCCTGGATGTACTCCATGATGTGGCCGATGTGCAGCGCGCCGTTCGCGTACGGCAGGGCGGTCGTGACGAACAATTTGCGCGGATGCATGGAGGAGCCGGCGGCCGGGCGGCCGAGCGCTGAAGTATGCTGTACGGCTGGCCATTCTACGGGTGAATGACGGTGCTCGACCTTGCTGCAGTCAATCAGGTGCTCTCGTCCGTGATCGATCCGAATACCGGGCGGGATTTCGTCTCCGCGCGCGCTGTGCGCAACGTCCGGATCGAGGGCGAGGGCGGCGCCGAGCGCGTCAGCCTCGATGTGGAACTCGGCTACCCGGCTGCCAGCCAGTTCGGACGGGTCCGGGAGCTGATCACGGCGGCGCTGAAACTGGCCGGCGCGGCGGCGGTGGAGGTTTCGGTCAGCTCCAAGATCGTGCCGCACGCGGTCCAGCGGGGCCTGAAGGTGATGCCGAACGTGCGCAACATCGTCGCGGTGGCCTCGGGCAAGGGCGGGGTGGGCAAGAGCACGGTCGCTGCCAATCTGGCGCTGGCGCTGGTGGCCGAGGGCGCGCGGGTCGGGATGCTGGACGCCGACATCTACGGGCCCAGCCAGCCCACCATGCTGGGCATCTCGGGGCGCCCCGAAAGCCTGGACGGAAAGACGCTGGAGCCGCTGGAGAACTACGGCGTGCAGACCAGCTCGATCGGGTTCCTGGTCGAGCAGGACCAGCCGATGGTCTGGCGCGGACCGATGGTGACCAACGCGCTGCAGCAACTGCTGACGCAGACCAACTGGAAGGACCTCGATTACCTGGTCGTGGACATGCCGCCCGGGACCGGCGACATCCAGCTGACGCTGGCGCAGCAGGTGCCGGTCACCGGCGCCGTGATCGTGACCACGCCGCAGGACATCGCGCTGCTGGATGCGATGAAGGGCTTGAAGATGTTCGAGAAGGTCGGCGTGCCGATCCTGGGCATCGTCGAGAACATGGCCGTGCACATCTGCTCCCAGTGCGGCCACGCCGAGCACATCTTCGGCTCAGGCGGAGGCGAGCGGATGGCGCTGCAGTACGAGGTCGAGGTGCTCGGCTCGCTGCCGCTGGACATCCGGATCCGCGAACAGACCGACTCGGGCCGCCCGACCGTCGTGGCCGAGCCCGATGGCGCGATCGCGGATCAATACCGCGCGATCGCGCGCAAGGTGGCAATCAGGATCTCGGAGCGCGCCAAGGATCTCGCGTCCAAGATGCCCTCGATCAAGGTGTCGAAGACTTGATCGGGCGGTCTGCGATCGTTCGCGCGGTTTGGATGGCGGCGGCTGTCGTTGCGTCGACGGCTGAAGGCGCTGATTGGAACCTTGTTCAGGATCGCGAATCCTCGGTCGTTGAGATCGACATGGCGAGCATTGCTCCGATCGCTCCTTTCGACAATCTGAAGCGTGCGCGGGTCCGCGAGAGATTCTCGTCGGTCCAGAAGGGGGCCAATGACAGAGCCTTCGACACGAGCGAAATGGTGATGCAGATCAAGTGTGCCGAGAACGAAGCGGCCGTGCAGGAGGTGAACTACTACTTACAGGGAAAGTTGATCAAGCAGGTGGTCGTTCAGCCCAAGGATCTTGACTTTCAGCAGGGTTCGCACGTTTTTGAAAGCCTGTTCTGGCGTCTGGCCTGTCCCGCCATCCATTGACGCGCCGCTTCCCATCGGTTCAGCCACGTCCGCGACACGACTCTTAGGACGCTATCCTGTGTGCTTCCTCGATCTGAATCAAGCCGGATGCCCAGGACAAGACAGCCGACACGAATTACACGGGCCTGTCGCTGTCCCTTCGAGCTTTGCGTCTGTACGGGTAGGAGGACCACCCCATGAACCTCGATCCCGAAACCCTGTTTTCCTTGCTCGATGAGCGGCCGCCGGGGCCGAGCGCCCTGATGGTCTCAGCGTCGGCCGTGCCGACCCCGGACGCCGGCCCGGGCCACAAGGCTGGAAGCATCGTCGGTGAGCCTTTTTTCTGGGGCTCGGCCTCGGCCCTGGCCGATCTTTCGTAGTTCGGCGCCGCGCTTGACGGCCGAGCGCGGCCCAACCATGATCGGCGCGTGACCAAGCTTGAAGCGCTGCACGCGCTGCGTCCCTTCCTGCGCAACTGGATCTGGGAGCATGGACGCGTCGGGACCCGCTACCTCGATTGCGCCAGCGGCGAGGTGCGCTTTGACGAAGGCAAGAAGGCGCACTTCGCCAGCGAGACGCATGTTTACGTCTCGCTGCTGAAGGATGCGGATCCGGCCTCGCATGCGGGGCCGGCGCTGCAGGAGGGCGGACTGGCGCGGCTGTTGCACGCCGCGCAGTTGGGCCGCCCGGCCGAGGCGGGCTCGGCGCCGGAAGTGGCGCGTGCGGTCCAGGACTGTGTCGAGCTGGCCCTGGTCAGCGCCTATCAGCGCGATGCCGAGCAGGCCCAGGCGCGTTACGCCCAGGAGCCGATGTTCGACCACGAGATCCGCGCTGCGGTGATCGAGGATGTGCGGCGCCTCTGGGTGGGCGTGCGCGAGCAGCTGGCGCGCTACGACTTCACGATCTTTTACGGTTTTCCGCAGCCGTTCCTGGTCAGCGATGCGCCGTTCATCGACTGGCGCGTGCGCGCCAGGCCGGCGCTGCCGCTGGTCTCGCTGCCGCTGGGACCCTACAGCCTGCTGGTGGGAACGCCCTCGACCCGCACCAGCCGCAGCGCACCGCCGCTGTGGAAGGAGGCGCCGGCGATGGGCCCGTTCCGCGATCACAACCGGCACCAGGTCGACAGCGCGCGCCGCTGGCTGGTGGCCACGACCGACGAGCAACTGGTCGCGGTGCAACCCCGCTTTGCGCCGCCCGAGGCGGCCGAGCCCGGTGTTCAAGCCTGAGACCGCCGCCGCTTCATTGGGCGCGGGCGGGCCGCCCCGGGTTGGAGCCGGGTTCTGAGCTCAGTACATCGCCCCGCGCGCGTCGATCGGCCACACCGCTTCGACCGCGTTCGCGCGGACCGCGACGATCCAGTCGTGCAGGTTCACGGTCGGATCGCACCGGCTTGGAATCAGCAGCGCCTTGTCGCCCAGTTTGACCGGCAGGCCCTCCTCGGAGGCGCGTATCAGCACCGTGTGTTCGTCCGAAACGGAGCGCACGCGCCAGCCCGCGAAGGTCGGCTGCGGCGGTCCGGTGTCGGTCGAAACCGCCTTCATGCCCGCATCCAGCGTGGCGCGCTCTTCGCCCACGCCGATCACGCAGCTCAGCACGAACAGCGCGCACTCGAAGCGGGGACCGGCCGGATCGTACTCGTTGCGGGCGTAATTGACGTCCATCAGCGCGAACGAGCCGGCGTGGATTTCGTTGAACACGCCGCTGGCGGCCTCGTACAGGAACGATCCCGTGCCGCCGCCGCACACGACCTCGCACGGCAGGTTGGCCGACAGCAGCCCATCGCGCACCACCGATGCGCGCACGGCCGCCCGGTCGGTCGCGTCGCGCCGCTCCGGAACGCCGCGCCGGTACTGCGCCAGGCTGGAGAAGGCGTGGATCCCCATCAGCGACAGGTGCGGGCTGCCGACCAGTATGCGGGCCAGCTCGACCGCCGCCTCGGGCGTCTGCACGCCGCTGCGGTTCTGGCCCACATCGACGTCCACATACACTTCGAGGCGGGCTTCCTCGGCTTCGCACACCGCCGCGAGCTGCCGCGCGACGTCGGGGTTGTCGATGCACACGCCCACTCGCGCCGGTGCATAGGCGCGCGCCAGCCGCGCCAGGCGCCGCATCTTGCGCTCGCCGACCACCTGGCTGGTGATCAGGATGTCGGTGACGTCGCCGGCCAGCATCGCCTCGGCCTCGCCCAGCTTCTGGCAGCAGATGCCGTTGTCGAACACATTGATCTGGCGGCGCGCGATCTCCGCGCACTTGTGACCCATCGCATGCGGGCGGATCCGCACGCGCGCGCGCGCGGCAAAATCCGACATCCGTTTCAGATTGGCCTCGAACTTGTCCAGGTCGAGGATCAGCGCCGGCGTGTCGATCTCCTGGATCGGGTCACCGGGCTGCGCCGGTATCCAGTCGTTCGGAACGGTGCGACGTGCAGTGGCATCCAGCGGTGTGCTGAGGCGGCGGGCACGGCTGCGGTCCAACGGCATGTTCCAGTCCTGAGGGGGCGGTCCACCGCGGCACAGGAGGGTGGACCCGATTATGTAGCGCAGCCCGGCTTCCTGTGCAAGCCTTTTCGATCGCGTATCGTGCCGTCATGAG
Organism: Burkholderiaceae bacterium; assembly: GCA_035511515.1. Taxonomy (GTDB): domain Bacteria; phylum Pseudomonadota; class Gammaproteobacteria; order Burkholderiales; family Burkholderiaceae_F; genus VBCK01. The sequence continues at coordinate 18,167 of DATKFG010000049.1, read as the reverse complement.
CATCAAAAGTGACCGCTGGATCCGCCGTATGGCGGCCCAGGGCATGATCGAGCCCTTCGAGCCGTCCCAGGTGCGCAGCGTGGACGGCCGCCGGGTCGTCTCCTACGGAACGTCCAGCTACGGCTACGACATCCGCTGCGCGCCGGATTTCAAGATCTTCACCAACATCAACTCGACCATCGTCGATCCGAAAGCCTTCGATCCGAATTCCTTCGTCGACCTGCGCGGCGACGTGTGCATCATTCCACCCAACTCGTTCGCGCTGGCGCGCACCATCGAGTACTTCCGCATTCCGCGCAACGTGCTGACGATCTGCCTGGGCAAGAGCACGTACGCGCGCTGCGGCATCATCGTGAACGTCACGCCGCTGGAACCCGAGTGGGAAGGTCACGTGACGCTGGAGTTTTCCAACACGACACCGCTGCCGGCGCGCATCTACGCCAACGAAGGCTGCGCCCAGGTGATCTTTATCGAGTCCGACGAGGTCTGCGAGACCTCGTATCGCGACCGCGGCGGCAAGTACCAGGGCCAAACCGGGGTCACTCTGCCTCGGACCTGAGGCGGGCCTCATGCCCGCCCGCGCTGCGGCCGGCACGGCCGCGTCCGGGCCGTTGGATCGCCGCAACAGGCCATAGGGCAGCCGAAAAAACGCCGATTTCCCCTGTTCAGGCTTCAGTTGCGGCGCGCGCGCGCCGTTACTAGGGCCAAGGTCCCGGCTTCCTGGGGCCGCCAGGCAGGGGCCAGTCCATGGACCTTCGACGTCCACAAACCACGACGATTGCGGCCTTCCTGCTGGCACTGCTGGTGGTGGCCGGGTTCCTGGGCTACTCGCTGTGGCAGACGCACCAGCGACTGCACCGCGAGGCCGGCGAAGACGCCGACGCCCTGGCGGGCCTGCTCGAGCAGTATCTGTTCGCGACCCTGCATGAAACGGACCTGGTGCTGGCGGCGGCGGCCGATGAGTTCCGGCTGCAGGCCGGCGACATGCGCCGGTCGGCGCGGAACTTCACCGTTTACCTGTCCCGCCAGCAGGAACGCCTGGGCCAGGTCTCCAATCTGCGCGCGACCGACCCGGCCGGCCTGATCAAGTTCGGCGCCGGCGTCGACCCGGCCCGGCCGGTCGACATCTCCGACCGCCTGTATTACCTGCGTGCGCGCAGCCAGACGGGCCTGGTGTTCGCCCCGCCCATCCTGGCGCGCACCACGGGCCGGTGGGAGCTGCCGATGGCGCGCCGCCTCCAATGGCCGGACGGATCGTTCGCCGGCGTGATCCGGGCCCTGATCGGCACCGAGCAGCTGTACACCGTGATTTCCTCGATGAAGGTGGGCGACCACGGTGCGGTCGCGCTGTTCGACGCCGAGCGCAACGTGGTGGTGCGCTACCCGCAGCACAGCGCCCCGCCCGGCGGTCTGAAGGTCGGCTCCCCGCAGCTGCTGGCGTTGCTGCGGCAGGGCTTGCCCTCGGGAACCTACGAGGCGATCAGCGCGGTGGACGGGCAGTGGCGCAAGTTCGCATTCCATCGGATCGGCAACTATCCGCTGTACGTCGTCGTGGGGCTGTCGCCGCTCGATTACCTGGTGCCCTGGTACAAGGAGGCGCTGGTCGATGGCCTGTTCCTGGCCGCGATGTGCGCCGCAGGGTGGTTCTCGCTGGTGCTGTTGCGGCGCGCCTGGCGCCGCCAGGAGAGCGCGATCGCGGCGCTGACCCGCTACCGGGCCGAGCTCGAAGACACGGTGAGCCGCCGCACCCAGGCGCTGGTCGAAGCCAAGCAGGCCGCCGAGTCGGCGGCGCAGGCCAAGTCGGCCTTCCTGGCCAACGTGAGCCACGAAATCCGCACCCCGATGAACGGCGTGCTGGGCATGACCGAGTTGCTGCTGGACTCGGACCTGGGCGAGCAGCAGCGCCATTTCGCGCAGACGATCCACGGCTCGGCAACGTCGTTGCTGTCGCTGATGAACGACATCCTGGACTTCTCCAAGATCGAGGCCGGCAAGCTGCAGCTGGAGCGAATCGAATTCGACCTGCTCGAGCTGGTCGAGGACGTGGCCGCTGCGTTCGCCGAGCGCGCCCAGCGCAAGGGCCTGGAGATCCTGGCCTGGACCGCACCGGAGCTGCCCGCCCGGCTCGTGGGCGATCCGACGCGGTTGCGCCAGGTGCTGACCAACTTCGTATCCAACGCGATCAAATTCACCGAGCACGGCAGCGTGCTGCTCGAGGTGACGCCGGCCGACGCGGCCGAACACCTGCGCCCGATCGGCACCCTGCTGGCGCTGGATCGGCCGGCCCGGGTGCGCGACGAAGGCGGCCCGGGCTCGCAGTGCCGCCTGGCGCTGGCGGTTTCGGACAGCGGCATTGGAATCGAGGCCGAGCAGCGCGAGCGATTGTTCGCCGCGTTCACCCAGGCCGACGATTCGACCACCCGGCGCTTCGGCGGCACCGGGCTGGGCCTGGTGATCTCGCGCCAGCTCACCGAGCTGATGGGCGGCCGCGTGGGCTTCGTGTCCGAGCCGGGCCGCGGTTCCAGGTTCTGGTGCACGGTGCCGCTCAGCCAGGGCACGATGATCACACCGGTGATCCCGCGCGAGGTCGATTTCAGGGTGCTGATCGCGAGCGACCAGCCGATGCTGCGCGCGATCGTGTGCCAGCAGCTCGCGCGCCTGGGTCTGCACGACGTCGGGCAGGTCGAGGTTGCGGCGGCGCTGGACCAGGCGCGCGAGGCGGCGCAGCGCGGCGCCGCCTACCGGCTGCTGCTGGTCGATTTCGAATTCACCTCCAGCGCGGGCCAGCGCCTGGTGAGCGCGCTGCGCGCCAGCACGAGTCTGGGCGAGCTGTACGTGGCCCTGATGGCGCCGGTGACCGCACGCCTGGAAAACGGCTGGATCTCCAATTCGGACCGGATCGTTTCGGTGAACAAGCCGCCGCGCATGTCGCAGCTCGCGCGGGTGGCCGAAGAGCTGATCACGGGCACCTGCAGCTGGGCGCGCAAGGTCGCGGCCAGGCCGGCGCCGTTGCCGCGCTTCGGCGGGCGCGTGCTGCTGGTCGAGGACAACCCGGTGAACCAGGCGGTGGCCGAGCGCATGCTGGAGCGGGTCGGGCTGACGGTGGCGCTGGCGATGGACGGCCGCGCCGCGGCCCAGGCGGCGTGCGAAAACGCCTTCGACCTGGTCCTGATGGACGTGCAGATGCCGGTGCTGGACGGGCTGGATGCCACGCGCGCGATCCGGGTCCACGAGGCCGGCCAGGGCGTGCACACGCCGATCGTGGCGTTGACCGCCAATGCGATGGCGCAGGAGCGCGAGCAGTGCCTGGCCGCCGGCATGGACGACTTCCTTCCAAAGCCGTTCTCGTCGGCGCAGCTGCACCAGGTGCTGGCGCGCTGGCTCAAGGCGCAGCCGCCGGCCGCCGACGGCGACGCGGCCGCCGGCGCGCAGGGTGCGGCCCGTTCGCGCAATTTCGTCGTTCCAGGCGAACATCGGCGCTTCGATTCCCCGGTCCTCGACAGGGCCGTGCTGGAGCGGATCCGCGAGCTCGGCGGCGCCGCCAAGCCTGACCTGCTCTCCAAGGTGTTGCAACTGTTCCTGCACGATGCGCCCAGGCACCTGGCCGCGATCCAGCAGGCGTGGCAGCGCCGCGACGGGCACGTGATCGCAACCGCGGCGCACGCACTGAAGTCGTCCAGCGCGCACACCGGCGCGTTAAGGCTGGCGGCCATGTGTGCGGCGCTCGAAAGCGAGGCCCGCGCCGGCGATCTGGGCCGGGCCGAGGCGGCGGTGGCGTCGCTGGAAGGCGAGTGGCGCGCGGTCCGGCACGAGATCGAAAGCGCCCTGGCCGAGATGGTCGGCTAGCCAAACCCGCGTCCGTGCCGCGCCGCCGCGCCGGCCATTTCTCGGATAGTCGATAATTCGCGGTTTCCGACCGGGGACCGCCCGCATGCTCAAACGCACGGCGCTGTACGAGATTCACCTGGCCGCCGGCGCGCGCATGGTTGATTTCGGCGGCTGGGAAATGCCGCTGCACTACGGCTCCCAGATCGAGGAGCACCACGCGGTGCGGCGCGACGCGGGCGTGTTCGACGTGTCTCACATGCGCGTGGTCGACATCGCGTGGGCCGATGCCCGCGCCTTCCTGCGCCAGCTGCTGACCGCCGACATCGAGCGGCGCGGTCCCGACCGGGCCATGTATTCGTGCATGCTCAACGAGCGCGGCGGCGTGCTGGACGACCTGATCGTGTACCGGTGGGGCGATGATCCGACCCGGTTTCGGGCGATCCTGAATGCGGCCACCGCAGACCGCGACCTGCAGTGGATGGACGCGCTGGTCTCGAACCGGGGCCTTCGGGTCGAATGCCGGCCGCGCCCGGACCTGGCGATTGTGGCGCTGCAGGGCCCCAACTCGGCCGCGGTGCTGTCGCGTGCGCAGCCGCAGCTGGCCGCGCGCGCGGTGCCGCTGGAGGGTTTTCATTCGGTCTACACCGATGCGGCCTTCGTGGCGCGCACCGGCTATACGGGCGAGGATGGCTTCGAGATCGTGGTGCCCGGCGAAAAGGCGGCCGGACTGTGGCGCAGCCTGACCGCTTCGGGTGCGCGCGCCTGCGGCCTGGGCGCGCGTGACACGCTGCGGCTGGAGGCCGGCCTGCTGCTGCACGGCCAGGATATCGACGAGACCGTCACGCCGCTGGAGTCGGGCCTTGGCTGGACCGTCGATCTGGATTCGGATCGGTCCTTCATCGGTCGCACCGCGCTGGAGCGGCAGCGTGCCTCCGGACCGCTGCGCCAGCTGCTGGGACTGAAGCTGCTCGACAAGGGCGTGCTGCGGACGCATCAGACCGTCAGCACCGAGCACGGCGAAGGGCAGATCACCAGCGGAAGCTTTTCGCCGACGCTGCAGGCGTCGATCGCGCTGGCGCGCCTGCCGGCGCCGGTGCGGCCGGGCGACACCGTGACCGCGCAGCTGCGCGCCGGGCCGGCGTCCGCGCGGGTCGTGAAGCCGCGCTTCGTGCGCCACGGCCGGCCGCTGATATGAGACAACGTCGATCGCGCTCGTTCACTTAGAACAACCAAGGAAGGACCTGATCCGATGAGAGTGCCGCCGGAGCTGAAGTACACGGATTCGCACGAATGGGTGCGCTGGGAAAGCGACGGCAGTGCGACCGTCGGCATCACCGACTTTGCGCAGGAGTCGCTCGGCGACCTGGTGTTCGTCGAGCTGCCGCAGGTCGGCCGCACGCTCAAGGCCGGCGAGGCCAGCGCCGTGGTCGAGTCGGTCAAAGCGGCCTCCGATGTGTACGCGCCGATCGCGGGGGAGGTGGTGGCGGTCAACCAGGCCCTGGCCGACAAGCCCGAATTGATCAACTCCGACGCTTTTTCCGCATGGCTGTTCCGGCTGCGTCCGCTCGAGGCGGGCTCGCAGGCGCGGCTGCTCGATGCCACTCAGTACTCGAACAACATCGCGCAGCACAAGTGACATGGACCGCACGACGCAGGCCGTCGCGGCCCGGCTGGCCGAGCTCGAATGCGACGGCGAATTCATCCAGCGCCACATCGGACCGTCGGACGCGGACGTGGCCGCGATGCTCGCCGTGCTGGACCAGCCCAGCCTGGCCGCGCTGGTCGATGCGATCGTGCCGGCGTCGATCCGGCTGAAGGAGCCGCTCGCGCTGGATCCGCCGGTGAGCGAGGCGCAGGCGCTGGCGCGCCTGCAGGCGCTCGCATCGCGCAACCGGACCTTTCGCAACTACATCGGCATGGGCTATCACGCCGCCCGGCTGCCGGCGGTGATCGCCCGCAACGTGCTGCAGAACCCGGCCTGGTACACCGCGTACACGCCGTACCAGGCCGAGATCGCGCAAGGTCGCCTGGAGGGCATGCTGAATTTCCAGACGCTGGTGTGCGACCTGACCGGCCTGCCGGTGGCCAACGCGTCGCTGCTGGACGAGGCCTCGGCGGCCGCCGAGGCGATGATGATGAGCCGGCGCTGCAGCAACAACCCGTCGTCGACCTTCTTCGTTTCCAGCAGTTGCCATCCGCAGACGATCGCGGTGCTGCAAACGCGCGCGCCGGCGGTCGGCATCGAATTGCGGATCGGCGATGCCGCCGCTGCCGGCGGCATCGACGCTTTCGGCTACCTGATCCAGTATCCGGCCTCGACCGGACAGATCGCTTCCGAGCCCGGCCCGCGCCTGGCCGAAGCGGCGCACGCGCGCGGCGCGCTGCTGTCGGTGGCGGCCGATCCGATGGCGCTGGTGCTGCTGGCCGCGCCGGGCGAGTGGGGCGCCGACATCGTGGTCGGATCGGCGCAGCGCTTCGGAGTTCCGCTCGGCTTCGGCGGTCCCCACGCGGCGTTCATCTCGTGCCGGGACGCGTTCAAGCGGGCCCTGCCGGGGCGCGTGGTCGGCGTGTCGGTCGACAGCCAGGGCTCGCCCGCGCTGCGGCTGGCGTTGCAGACGCGCGAACAGCACATCCGGCGCGAGAAGGCCACCTCCAACATCTGCACCTCGCAGGCCTTGCTGGCCGTGATCGCGGCTTTTTACGCGATCTACCACGGCCCCGACGGCTTGCGCCGGATCGCGCGCAGGATTCACCGCCACGCCGTCGTGCTGGCCGCCGGCCTGCGCTCGGCCGGCCTGCAGGTGAGCGCGCGTTTTTTCGACACGATCCAGGTGAGCGGCATCGATGCGGGCCGCATCCACGCGGCCGCGCGCGCCCAGGCGATCAACCTGCGCGACCTCGGAGCGGACGCGGTGGGCATTGCGCTGGACGAGACGGTCGGCCGGGGTGACATCGAGGCGCTGTGGTCGCTGTTCGGGCTGCCCGCGGACCCCGCGCGGATCGATGCGCTGGATGCGGCCTCGCCCGATGCGATACCGCCCGAGCTGGCGCGGCGCACGCCGATCCTGACGCACCCGGTGTTCAACGCCTACCACTCGGAAACGGCGATGCTGCGCTACCTGCGCCGGCTCGCCGACCGCGACCTCGCGCTGGACCGCACGATGATCCCGCTGGGGTCGTGCACGATGAAGCTCAATGCCACCTCGGAGATGATCCCGATCAGCTGGCCGCAGTTCGCCGACGTGCATCCGTACGCGCCCGAGGACCAGGTCCAGGGCTACCGGCAGATGATCGATGCGCTGGAACGGTGGCTGGCGCAGTGCGCCGGCTACGATGCGGTGAGCCTGCAGCCCAACGCGGGCTCGCAAGGCGAGCTGGCCGGGCTGCTCGCGATCCGCGCCTGGCACCGCGCGCGTGGCCAGCCGCAGCGCGACATCTGCCTGATTCCGGAAAGCGCGCACGGGACCAACCCGGCCTCGGCCTATCTGGCCGGACTGCAGGTGGTTGCGGTCGCCTGCGATGCCGGCGGCAATGTCGACCTGGTCGACCTGCAAGCCAAAGCCAGCCGCACCGCCGAGCGCCTGTCGGCGTTGATGATCACCTACCCGTCCACGCATGGGGTGTTCGAGGAAGCGATCGGCCCGATCTGCGAGGTGGTGCATCGGTACGGCGGCCAGGTGTACGTGGACGGGGCCAATTTGAATGCGCTGGTGGGACTGGCTGCGCCGGGCCGCTTCGGCGGCGATGTCTCGCATCTGAACCTGCACAAGACGTTCTGCATCCCGCACGGCGGAGGCGGTCCGGGCGTGGGGCCGGTGGCGGTCAAGTCGCACCTGGCGCCGTTTCTGCCGGGCCGCATCGGCGTGCCCTCGCCGGTGGGTCCCGTCAGCGCGGCCCCGTACGGCTCGGCCGGGATACTGCCGATCGTGTGGATGTACGTGACGATGATGGGAGGCCGCGGGCTGACGCGGGCCACCATGGTGGCGCTGCTCAGCGCCAACTACGTGGCCCGGCGCCTGGCGGCGCACTACCCGATCCTGTACGCGGGCCGCAACGGCTTCGTCGCGCACGAATGCATCATCGACCTGCGCCCGCTCAAGGACGCGAGCGGCGTCACCGCCGAGGACGTGGCCAAGCGGCTGATGGACTACGGATTGCACGCGCCCACCGTGTCGTTCCCGGTGGCCGGCACCCTGATGATCGAGCCGACCGAGTCGGAGCCGAAAGCCGAGCTGGACCGCTTCGTCGAGGCGATGATCTCGATTCGCGCCGAAATCGGCGACATCGAGCGGGGGCGCATGGATCGGGCCGACAATCCCCTGAAAAATGCCCCGCACACGGGCGCGATGATCGCTGCGGATGCCTGGTCCCACCCGTACACGCGGCGCCAGGCGGCCTATCCGGCCGGGCTCGGCGCGCACAACAAGGTGTGGCCGGCGGTGGCGCGCATCGACAACGTGTACGGCGACCGCAACCTGATGTGCACCTGCCCGCCGCTATCGGCCTACGAAACGGCCGATGTTGGGTAAGCTGCGCGCCTCGGAAAATTGAACCCTCTCCCGCGCAGCGGGAGAGGCCAGGGTGAGGGTCTCATGCAGTACGTCTACACGATGCGGCGGGTCAGCAAGACCGTGCCGCCCAAGCGCCAGATCCTGAAGGACATTTCGCTCTCGTTCTATCCCGGCGCCAAGATCGGCGTGCTGGGCTTGAACGGCTCGGGCAAGTCGAGCCTGATGCGGATCATGGCGGGGGAGGATGCGAACTTCGACGGCGAAGCGGTGCCGATGCCGAAAATGAAGATCGGCTACCTGCCGCAGGAGCCGCTGCTCGACGCCACCCGCACCGTGCGCCAGTGTGTGGAAGAGGGGCTGGGCGAGGTGATCGAGGCGCACGCGCGGCTGGAGCAGATCTACGCCGCCTACGCCGAGCCCGACGCCGACTTCGACAAGCTCGCCGCCGAACAGGCGCGCTACGAGGCGATCGTTGCAACCAGCGGCGCGGACCTGGAACACCAGCTCGAGATCGCCGCCGATGCGCTGCGGCTGCCGCCGTGGGAGGCGCTGATCGCCAACCTGTCCGGGGGCGAAAAGCGCCGCGTGGCGCTGTGCCAGCTGCTGCTGTCCAAGCCGGACATGCTGCTGCTGGACGAGCCGACCAACCACCTGGACGCGGAAAGCGTCGAGTGGCTCGAACAGTACCTGCTGCGCTTCGCGGGCACCGTGGTCGGAATCACCCACGACCGCTATTTCCTGGACAACGCCTGCGAATGGATCCTGGAGCTGGATCGCGGCCGCGGCATTCCGTGGCACGGCAACTACAGCTCGTGGCTGGAGCAGAAGGAGCAGCGCCTGCAGGTCGAGGCCAAGCAGGAGGCCGGGCGGATCCGCGCGATGCAGCTCGAGCTCGAGTGGGTCCGGCAGAATCCGAAAGGCCGCCAGGCCAAGAGCAAGGCGCGGCTGGCGCGTTTCGAGGAGTTGAGCTCGGTCGAGTACCAGAAGCGCAACGAGACCCAGGAGATCTTCATCCCGGTGGCCGAGCGCCTCGGCAACGAAGTGATCGAGTTCAACGAGGTCAGCAAGGGCTACGGGGACCGGCTGCTGATCGACCGGCTCTCGTTCAACGTCCCGCCCGGCGCGATCGTCGGCATCATCGGACCCAATGGCGCCGGCAAGTCGACGCTGTTCCGGATGATCAACGGCCGCGAGCGGCCCGACCAGGGCGAGATCACGATCGGACCGACCGTGAAGACCGCCTTCGTGGACCAGTCGCGCGAAGCCCTCGCAGGCCAGAAGACCGTGTGGGAGGAGGTCTCCGGCGGACAGGACGTGCTGACGGTGGGCAGGTTCGAGATGCCCTCGCGCGCTTACATCGGCCGCTTCAACTTCCGCGGCGCCGACCAGCAGAAGCAGGTCGGCCAGCTCTCGGGCGGCGAGCGCGGCCGCCTGCACCTGGCCAAGGTTCTGATCGCGGGCGGCAACGTGCTGCTGCTGGACGAGCCGTCCAACGATCTGGATGTGGAGACGCTGCGCGCGCTGGAGGACGCCTTGCTGGAGTTCGCCGGCAGCGTGCTGGTGATCTCGCACGACCGCTGGTTCCTGGACCGGATTGCCACCCACATCCTCGCCTGCGAAGGCGATTCGCAGTGGGTGTTCTATCCGGGCAACTACCGCGATTACGAGGACGACAAGAAGCGCCGCCTGGGCGAGGAGGGCGCCCGCCCGCACCGGCTGCGCTTCAAGCCATTGAAGTAGACCGGATCAACTGGAGGACATCACCATGCATCGATGGGCATTGCCGATATCCGTTTCGTCCCTGTTGCTGGCGCTGGCCTTGCCGGCCGGCGCCTTCGAGCTGAGCAGCCCGGAAGTGGTCGACGGCGCCAATCTGACCGAGAACCAGGTGTTTTCGGGATTCGGTTGCCGCGGCCAGAATATCTCTCCGGCCTTGAACTGGACGGGAGCTCCGACCGGCACCAAGAGCTTCGCCTTGACCGTGTACGACCCGGATGCTCCGACCGGCAGCGGCTGGTGGCACTGGATCGTGTTCGACCTGCCGCCCACCGTCAACGCACTGCCCAGGAACATCGGGCATGGCGGCAAGCTGCCGGCCGGCGCGCGCCAGGGGCGCAACGATTTCGGAACGGGCGAATTCGGCGGCGCCTGTCCGCCGCCGGGCGACAAGCCGCACCGCTACATCTTCACCATCTACGCGCTGAAGGTCGACACGCTCGACCTGCCGCCGGACGCCAGCCCCGCGCTGGTCGGCTTCAAGATCCACGCCAACCAGCTCGGCAAGGCCTCGATCACCGCCCGCTACGGCAGGTAGAACGCAGCCCTCACCCCCTCCCCTCTCCCGCTACGCGGGCGAGGGGCGATACGGGGTGCCTGTGCGAATGCCTGCGCGCTTGCGGTACCCGGTCGCCCCTCGCCCGCGCAGCGGGAGAGGGGAGGGGGTGAGGGCCGTCACACCCCCGCCAGCGCCAAGCCTCCAAACACGATCCCGATCGCCGCCACCGCATACACGCCGTAGGCCAGCCATTCGCGGCGCGTCAGCAGCGCGATGGCCGACAGCGCAATCGCGATCTGCATCGCGGTGGCCGCCAGGGCCCAGCGGTGGTGCACGTGCATCTGCTCCTCGCTGCGTGTGTCCCAGCTCTTCGATTCGGCCTCCAGCTTGTCGGCCTCCTGCTTGATTTCGGCCTTCTCTTTCTTGTAGCGCTCGGTCTCGTCGCGGTAAAACTGCACCTTGTCGGGCTGCGTCGACAGCGTCGCGGCGACCTCGGCCAGGTTCTGCTTGTTGCCCTTGGCCTGGTAGTACGCCCACTGGTCGTTGGCCTCGGTTTTCTTGATGGCGGCCTCGTTCTTGAATATCTGCGCCTTGGCCTGCGTGTCGCCGCCGGCGAAGGACATCAGTGCGCCCAGCGTGGCCAGGATCGCGGTGGTCACGGCGATGCGGCCGGCGAAGCGGTCTTGCGCGCCGTGCTCGGCCGCGTGTTCCAGCTCGTGGTCGTGCGCCCCGTGTACATGGAACTCCTCGTGTGGCATTGCTCGCTCTCCTCGCGGTGGGCCTCAGTGGGCCGGTTTTTCTGCTTCCAGCGTCACGAAATCGATGCCGAATGCACGCTGCGGACCCGGCGCCAGGTGCTCGCGCGCGGTCTGGCGCCAGGCGGCCGGGTCGAACGGCGGAAAGAACGTGTCGCCCTCGAAGTCGGCGTCGATCTCGGTGACGATCAGGCGCTGCGCCAGCGGCAGCGCCTCGGCGAACAGCTGCGCCCCGCCGATCACGAACACCTCCGGGGCGCCTTCGCACATCGCCAGCGCCTGCGCCAGACTGCCGGCCGTCTCGCACCCGGGGGCGCTGAAGCGCGGGTTGCGCGTGAGCACGATGCTGCGCCGGCCCGGCAGCGCGCGTCCGATCGACTCCCAGGTCTTGCGCCCCATCACGATCGGGTGGCCGAGCGTGCTGCGCTTGAAATGGCGCAGATCCTCCGGCAGATGCCACGGCAGCGTGCCGCCGCGCCCGATCACGCCGTTGCGCGCCCGCGCCACGATCAGGTTCACGCGCGGCGGAGGTGTCGCCACGGAGCGGCCGCCTGCATCCCGCCGAGCCCGATCAAACGGCCACCTCCGCCTTGATGGCCGGATGCGCCTGGTAGCCGACCACTTCGAAGTCCTCGAACACGTAGTCCGATATCGACGGCGGCCGCCGGCGGATGCGCAGTTGCGGGTACGGATAGGGGGTGCGCGACAGTTGCTCGCGCACCTGATCGAAATGGTTCAGGTAGATGTGGCAGTCGCCGCCGGTCCACACGAAGTCCCCCGGCGCCAGGTCGCACTGCTGCGCCACCATGTGCGTGAGCAGGCTGTAGCTGGCGATATTGAACGGAACCCCCAGAAAAACGTCGCAGCTGCGCTGGTACAGCTGGCAGCTCAGGCGGCCGGCGGTCACGTTGAACTGGAACAGCAGGTGGCAGGGCGGAAGCTTCATGTTGGGGATGTCGGACACGTTCCAGGCCGAAACGATCAGCCGGCGCGAGTCCGGATCGGCGCGGATGCGCTCGATCACCTGCGCGATCTGGTCGATCGGGCCGCGCGGCGACGGCCACGCGCGCCACTGCACGCCGTACACCGGTCCCAGCTCGCCGTCGGCATCGGCCCATTCGTCCCAGATCGTCACGCCGTGGCGCCTCAGGTACTCGACGTTGCTGCTGCCCTGCAGGAACCACAGCAGCTCGTAGATGATCGAGCGCAGGTGCAGCTTCTTCGTGGTCACCAGCGGAAAGCCCTGTGCCAGGTCGAACCGCATCTGGTAGCCGAACACCGAGCGCGCCCCGGTTCCGGTGCGGTCGCTCTTGTCCACCCCGTGCTCGAACACGTGGCGCATCAGGTTTTCATATTCCATGTTGCCGATTCTATCGGCAACATGCCCTGCGTAGCCCGGCGTAGCCGGGCGGAGCAGGGCGAATCCGCGCGCTACAGCGAGAACTGCAGCGCCGCCAGCCGGCTGTACAGTCCCGCGTGCGCCACCAGCTCGGCATGGGTGCCCGAATCGACGATCGCCCCGTGGTCCAGCACGAAGATGCGGCCGGCGCGCTGCACCGTGGCCAGCCGGTGCGCGATCACGATGGTGGTGCGCCCGCGCATGGCGGTTTCCAGCGCCTGCTGCACCGCGCGTTCGCTTTCGGCATCCAGGCTGCTGGTGGCCTCGTCCAGCAGCAGCAGCGGCGCGTTCTTCAGGATCGCGCGGGCGATCGCGATGCGCTGGCGCTGCCCGCCCGACAGGCGCAGCCCGCGCTCGCCCACGAAGGTGTCGTAGCGCTGCGGCAGCTGCCCGACGAATTCCTCCACGTGGGCCGCGCGCGCGGCCTCCAGCGCTTCTTCCAGGCTCGCATCGGCGCGGCCGTACCGGATGTTGTCCAGCACCGTGCCGGAGAAGATCACCGGATCCTGGGGAACCACGGCGATGTGCCCGCGCAGATCGGCCAGGCGCAGCTGGCGCACGTCGATGCCGCCGACCAGGACGCTGCCGCGCTGGGCCTCGTAAAAGCGCTGCAGCAGCTGGAAGATGGTCGACTTGCCGGCGCCGGACGGGCCCACCAGCGCCACGGTGTGGCCGGCCTCCACGATCAGGCTCAGATTGTCGACGACGTTGCGGCCCGGGCGCGACGGGTAGGCGAAGCTCACTTCCTGCAGATCCACGCGCAGGCTGGTCGGCGCTCCCACGGGCGTGGTAGAGGGGAGCAGTTCCTCCCCTCGCCCGCGAAGCGGGAGAGGGGCCGGCTCGCCCTGCGAAGCCGGGCTACGCCCGGCGAAGCAGGGGGGTGAGGGCGCAAGCTCGCGCGGCGCCCGCGGATCACGGATCGCCGCCTGCGTGGCCAGCAGCTCGGACAGCCGCTCGGTGGCCGCCGCCGCGCGCAGCAGGTCGCCCCACACCTCGGCCAGCATGGCCACGCTGGAGGCCGCCAGCGTGATGTAGAGGGCAATCTGGCTGAGCTGGCCTGACGAGATGTGGCCGGCCATCACCGCCTGCACCCCGTTTTGCAGTCCGTTCAGCAGCGAGCCGAACACGCCGATGATCACGAACGCGGTCAGCATGGCCCGGGTGCGGGTGCGGCGCACCGAGGCCAGGAACGCGGCCTCGTTGGCGGTGCGGAACCGCTGCGCCTCGGCCTGCTCCTGGGTGAAGCTCTGCACCACCGGGATCGCGTTCAGCACCTCCCCGGCGATGCCGCTGGTGTCGGCGATCCGGTCCTGGCTGGCGCGCGACAGGCGCCGCACGCGCCGGCCGATGAACAAGGCCGGGGCCACCACCAGGGCGATCACGCCGGCCACGGTCAGCATCAGGCGCGGGCTGATCGCGATCAGCAGCATCAGGGACCCGATGAACAGCACGAGGCTGCGCAGCCCCATCGACACGCTCGAGCCCACGGCGTTCTGGATCACGATGGTGTCGGTGGTCAGGCGCGAGAGCACCTCGCCGGTCTTGAGCGTCTCGAAGAACTGCGGGCTCTGCCGCAGCACGTGCGCATACACCGCCTGGCGCAGGTCGGCGGTGACGCGCTCGCCGATCCAGGTCACCATGTAGAAGCGCGCCGAGGTGAAGGCGGCCAGCAGCACCGCGTTGAAGAACAGCCACCCGAACTGATGCCGGATCGCGATCAGCCGCGCGGCGAGCCCCACGTCCGATGACAGAGCCAGCCCGCGGTCCACCAGCATCCGGACCGCGAACGGCAGCGCCAGCGTGGTGAGCGAGGCCAGCAGCAGCATCAGCAGCGCGATCGCGATCTGGCGCCGGTACGGCACGATAAACGGCCACAGCGCGCGCAAGGTTCCCAGGCGCCGTGCCGGCGTTTGGCCCTCCGGCGCGGCCGGCGGCGCGGTCTGGCCGGCCGCCGCGGGCTCAGCCGCCTTCACGTCCATGCAAGCGCCCGCACCCAGCCCACCGCCGAGCCGACCACCAATGCCATCAATCCCGCCGAGGACAGGTAGTAGCCCCCGCCCCGGCGGGCCGCTGCGCGGCCGTAGCCGTGCGCGTACCAGATGCGCCCGAGCAGCCACACGGCGCCGCAGGCCGACGCCCAGGCCGGGTTCCAGTACCAGGCGGCCAGCCACAAGGCCGGCAGGAACACCACGGTGTTTTCCAGCGTGTTCATCTGGACGCGAAAGATGCGCTCGAAGTGCTCGTGGCCGCTCGTGGCCGGGGCCCGGATGTCGTAGCGGGCCCGCGCGCGCGCCACGTTGAACGCCACGGCACCCAGCAGAATCAGCGTGAGCCAGGTGATCAGCGAGGGCCATTGAATCCAGCTCGGTGTGTTCATTCGGATCCGATCCGTCAGGGTGGGCGGGAGCCGCTGACCGGCCCCAACAAGGGGTAAACGGCCCGCGGCGCTGAAAATGCTACAGGGCGGCACCGAATACACTGTGACCCCGTGCAACCGCAGCCGCTTACCGACCGCCTGAGCGGTCTCAGGCCGACCGCCGGCGAGATCGAGCGCGCCGCGCGGCGCATCGCCGGCCAGGTCGAGGTCACCCCGTTTCTGCACTCGCGCACGCTGTCGCAGATCGCCCAGGCCGAGGTCTGGCTGAAATTCGAGAACCTGCAGTTCACGGCCAGTTTCAAGGAGCGCGGCGCGCTGAACCGGCTCAGCACCCTGACCGCACCGGAGCGCGATCGCGGCGTGATCGCGGTGTCGGCTGGCAATCACGCGCAGGGCGTTGCTTTTCACGCGCAGCGCATGGGGATCCCGGCGGTGATCGTGATGCCGCGCTTTTCACCCAGCATCAAGGTCGAGCGCACGCGCGGCTTCGGCGCCGAGGTGATCCTGGCGGGCGACACGTTCGACGACGCCCGTGTTGAAGCCGAGCGCCTGGTGCTGGCGCGCGGCCTGACGATGGTGCACCCGTACGACGACGTCGACGTGATCGCCGGACAGGGCACGGTGGGCGCCGAAATGCTGGCGGCGCAGCCCGACCTGCAGTGCCTGTGCGTGGCGGTGGGCGGCGGCGGACTGATTGCGGGCGTGGCGCTGGCGGCGCGCTCGGTCAGCCCCGACATCGAGATCGTGGGCGTGCAGACCGACCGCTTTCCGGCGATGTACGCGGCCATCAAGGGCGTCACGATGGCCTGCGCCAACGCGACGCTGGCCGAGGGCATCGCCGTCAAATCCCCGGGCGCGCTGACCTCCGCCATCGTGCGCCGCCTGGTCGATGACATCGTGCTGGTGGGCGAGGGCGACATCGAGCACGCGATCGTGCTGCTGCTGGAAATCGAAAAGACCGTGGTCGAAGGGGCGGGCGCGGCGGGCCTGGCCGCACTGCTGCGCTACCGCGAGCGCTTCCTGGGCCGCAAAGTGGGCCTCATTCTTTGCGGCGGCAACATCGAGCCGCTGATGCTGGCCGACATCATCGAGCGCGGCATGGTGCGCGCCGGGCGCCTGGCCCGCATCCGGGTGACGATCCGCGACGTGCCGGGCGAGCTCGCCCGCGCTGCCGCCATCGTCGGCCAGGTCGGGGCGAACATCGAGGAGGTGGCCCATCAGCGGGCCTTCACGACGCTGCCGGCGCTGAACGCCGAGCTGCAAATGGAGCTGCAGACGCGCGGACCGGAGCACGTCGAGCAGGTTTTGCAGGCATTGCGCGCGGCGGGTCTGCCGGCCGAGCTCGATTCGCGCTAGCAGACGGTCGAAACGGCCGTGACAGGGTTCACCGACACGCGTCGACCGTTTCGCCTATCTGGCGTCCTGGACATACCCCTTTACGTCGCGCGGGTGTAGGTTATGCTGGATTTACGGATGTTCGAACCCCAGGCAAGTGGAGGCTCGGTTCGAACGCCGGACTCGGCGGGGCGGACATGGCCCCGAACGAGCCCAACCAAAGGGGGGGTCTCAGTGCAACGAGATGCGCTATCAAAGCGGGCGGGCTGCACCGCCGCCGCCAAGCAAAAGATAGCGCTTGACCCGACCAATCATTTACCCGCTGCCGGCTCGATGCCGGGCAGCCGAGTCAACCTTCGTTGGCGCGCGATCTCAGCTCAGACCTGCGATGCCGGAGCCGCCGCCGACCAGCATCAGCTGAGAGGCGCTCAATTCGGCGATCGCTTCGTCGGTCTGCTTGGCTTGCAGTTCGCCGGCTTCGGTTTCGACGACGTTCGTTTCGACGCTGATCAGGTTCATGATTGGCTCCAACCCCGTAAAACGCTTGGTTTGCCCGCGCTTCGCTGCGCACGGGTCGGGCCCATCCTGATGGATTCGGCCCAAAACCGCAACTCCCGAACTCCGGGGGCGCGCGTCTCAGTGACCGGCCTCGCTCGTACCAATCGGACTAGCGCACATGCTCGATGTCGCTGAGCGCGTCGAAGCGCTAATCGGGTCTCCGGCGGCCGCGCCGGAGGATCTGGCGCGGGCCTTGACCGAACTGGCGCGCGCCCTGGATCCAGAGCGGTCCGTCGCCTCGCCGCAGAGCTCGCAGTTGTTTGCACGAGCGCTTGATTTGATTGGCCGTTTGAGTATCGAGCCGCCGGGTCCGGCGCTCGCCGAGTGCCTGCTGGCCGTTGCCAAATACGCCTATGTGTCAGGCCATCCGCTCAAGGGCCTGGCGCCTTCGGAGCGGGCGGTCGACATATACCGGCGTTCGGGACCGCCGGCACTGCTGCGGCTGGCCTTGTCGATCCACGGCGTGTTGCTGGCCGACACCGGCAATCTGCCGGTGGCGATCGAGACGTATGCCGAGGCGCTGGAGATCGCGCTCGAACTGGGCGATCCGCATGCGGAAGCCATCGTCTGCAACAACCTGGGATTCGCCCTGATCTACGCGGCGCAGTACGAGGACGCGATCGCCTGCCTGGACCGGGTCGTATCGCTCAGCGAAGGCAGACCGGAGCTGCGAGGTCCGCGTGCCTTCGCACTGGCCAATATGGCGCTGGCCTGCCTGCACCTGGAGGATTACAGCCGAGGGTTGCGCGCTGCCAAGGAATCGGTCGATTTGCAGGACAAGCCGACCACGGCGAGCTTTCGCCTTTCCCGCGTCCTGGCCGAGACGCACTACACGCGCCTTCTGCTGGAGGTCGACGCGCCGGAGGCGGCCCGGCAGCGTTGCGAGATCGCCAAGCAGATCGCGCACGAATCCGGCCTGGAGCGGGCCGAGCTGTACGCCGGCATGGCCGAGGGGTTGTGCGAGGTGTATTCGGGTACGGTCGACGTGGGCCTGTCGCGCCTGTCCAAGCTGCTCGAGCGCGCGCGCGTGCTCAAGGGTTCCCTGCGCGACGTGCTGATCGCGATGGTCAAGGCCAACGAGCTGGCGGGCCGCACCGACGTCGCGCTGGTGTACCTGCGCGAGCTGATG
>DATKFG010000048.1:0-34250 GCA_035511515.1 Burkholderiaceae bacterium | reverse complement strand
GGCGTGGGCAATGATTTCGGTGTCCGTTGACATCACTCGACGACTTGCACCCCGTGCCAGAAGGCGCAGCGCCCCTCGATCTGCCGGGCTGCCGCGCTCGGCGCCGCGTAATACCAGACCGCATCGCGATTGACACCGTCGCCCACGACCAGGTCGTAGTAGCTCGCCGTGCCTTTCCAGGGACACACGGTCGTGGTCGAGCTCGGGCGCAGATATTCGCGCTTGACCGACGCGAGCGGGAAATAGTGATTGCCTTCGACCACCACGGTGTCCTGGCTCTCGGCGATCACCGCGCCGTTCCAGAGCGCCTTCACGGTGCTCGCCCCTTGCCCTTGGCGGCTTGATCGGCCACACCGGCGTAGCGTAGCCCGAGCGAGCTTCCCGGTTGCGTCGGCAAGGCCGAGTCGCTCGCCGGGAACGTTTCCTGCAGTGCCTCGTCCAGCACCCACTCGTCGTATGCCGACGTGCCCACCGTCGGAACAACGGGTTCCATCTTCGTCGTGTCCACGGTCGAAACCTTTCCACAGTGGCCGCATCGGCCGAACGATTGCCACAATACCAGCAACGGACTGCGCCTTTCAGTACGGCTCGTTCCGCCCCGCTGGCCGCGGGCGCCTGCGAATTTACCGCTCGATATCGTGGACCACCACGCCGTCCAGGGTATCGCCGCGCCGATTCCACGGCTGCTGCCTCAGGGCGCTCAGTCCATCGCGATGGCCGGCTTCGCGCCGAAGTTCGATGCCGTCGCGCGTGAAGTCGATGTCGCGCGTGATGTCGTCATTGGGCAGACGGGGCGCGGTCAGACGCACCACGTGCATCACGGTCGAACAGCCCCACGCCGACAGCATGCGGCAAGTCTCCGAGCCGCGATCGGCCGCCGGCACCAGTTGTTCGAACTCCCGGATCACGTGCCGCAGGCGGTGAATCTGCGCCTGCCGCATCAAATGGCTGTCGAAGCGGCTCGAATACTGGATCTCCTTCTGCCGGGACTGAACGTCCCACAGCGATTTCGG
Source organism: Burkholderiaceae bacterium (assembly GCA_035511515.1). Taxonomy (GTDB): domain Bacteria; phylum Pseudomonadota; class Gammaproteobacteria; order Burkholderiales; family Burkholderiaceae_F; genus VBCK01. The sequence goes on along the minus strand of DATKFG010000048.1, from coordinate 33,237 downwards.
CTCCGGACCGTGTGGATTCCAGAGATTGACCGAAAAAATCACCGAATCGCGCCGCGGCTTGTCGTCCAGTACCGCCTCGATGGGCGTGTTCGAAAAGACTCCGCCATCCCAATACGCCTGGTCGCCGATCCGGATCGCGGGAAACGCCGGCGGCAGCGCGCCCGAGGCCAGGATGTGATCGGGCCCTAGCGTTTCTCTGCGGGTGTCGAAGTAACGCATCGCTCCATCGCGCACGCCGACCGCTCCGACGGTCAGGCGGGTCTGGGCCTGCGCCAGGCAGCCGAAGTCGACCAGTTGGTCCAGCGTTGCCCGCAGCCCGCCGGTCAGGTAGTACGAGGCCTGCTCGATGCCGACCTGCGCCAGCGGTCCAAATGCCGCGCTTGGATTGGGCTCGAAGAAGCCGGGGATGCCGAACGCCAGCGTGCGAACACTGTTCAGGCCCTCCCAGAATCGCGCGGCCGGACCCTGGTCCGTGATGCCGGCGACCGCCATCCGGTCCCAGAACTGCCGCAGTCGCGTCCAGCGCTGCCCGACCGGATTGCCGGCGATGATGGCGCCGTTGATCGCACCGATCGAAGTGCCGATGATCCAGTCGGGCTGAAGCCCGCTCTCGTGCAGCGCCTGGTAGACACCGAGCTGGTAGGCGCCCAGCGCTCCGCCTCCCTGCAGCACCAGGACGATCTGTCCCGGCACGCTGTCTCGGCTGACCGCCACGGCGGCGGGTGATGGTTCGCCGTTCGTCACCGGTTCGTCTCCCCAGGATTGACTCGCTTGGTCGGGTCGGTCGGAGCGCACCTTACAACTTTCTAAAGAATCGCGTTCGCGCTGCCGCCGATCGCCCGAAAACCGCCGTTGCCCCGGGCTGGCTTCAAGACACGCCTGCGACCGACCGATACCGGGTACGAGCACGGAAGAACTTAAGCCGGATGGGAAGGCGAACGCAATGGCGCAACTTAAGACGACGCCCGCAGCGGGCTTCACGCTGATCGAACTGATGGTCGTGGTCACGATCGTGTCGATCCTGGCCGCGATCGCGATTCCCGCCTACACGCGCTACATCCAGCGCGGCGACCTGGTCGAGGGCACGCAGGCGCTGTCGCAATACCGCGTCCAGATGGAGCAGTACTACCAGGACAACCACACGTACGCCAGCGGCGGCAATTGCGGGGCTGCGATTCCGACGCTGGTCAATTTCGTGTTGACCTGTGCGACCGCCAGCGCCGGGCAGCAGTACACCGCCACGGCAACCGGTCAGGGCCAGCTCCCAAATACCTTCGTCTACACGATCGACGAGACCAACGATCAGACCTCTCAGGTCCCGACCGGCTGGAGCTCGCCGGCGTCGTCATCGACCGGCTGGATCGTCCGCTAGGAGCATCGGGAGCGAGCATGAGAACCTGGCAGCGCGGCGTCACCCTGATCGAGCTTGCGGTCGTGCTGGCCGTGGTGGCGATCCTGTTCGCGACGGCGGCACCGTCGTTTTCGGCATGGGTTCACAACGCCCAGATCCGGACCGCGACCGAATCGATGCAGAACGGGCTGCAGCTGGCGCGCGCGGAGGCGATCCGGCGCAACCGCAGCGTGATGTTCTGGCTGACCTCGACCGCCACCCCGCTGGCGGCCGACTGGCTGGTCGGGTGCGCCAACCCGGCCGGCACAGGTTCGCAGCCGGAGCAGCCTGGCGATTGCCCCGGCACAGCGACGAACGCCACTCCGACCTCGGGCAACTATATCCAGCGGCAGACGGCGGCGGACCAGCAGACCGCATTCCCGCAGCTCCAGGTGACGCCGGCGGCGGCGACCAACGTGACCTTCAACTCCCTCGGCATGGTGACTACGAACGCCGACAACACCGCCCCGATCACCCAGATCAATGTGACCGATCCGTCGATTCCGAGCGCCTCGGCGCGGCCGCTGACCGTGATGATCGGCGCCGGCGGGCAGATCCGGATGTGCGATCCCAATTTGAGCCTCGCGAGCGATGCGCGGGGCTGCAGTTGAGCAGGGGGCAGAGCATGCGTGTGGCAATGCGTGGCATGTCGCTGATCGAGGTGCTGGTCGCGATGACGATTTTCGCCTTCGGCATCCTGGGCTTGCTGGGAATGCACGCACGGGCGTTGAGCGGCTTTTCGGACGCCAAGTACCGCACCGACGCGGCGCTGCTGACCGACGGCCTGATCAACAACATCTGGGTGAACCGGACCGCCATAGGCAGCTACGCCTACGCGACCGGGACCCCTTCCTCGGCGGTGCAGCCGTGGCTGAGCGAGGTCCAGTCCACTTTACCCAAAGGCGCCGGGACGGTCGCGGTCAACGGAACGACCGTCACGGTGACCGTGACATGGCAGCCCCCGGCCGCAGCCGCAGCCGGTCAGACACACCAGCACGTCGAGATCGCAACGATCCAGAACCCATGAAAACGCGCATGCAGGCAAGCAGCGGCCAGCGGGGTTTTTCGCTGGTCGAAGTGATGGTCTCCACGGTCGTGGCGCTGTTCGCGACCTTGGCGATCTTCCAGTCCTTCGCGGTGTCCGAAGGCTATCGACGCACGGCGACCAGCGGCGGAGATGCCTCCTTCGCCGGCGAGCTCGCCATGTTCGTGATGGACCGCGATCTGCGCATGGCCGGTTACGGCATCAACACGGCCACCTACCTGGGATGCGCCGTGACCGGCTCCCAGGCGGGTCCGCCGGTGTCCGCTATCAATTTCACGCTGGCGCCGGTGCTGATCAACGCAGGCGTCGGCAACAACCCGGATTCGGTCACGATCGTCTCCAGCAGCACCGGCATGATGCCGGGCGCGATCAACTTCACTTCAGCTCTGACGTCGCCGACGACCGATTACACCGTGACCGATGCCTACGGGGTCACGCAGGGCGACGTGCTGTTGCTGGCCGAAGGCGGTCAGCCGTGCACCCTGGCTGAGGCCACCAATACGCCGACGGCCGGCTCCAGCAATCAGAACACCATCAAACACGCGGTGGCCCGCTACAACCCGGCCGGCGGACTGGGGCCCGACTACAGCGCCAATGCGGTGCTGATGGACATGGGCGCAACGCCGACCGCCAACACCTACAAGATCCAGAACAACTCCACGCTTGCGAACTTCAACTCGCTGGTGGTCGATCAACTGATGACCAACCAGCTGGCGCAGCCGGTTGCCGCCAACGTGGTGCAGCTCAAAGCGCTGTACGGCCGGTTCAACAGCGCCGACGGCTTGGTGGACATCTGGAATGCGACCACCCCCACCACCACGGCGGACTGGGCCAATGTCCAGGCCATACGCATCGCCTTGGTGGCGCGCAGCGCCAAAGCGGAAAAGCCGACGAACCCGGTCACCAATGCCTGCACCACCACCACCGCGGCGCCGTCGGTCACCTGGGAGGACGGGTCCACCACGACGCTCGATGTCTCGGCCACCGCGCCGACGGGCCCGGCGTGGCAGTGCTACCGCTATCGGGTCTTTCACGTCACCAGCAGCCTGCGCAACCTGATCTGGACCCCATCATGAGCTCGCTTCATCCGGCGCCGTTGCGCGCCCAACGCGGATACATGCTGATGCTGGTGCTGGTGGCACTGGTGGCGATGATGATCTCGGGCGTGGCGCTGATACGTTCGATGGACACCAACTCGCTGGTCGCCGGCAACCTGGCCTCGCGCAATGCCACCGTCAACAGCGCCGACGCCGGCGTGCTGGCGGCGGTGAACTGGATCCAGGCCAATTCCACCTCCGGCGCCTTGAATACGGATGCGCCGGCCAGCGGCTACTACTCCCACGGTGACGACCAGCTTTGGACCTCGTCCAGTTTCTGGAGCACGTGCACCGGCTGCACGGTCACCGACGCGGCCCAGAACCAGGTTTCCTGGAGCGTGAGCCGCATGTGCAAGGTGACCGGCAGTCCGACCAACACCGGAAACTTCTGCGCCTCGCTCAACGGCAGCACCGCGAACGGGGGCAGCTACTCGAGCGACGCCACCAACTTCACCGGTTCGCCGAAATACTTCTATCGAATCACCATCCAGGTGGTCGACACCCGCAATTCCTCGACGCTCAGTCAGGCCTTTGTCACGCTTTGATCGGACCCCACCCATGAAGACTGTGACTCGCCTCGTTCTCGCCCTTCTCGGGTCCAGCCTCGCAGCGGGCGCGGGCGCTGTGGTGACCGACATCTCGACCACCCCGATGGAAGTCGGCGCGACCTCGGTCGTCAAGCCGAACGTGATGTTGTTGTTCGACGACTCCGGCAGCATGGGCTGGGACTACATGCCGGACTGGCTGTCGGGGATATTCTCGACGCCCTGCGTTGAAAAGCCGTACTACTCCGGAGGGGGTGGCGGCGGCGGAGGCGGCGGCGGAGGCGGCGGGGGCAGCACACCCTGCGTGACTCCGAACAACGCTTCCACGATCGGTCAGCAGGGCGACCCACCGTACTACGCCTACCAGTTCAATGGCATCTATTACAACCCGAACGTGTATTACCAGCCGGGCGTCACCTACGCCGGCGTGCAAATGACGAGCTACAACGCGACCTCCTGCTCAGGTACCAACTGGTCGAAGATTCCGGTCAACGGGTATACGAGCAGTCCGTGCACGAGCGGCGGCGGCGGTGGCGGCGGCGGCAGTCTCGGTGGCAACCAGGCCACCAGCGGCACGATGAATCTCGCGTCGGGCTACGCAGAGGCCACGTATTGCACCGCTAACGGGACCGTAACGAGCATTACCGTCACCAACGGCGGCAGCGGGTACGCGAGCGCCCCCACGGTAACCATTTCAGCGCCGGGCGGAACCGGGACCACGGCGACGGCGACTGCGACCGTCAACGGCGGCGGCCATATCACCGGGATCACAGTCACCAATCCCGGATCCGGGTACGCCAGCGCGCCCAGCATAACGATATCCGCGCCCGGGGGCGTCACCGCGACAGCGACAGCGACCGTCACCGCCGGCGTCATTAGCAGCGTCGCGGTGAACAGCGGTGGCAGCGGCTACACCAGCGCGCCCACCGTGACCATCCAGTCGCCCGGCGGAGGCGGGACCCAGGCGACCGCGACGGCGACCATCAACGGCAGCGGCGTCGTCACCGGCATCACGTTGACCAATCCGGGCACGGGCTACCGGAGCGCACCTCGCGTGACGATAGCGCCGCCCAACACCAGCGGGCAGGCCACCGCGAACCTCACCGGCGGCGTGCCTTCTTCGTACGCCTCGGCCACTTGCAAACGCAACTGGTTCGATACGGCCAAGCCCTTTCTGTACAACCTGGGCAGTTCCGCCAACGGCTACCCGGACGCTTCCGAGACGGTCAGCGGAGGCACCGTGACGGTGACGCCGGGCACTTACGAGTACGCGGTGCCGTTGAACGGCAACCCGTACTACTACGACATCCTGCCGGCCGAGTACTGCTCCGACGCGCAGCTGGTGAACTGCACGCTGTCGACGACCCCGACCGGCAGCTACACGTACTCGGCCCCGGTGCGGTACTGCGTATTGCAGTCCGACCAGAACAGCTTGTCCGCGGTGACCGGCACCGCGGTCTTCGTCACCGGCGGCGTGGCATCGCCCCGCTGCCAGAAAAAGTACAACCTGGCGCTCGGCTACACGCTGCCGCGCTACGGCTATTTCAGTCGCAACGACATCATTCCGTCGACGGCCACGTATACGCGCACCTCGGCGCGCATCGACTGCGCGTTGGCTCCGACCTGCACCTACACGGAGGAAATGAACAATTGGGCGAACTGGATCGCGTACTACCACACGCGGATCCTGATGGCCAAAACGGCGGTCGGGCTCGCGTTCAACCGCCTGACGACCAACTATCGCGTGGGCCTGCTCACCATCAACGCGTATGCCGGCGGTAGCGGCAGTGGCGGCACGCTCGATACCACCAAGTTTGTGCCGATCGCTGACTTCAATACGGCGCAGCGCCAGACCCTTTTTAACACCTTTTACGCGTTGAATCCGAACAACTCCACGCCGCTGCGTGAGGCACTGTCTCGCGTGGGCTGGTACTACGCCGGCAAGACGACCGGCCTTTCGGCCGGCATGATCACGCTGGCCTCCGGCGGGACCGCGGCCAACCCGGATCCGGTCCAGTACTCCTGCCAGCAGAACTTCACGATCCTGACCACGGACGGCTACTGGAACGGCAACCCGGGCCAGGATCTGAGCGGCAATTCGATGGAGTACAACACGGCGTACGCGCAGCAGGACAACGATACGACCAACATCTACGAGCAGCGCGGGCCCAGCGTGTACGGGCCGGGCGGGTACTACGACGGCAACCTGGCCGACTCCACCTCCGGTAGCGGCAGCGGTGGCAGCGGGGGCAGCCGGAGCGGCGGCGGCGGCGCGACGTACACCTCCAAGGGCACGCTGGCCGATGTGGCGATGTACTACTACAAGACCGACTTGCGCCCGGCGGGCAGCACCAACTACAACACCGGCGTCGACGTCAGCACCGACAACGTGCCCACCGTCGCGAACGTCGACGACAATCCGGCGCAGCACATGGTGACCTTCACGGTCGGCCTGGGCGTGGACGGCTATCTGACCTACGACTCGGTCGGCCAGACATACGCCAGCCCCGACTTCCTGAGCATCGTCAATGGAACGGTCGGCGCCTGCGTCTGGGCCCCGGGGCTGACGTGCGACTGGCCGCAGGTGCCCGCGGGCAGCGGCTTCGGCGACGATCCGTCCAAGGACGATGACCTGTGGCATGCGGCCGTCAACGGACGGGGCGCGTACCTGACGGCCAAGAACCCGCAGAGCCTGCTGCGCGGCCTGAACAACGACCTGGCGTTGATCAAGGCGCAGGTCGGCGCGGCGGCCGCGTCCGCGACCAGCACGCCGAACATTACCCTGACCGACAACGCCATTTACAGCACGACCTTCCGCACACAGTACTGGGACGGAGAGATGGTCGCGCAGACGATCGACCCCGCCACCGGCACCGTCAATGCGGCGATCACCTGGTCGGCCCAGAGCACCCTGGACAGCGCCGTCTCGGCCGGCTCCGACACCCGGACCATCTATACCTTGAAGTCGACTGGAGCCATGGTCGGCTTTCTGTATGCCAACCTGGACGCGACGGCGCAAAACTGGTTCAACAACGACTGCGTTTATCTGTCCCAGTGCGTCGGGATGCTGCCGGCCGATCAGGCGATCGTGAACTCCGGCGCCAACCTGATCAATTACCTGCGTGGACAAAGCCAGTACGGCGACACCGTTCACTTCCGCAACCGCGCGCACGTTCTGGGCGATCTGGTCGATTCGCGACCTGCGGTCGTGCGCGATCCGCGGCGCCATTACGCGGATGCGCCCATTCCCCCCGGCAATCAGAGCTACGCGACGTTCGCGTCGAACAACGCCACCCGACAGTCCACGGTCTACATCGGCGGCAACGACGGCATGCTGCATGCCTTCAACGCGAACACCGGCGCCGAGATGTGGGGTTACATTCCACGCTTTCTGCTGTCGCGCCTCTATGTGCTGGCGGACGCGAACTACGCCGTGCAGCACCAGTTCTTCGTCGACGGTTCGCCCGAGGTGGCCGATGTGCTCTCGCCCAGCGACGGAAACTGGCACACGATCATGGTGACCGGCATGAACGACGGCGGGCGCGGCTATGTGGCGTTCGACATCACCAACCCTGCCTCGCCGACCTTCCTGTGGGAGTTCTGCAACGATTCGACGCTGTGCACCTCCAACCACGACGCCAACCTGGGCTTGACGTTCGGCAATCCGGTCGTGACCAAGCGCGCCTACGACGGCAAATGGGTGGTGCTCGTGGCATCCGGCTACAACAACGTGGGCGGCGGCGACGGGGTTGGACACCTTTACGAGCTCGATCCTTTCACCGGTGCGATTCTTCAGCAGGCCTCCACCGGCGTGGGCTCCACGACCGCCCCGTCCGGGCTGGCGAAGATCACGGCCATGGTGACCAACCCGGATACCGACAACACCGCCAAGTTCGTCTACGGCGGCGACCTGCAGGGCAACCTGTGGCGCTTCGATCTGACCGGGGCCAGCATGACCGTGTCCGCATTCGCGACGCTGGCCGATGCGGCCGGCAAGCCGCAGTCGATCACCACGCGGGTGGAGCTGGGGCAGGTCAACGGCTACCCGGTCGTCTTCGTCGGCACCGGGCGTCTGCTGGGCCAGTCGGACCTGCAGGACCCGTCCACCTTGCTCCCGTCCGGCTGCTGTACCTGGTCGTATGTCAGCTCCTTGTACGCGTTGTACGACAGTGGCGCGGCTCTGGGAAATCCGCGTTCGAACGCGACCATCGTCAAGCAGACCTTCAGCTCGTTCAGCGCGACCCAGCTGGCCAGCAGCATGACGGCGGTGAACATCCCGACCAACATCGGCTGGATGGTCGACTTTCCCACCACGGGCGAGCGGGTCAACGTCGATCCGCAGCTGGTGCTCGGTACGCTGCTGGTGACGACCAACGTGCCCAACAACAACGCCTGTGCCGCGGGCGGAGACAGCTGGCTGTACCAGTTCAACTACGCCTCCGGCGGCGCCGTAACCGGGGTGGCCAACAACATCGTGGCGACCAAGACGGTGGGCGCGTTGACGGTCGGTAACGTCGTGGTCCAGCTGCCCAATCAGTCGGTCAAGATCATTTCGACCGAATCGTCCGGCACGAAAATCACCACCGGACTGAACACCAACGCGGTCAGTCCGACCGTGCGTCGCGTCGGTTGGCGCGAGTTCATGCAGTAGCGCGACCTCGACGCCGTCAGGACGCCGCCGCGAGGCGGCGTTTTGACTTGGTGCGGGCGGTTCTCCCGCCGGTCGGTGTATAAACGGGCGCCGACGGCAGAGCGCGAGACGATCGGGATGAACCGCTGGCTGGTGGGGGCTGGAGTCGCACTGATTCTGGCTGGCCTGATGTGGCCGTGGCTGTCCCGGATACCGTTCGGGCGGCTGCCGGGCGACGTGCATTTACACCGTGACGGATGGGATTTTTATTTTCCGCTGGGTTCCAGCCTGCTGGTTTCGGTGGTGTTGACGCTGCTGCTGTGGTGGTGGCGGCGTTGATGGCCGCGGTGGCGCCGGGCTCGCGTCCGGCGCAAGGGCGGCGATGACGGCTGGCGGGCTGCTGGTTCAGTCGTTGCGGATGACTGCGCGGGACTGGCGCTCGGGCGAGGTCCGGTTGCTGGCCGCGGCGCTGGCCGTGGCGGTTGCGGCGCTGTCGAGCGTGGCGTTTTTCGTGGACCGCGCCCAGCGTGCGCTTGAGCGCGATGCCGCGATGTTCATCGGCGGCGACCTGGCGCTCGACTCGGATCGGCCGATCGACGCTTCGATCGCAGACCAGGCTGCCGCGTTCGGACTGCAGCTGGCCCGCACCGTCACGTTTCCCAGCATGGCCATCAACGGGGTTCGGCCCGATCGCAGCGTACTGTCCGCCGTGAAGGCGGTCTCTGCGACCTATCCATTGCGAGGCGCGCTGAAGTTGCGTGCGGCCGCCGGCGACGCAGCCGCCGCCGGCGGGCCACCGGCCGGATCGGCCTGGGTCGACCCGCAGCTGCTCGACGCACTGGACGGCGCGCCCGGCCAGGCGATTCGACTGGGAGAATCCACGTTCCGGGTGGCCGGCGTGATCGCCTCCGAGCCCGACCGTGGCGCGCAGTTCCTGTCGTTTGCGCCGCGCGTGATGATCCGCCTCGACGATCTGGCGGCCACCGAGCTGGTGCAACCGGGCAGCCGCGTGATGTACCACCTGCTGATCGCCGGCGATCCGGCGCCGGTGGGCGATTTCGCCCGCTGGCTGCGGCCGCGGCTGCAACGCGGCCAGCGCCTTCAGTCGCTGCAGGACGGCCGGCCGGATCTGCACGCGGCGCTGGAACGGGCGCGCCAGTTTCTGACGCTGGTTGCACTGCTCGCCTCGATGCTGGCGGCGGTCGCGGTGGCCACCGCGGCGCGCCGCTTTTCGCAACGCCGGATCGACAGTTGCGCCGTGCTGCGATGCCTGGGCCTGCGCCCGCGCGACCTGATGGGGCTGTTCGCGTTGCAGTTCGCCTGGATCGGCACGATCGGATCGCTGGCCGGAGTGCTGGCGGGTTCCGTGCTGCACGTGGCCATCATCCGGGCCCTGGGGGGCCTGTTGCCGGTTCAGCTTCCCGCCGCATCGATCTGGCCCGCGCTGCAGGCCTTCGCGTGCGGGCTGGTGCTGCTGGGGGGATTTGCGCTGGCGCCGGTGATGCGGCTTCGTAACGTGCCGCCGCTGCGGGTGTTGCGGCGCGATCTGGCGGCCTGGCCTGCCGAGCCGGCAGTGTTCGTTTACGCGACGGCCCTGGCCTCCTTCATCGGGCTGCTGATCTGGCTGTCGCGCGATCTGCGACTGGCCGCAGTCACAGGGGGCGGATTCGCCGGCGCGGTCGTGCTGTTTGCCGCTGCAGCCTGGGCCTGGCTGCGGCTGCTCAGGCTGATTCGGCGTGCCCCCGCGTCGCTGCCGGCCGGGGCGAGCCTGGCGCTGGCGGCACTGGCGCGGCGGCCGTCGGCCACGATCATCCAGGTGGTCGCGCTGGCGCTCGGGCTGACGGCGCTGCTGGTGATGGCGATTGTCCGCACCGATCTGTTGCACCAGTGGCACGCGCAGATTCCGGCGGACGCGCCCAACCATTTCATCATCAATATCCAGCCTGACCAGGTGCAGGCGGTTGCCGAGCGCCTGAAGCAGGTGGGCGTGCCCGATGCGCACCTGTTTCCGATGGTGCGCGGGCGCCTGGTCGCGATCAATCGAAGCCCGGTCGACGCGACACGCTATGCTGCCGAGCGGGCGCGCGGCCTGATCGAACGGGAATTCAACCTGTCCTATGCGGCCGATCCGCCCGATTACAACCGGATCGTGCAGGGGCGCTGGTTCGACCCCGGTGCACCGGAACTTTCGATTGAACGGGGAATCGCGCAGACCCTGGGCGTTCGCCTGGGCGATCAGCTCAGCTTCGACGTGGGCGGGCAGATCGTTCAGGCCACCGCGACCAGCGTGCGCGAACTGAGCTGGGACTCGATGAAGGTGAACTTTTTCATCATCATGTCGCCTGCGCTGCTGCAGGGCCTTCCGCAGACGTTCATTACGTCGATCCGCGTTCCGGCCGAGCGAGCCGATCCGACACCGCAACTGGTGCGCGAGTTCCGCAACCTGACGGTGATCGATACCGGGGTCGTGCTGGCTCAGATCCGGTCCGTTCTCGACCAGGTCAGCCGGGCGGTGGAGTTCGTATTCCTGTTCGCGCTGGCGGCCGGCATTCTGGTGTTGTACGCGGCGCTGTCGTCGATGCAGGATGAACGCGGGCGCGAGGCCGCGCTGGTGCGCGCATTCGGTGCGGCGCGCCGCCAGTTGCGGCGGGCGCAGCTCGCCGAACTGTCGGCGCTCGGCGCGGTCGCGGGGCTGCTGGCCGGACTGGGCGCGAGCGTGATCGGCTGGTTGCTCGCGCACCAGGTGCTGCACTTCGAGTACCACTTCGGCCCCTGGCCTTTCGCCGCCGGCATCGTGCTTGGGGTGGCCTGCGCGGTCGCCGGCGGCTCGCTCGCTCTGCGGCGGGTGGTCGCCACGCCGCCCTGGGTGATCCTGCGCGAGATCTGACCGGCATCGGGCATCGACATGACCGCGACGCAAATGCTGCAGTTCAGCCTGCTCCTGGCCGCGGCGCTGCTCGCCTCCTTCGCCGGCGCCTGGGTCGCGCAATGGGCCACGCGGCGCGCGATGCAGGCCCGGTTTGCGCTCGCTCTGCAGGCCCAGATCGACCAGCTCGGGCGGGAACTTCGCCAGGCGGTGGAAGCCAGTGCCGATCGGGCCTCGCTGCAGACCGGCAGCCGGGTGGCCCAGCTGCAGGACGCGCTGACCACGCACGTGACCCAGATCACCGGCGTGCAGGCCGAACAGCTCGGCGCCTATGGACGCGCGATGCAGCAGCAGCTGGGCGAATTGACCGCCGCGATCCAGCGGCACCTGGCCGAGGTGCGCGCGACGCTGGAGACGCGCCTGCAGACGCTGCAGCAGGGCAATGAAACGCGTCTGGAGCAGATGCGCGCCACCGTCGAGGAGAAATTGCAGACCACGCTGGAGGGCAAGCTGGGCGAGTCGTTCCGGCTGGTTTCCGAGCGCCTCGAGCAGGTGCACAAGGGGCTGGGGGAGATGCAGGCGCTGGCGGCCGGCGTGGGCGACTTGAAGCGCGTGCTGGGCAATGTGAAATCGCGCGGCGTGTTCGGCGAGGTGCAGTTGGGAGTTCTGCTGGAGCAGGTACTGCTGGCCGACCAGTACGCGGCCAATGTCGTTACCCGGCCCGGATCGGCCGAGCGGGTCGATTTCGCGATCCGCCTGCCGGGCCGCAATGGCGATGCGATCGTGTGGCTGCCGATCGACGCCAAATTCCCCCTCGAAGACTATGAGCGGCTGCTCGCGGCCCAGGAGCGGGCCGATGCGGCCGGCGCCGAAGAGGCCGGACGGGCGCTGGAGGCGCGCGTGCACAAGGAAGCGCGCAGCCTGCGCGAAAAATACGTCGAGCCGCCCCATACGACCGATTTCGCGGTGCTGTTCCTGCCCACCGAAGGGCTGTTCGCGGAGGTTCTGCGCCGGCCCGGTCTGGCCGAGGCCTTGAACCGGGAACGCCGCGTGGTGGTTGCAGGCCCGACCACGCTGTATGCGATGCTGAACACGCTGCAGATGGGATTTCGTACGCTGGCGATCGAGCAGCGCTCGGCCGAGGTCTGGCAGGTGCTGGGAGCAGTCAAGACCGAGTTCGCGCGGTTCGGGGAGTGGCTGGGCCGGATCCGCGAGCAGGTCGGCACCGTTTCGCGAACGCTCGACCAGGCCGATACCAGGGCCCGGCAGATGCAGAAAACGCTGCGCGACGTGGAGGCACTGCCGACCGAGCAGGCCATCGCGATGCTGCCGGCGGCAGCGCGCGATGACGAGGCGGAGTAGGGCGGGCCGCCCTCACCCCCTCCCCTCTCCCGCTTGCGCGGGCGAGGGGCGATACGGCATCGCTAGCACGCAGATAGTCGCAACGGCACGCCGGATCGCCCCTCGCCCGCGCAGCGGGAGAGGGGAGGGGGTGAGGGCTGCGATTGGCCTAAACGAGCGCGAGCCGATCGATCGCAGCGTCGAGCGTGTCGTCCTGCTTGGCGAAGCAGAAGCGCACGATCCTGCGGTTGACCGGTTCCGTGTAGAAAGGCGCCAGCGGAATGGCGGCCACGCCATGCTGGGTTACGAGCCGGCGCGCGAACACTTCTTCGGGCTCATCGGAAATGGCCGAGTAGTCGGCCAGCACGAAATAGGTGCCCTGGCACGCCTGCGGTGCAAAGCGCGTGCGGACAAGTCCCTGGACGAACCGGTCGCGCTTGCGCTGGTAGAACGCGGGCAGGTCCAGGTAGTGGCGGCGCTCCTGCAGGAAACTGGCCAGTGCCCACTGAACCGGCGTATTGACGGTGAACACGTTGAACTGGTGCACCTTGCGGAACTCGGCCATCAGCGGCGCCGGCGCGCAGCAGGTTCCGACCTTCCACCCGGTCACGTGGAACGACTTGCCGAAGCTGGACAGCACGAACGTGCGGGAAGCCAGCAGCGGCGAGCGCGACAGGCTCAGGTGCGGCTGCCCATCGAACACGATGTGCTCGTACACCTCGTCGGAAACGATCAGCAATGGATGCCGTTGAACGATTTGCTCCAGCGCGTCGATATCCTCCGCTGCGATCTTGGCGCCGGTCGGGTTGTGCGGAGAATTCAGGATCAGCAAGCGCGTGCGCGCGCTCAGCGCCGAGCGCACGCGATCCCAGTCGATCCGGAAGCCGCGATCGGCGTCCAGCGCCACCGGCACCGGCCGGCCGCCGGCCAGCGCGATGGCCGGTCCGTAGCTGTCGTATGCCGGCTCCAGGATGATCACCTCATCGTTCGGACGCACCACGGCCAGAACGGCGGTCAGGATCGCCTGCGTGGCGCCGGCCGTGACGGTGATCTCGGAATCGACGTCATAACGGCGGCCGTACATGAACTCGATCTTCTCGGCGGTGGCCTGCCTGAGCAGCGGCAGGCCGGCCATCGGCGCGTACTGGTTGAACCCGCGGCGCATCGCCTCGGTCACCAGGTCCTTCAATTGCGGGTCGCAATCGAAGTCCGGAAAGCCCTGGCCCAGGTTGACGGCACGGTGCTCCTGTGCGAGCTGCGACATCACCGTGAAGATCGTCGTGCCCACTGCCGGCAGCTTGGAGCCGCCGAGCAGGTGGGCGTATTCGGCTTCGGGCTGGCTCAAACCGTCGGGCATCCGAAATGCGAAGGCATGGGAGCAACCGCGATCATAATTTGCGGGACTGAAATGCCGCTGGTGGGCGACGCCGTTGTTGTCTTGGACGTATCTTTGGCAATGTGAAAGAGCCAGATCGAACAAGCCGATCATTCGATAATCGGACTCTGACCCTCATCTTCAAGATGGTCGACTGATCTGCCGCATGACGAATAGGACAGAATCCACCCGCTGATGAGCCTTGCATCCGGACAGAAAGTGGCCCTGCGTCGCGCGCTGCCGCAGGACGTCGCGCGCGCTCATCGCTGGCTCGCTGAGTCGGACCTGACGGCGACCTGGATCGGCTCGCCGTGGTTCGTGGAGCGGCCGGTTCCGACGCTCGCCCAGTTCCGGGAGCGCTATCCCGAATCGTATTTCGACGGCTCGCGCCCGTTCGAGGGAAGGGCCCTGGTCTTGACGTCGGCGGCGATCGATCTGGGGATCCTGGTCTGGCGCCGAGTCGACTTGTTGCGCGACCTGGTCGAGCTCGACATCTGGCTGGCGGGAAGCGAGTTCTGCCGGCAGGGCATCGGGGCCGAGGCGTTGGGGCTGGCGTGCACCTGGCTGCAGTCGAGCTATGGAGTCAATCGGTTCCTGTTGCGCCCCTCGCGCCGCGACGTCAGGGCGCTGCGCTGCGCGCGGCGCGCGGGCTTCCGCGAAACCGATCTGGAGCCGGCCGACGTGCTGGGCCGACTCGGGCTGGATCGTTCGCCCTATCGCGACCCCGCTCTGCTGTTCAGGATCCTGCCGGTGACGTGGACGCTGCCAGCGTCGCGCGGCGCAGAACTGTGGGTGTTCATCGACAGCGAATTCAGCTCGCTGGAGAGCCCCGAGCTGCTCAGCTTCGGCGCAGTGACCGCGGAGGGCCACACCTTTTATGCCGAGCTCGAACATGAACAGCCGGTCGCGCTGTCCTCCTTCGTCGAGCAGAGCGTGTTGCCCCTGATGGAAAATGCGCGCGTGCCCAGGGCCAGTGCTGCCGAGCAGTTCGTATCCTGGCTGCACAATCTTGCCAACGGCCGCGCGGTGCGCCTGATCAGCGACTCGGGCTTCGATCGGTGGGCGCTGAGCGATCTGCTCGCCGCCGAAGACCTGCCCAGCGGCGTGCCGTGGCAGCGGGCGCCGGTGGCGTACTCGGAGCTGGATCGCGTGTCCGAGGAGCTCAGGCTGCGACGGCACCACGCGCTCGACGACGCGCTCGCGCTGCGCCGCGCGGTGCTCGGGGAAGGCAGCTCCGAGCCGGCGCGCGGGCACGCGGTGCAGCCCGTCGCGACGCTTCAAGAGCAAGGGCGTTGAGGCCGCATGAACGAGTTGCCGGATTACGTGCAGCGCAACCGCGAAGCCTGGGATGCCTTTGCAGCGGACTATGTCGCGCCGGGCGAAGCCAAATGGGCGCAGCGCGATCCGACCTGGGGCATCTGGGGCGTGCCGGAAGCCGACGTCGGGATGCTTCCATGCAGTGTCGACGGGCTCGATGCGATCGAGCTCGGTTGCGGCACCGCCTACGTGTCGGCGTGGCTGGCAGGACGCGGCGCCCGTGTCGTTGGCATCGACAATTCGCAGGCTCAACTGGATACGGCGCGCCGGCTCCAGCGCAAGCACGGTGTGCACTTTCCATTGCTGCATGGGAATGCGGAACAGGTCCCGTATCCGGACGCGAGTTTCGACTTCGCCATATCAGAATACGGGGCGTGCCTGTGGGCCGATCCGTACCGTTTCATTCCCGAAGCCACGCGCCTGCTGCGTCCCGGGGGCCAGTTGTCGTTCCTGACGAACTCCTGGCTGATGATTCTCTGCATGCCCGAGCGGACGGACGAGGCCGCAACCGAGCGGCTGCTGCGTCCTGGGTTCGGAATGCACCGGACGCAATGGCCGGACAGCTCCGAGGTCGAGTTTCATCTGGCCCACGGTGACTGGATCCGGCTGCTGCGGCGGTCGGGCTTCGAAGTCATCGACCTGGTCGAGATTCGGCCGCCCGCCGATGCGACGACCCGCTACCCCTTCGTGACGCTGCCGTGGGCGCGCCAGTGGCCGTGCGAAGAAGTCTGGAAGGCGCGGCGCCTCTAGTGTGACGCGAATCGGCTGGCAAACTCGCGCGGAGTGAGAATGGCCACGCCGAAACGGCGCGCCTTGCGGGTCAGCGCGAGCAGCGCCTTGTCCTTGGTCAACAATACGGCCGCCCCTGCCGAGTAGGCCAGGTCCAGGAATTTCTGGTCATCCGGATCTCGGCAACGGCACGGCGCCTGGCCGTTCAGCGCAAAGAGCACCGTCCTCGCCTGCCACTGGCGCAGGCACGCGCGCAGGCGCGAGCGTTCGGCCGGTCCGGGGGAAAAGCGCGGGCGCCGCAGCACGATGCCGAGCTCGGCGTCGGTCTGCTTGCAACGCGCGGCCACCCAGTCTGGCGAGCCGAGCGCGGCCGCCAGCGATTGGGAATCGCGATCGAGAAAGTAGTGGATGTCGAGCCAGACGTTCGTATCGACGACCGCCAGTCGCGGGCGCGCCAGTGCTCCCACGGGTGGCTCCGGCGCCGATGCGGCCGCCGTCACGGCAGCAGCACAAACTCCAGGCGCCGGTTGCCCGATTCCTCGTCCGGCTCGTTCGATGCGGGCTGTGCATCGCCGGCTCCGCGCGCCTGCAGGCGCTGTGAGGCCACACCCTGGTTGACCAGGAAGTCGACCACGGCCTGGGCGCGCCGTCGGGACAACTCCAGGTCCGTCAACGGCGAGGTGGCGGCGTCGGCGTGCCCCGAGATTTCGAAGCGCTCGGTGGCGGGGCGTGCCGCGATCGCAGCGGCGGCCTGTGTCAGCACCGGCTCGGCATCATCCGGCAGCGCTGCGCTGCCGGCCTTGAAGTCGATCGCGATCAGATTCAACGCCGCCAGCGCCTGCGTGGCGCTCGATTCGGGCGCCAGGGCGCTCAGCGCCGCCATCGCATGAAAGTTGCCGACCCGCACCGCCGTCTTGGGATCGAATGGCGGCGCCGGGCCGGCCGCGGCTGCCAGCGGGTGCGCGGGCAGGCAGGCCCGTATCAGCAACGCACCGATCAGGCCCAGCGCGACCAGCGGCCAAACGTCGGTAAAGAAGCGGACCACGCCGTGGTCCGCGGCGGCGCCCTCGGTCATCTGCGCTAGGCCGAAGCAGGCGCGAGCAGCTGGCGCAGCACGAACGGCAGGATGCCGCCGTGCCGGAAATAATCGACCTCGATCGGCGTATCGATCCGCAGCGTCAGCACGACTTCGCGGGTGGAGCCATCCGGCCGCCGTATCACCAGCGTGAGCGGCTG
Organism: Burkholderiaceae bacterium; assembly: GCA_035511515.1. GTDB lineage: Bacteria > Pseudomonadota > Gammaproteobacteria > Burkholderiales > Burkholderiaceae_F > VBCK01. Next base: position 15,666 of record DATKFG010000048.1, on the reverse strand, counting down.
CTGGGGCCTCAGAGCATCGTCGATCCCGATCAGGTCGAACTGCTCGTCACCGCGGATGCCGAGCGTCTGCGCGCTCTGGCCCGATCCGAACTGAAGCGGCAGCACGCCCATTCCGACCAGGTTGCTGCGGTGAATCCGCTCGAAGCTGCGCGCAACGACCGCCCGCACCCCCAGCAGCTGCGTTCCCTTGGCGGCCCAGTCACGCGAGGATCCGGTTCCGTACTCTTCACCCCCGAAAACCATGGTCGGCACGCCTTCCTGCCGGTAGCGCATCGCGGCCTCGTAGATCGACATGCGGGCGCCGGACGGCTGGTGGATCGTGACGCCGCCTTCGACGCGAGAGCCATCGGGCTGTGGCTCGATCATCAGATTCTTGATCCGGACGTTGGCGAAGGTGCCGCGCATCATCACCTCGTGATTGCCGCGCCGGGCGCCGTAGCTGTTGAAATCGGCCTTGGACACGCCATGCGCGATCAGCCAGCGGCCCGCGGGGGAGGTGTCGTTGAACGAGCCGGCCGGTGAGATGTGGTCGGTCGTGATCGAGTCTGCGAAAATCGCCAGCGCGCGCGCACCTCGCACCGGATCGATGCGCCCCGGCTGCATCGCGAAGTCCGCGAAAAACGGCGGCTCGGCGATGTAGGTCGACGTCGGCCAGGCGTAGGTCTGACCGGTGACGCCCTTGATTTTCTGCCACAGCTCGCCCGGGTTGGAGGCGACTTGCGCGTAGTTCGTTCGGAATGCCTGCCCGTCCATCGCGTACTTCAGCAGCGCCTCGACCTCCTGGCCGGACGGCCAGATGTCGCCGATCCAGACCTCGCGTCCGCCGGTTCCGCGCCCGATAGGCTCGGACATCAAGTCCTTCACCACGGTGCCGGCCAGCGCGTAGGCGACGACCAGCGGAGGAGATCCCAGGAAATTGGCCCTCAGATTCGGATGGATGCGAGCCTCGAAATTGCGATTGCCGGACAGCACCGCGGCGCACACGAGATCGTTTTTCGAGATCACGTCGTTCAGCTCGGCCGTCAGGTCGCCGGAGTTGCCGATGCAGGTCGTGCAGCCGTAGGCGGCCAGGTTGAATCCGAGCTTTTCCAGGTAGGGCAGCAGCCCCGCGCGCTGCAGGTACTCGGTCACGATCCGGGATCCCGGAGCGAGCGAGGTCTTCACGTGCGGACGCACCGAAAGGCCCGCCTCGACCGCCTTCTTGGCCAGCAGGCCCGCGGCCAGCATCACGCTCGGGTTGCTGGTGTTGGTGCACGAGGTGATCGCGGCGATCAGCACGTCGCCGTTGCGGATCGGCAGGCCGCCCGCCGTCTTGAAGGTCTGCTCCAGCTTGTCTTTGGGCTGGTTGAATCCGTTTTCCGCGACCGACTTGCTGAACAGCTCCGAAAACGTGCGCTTGACCTGGCCGATCTCGATCCGATCCTGTGGGCGCTTGGGCCCGGCCAGCGACGGTGCGACCGACGCCAGGTCCAGCGTCACCACCTTGGTGTAATCGATCTCGCCGGCCCGCGGCACGCCGAACAGACCCTGCGCCCGGTAGTAGGCCTCGAACGCAGCGATCTCGGCCGGGGTGCGCCCGGTCCCCTGGAAATAGGCGACCGTTTTTTCGTCCACCGGGAAAAAGCCCATCGTGGCGCCGTATTCGGGCGCCATGTTGCCGATCGTTGCCCGGTCGGGCACCGACAGCGAGGCCGTTCCCTCGCCGAAGAACTCGACGAATTTGCCCACCACCTTCTCCCGGCGCAGCATCTCCGTGACCGTCAACACCAGGTCGGTAGCCGTGACGCCGCCGCGCAGCCGGCCTTTGAGCTGCACGCCGATCACGTCCGGCGTCAGCAGGTACACCGGCTGCCCCAGCATCGCCGCCTCGGCCTCGATGCCGCCGACGCCCCATCCGACCACGCCGATGCCATTGATCATCGTCGTGTGGCTGTCGGTGCCCACCAGCGTGTCGGGGAAGTGGATGCCATCGCGCTGGTGCACCCCGCGTGCCAGAAACTCCAGGTTGACCTGGTGCACGATGCCAAATCCGGGCGGCACCACGCGGAACGTCTTGAACGCCTGCATGCCCCACTTCATGAATTCGTAGCGCTCGCGGTTGCGCTCGAACTCCAGCTTCATGTTCAGGTCCAGCGCATTGCGGGTGCCGTAATGGTCGACCATCACCGAATGGTCGACCACCAGATCCACCGGGACCAACGGCTCGATCAGCCCGGGCTGGCGGCCCATCCGCGCGGCGACTCCGCGCATCGCCGCCAGGTCGACCAGCAGCGGAACGCCGGTGAAATCCTGCAGCACCACGCGCGCGACGATGAACGGAATCTCTTCGGTGCGCGCAGCCCGAGGATGCCAGGCGGCCAGCTGTCGCACGTGCTCCTCGGTGACTTTCTTGCCGTCGCAGTTGCGCAGCACCGACTCCAGCACCACCCGTATCGAGTGGGGCAACCGCGATATCTGCCCGAGCCCGGCCGCTTGCAGCGCGGCGAGGCGGTAGAACCGGCCCCGCCCACCGGCCGCGGGAGAGAATTCCTGCAAGCTGCCGAACGGATTCGGTGTCGTCATTTGGCCTCCCATTCGATCCTTCGGGAAATGGCCACGCCATTTCCCGCACAAACCGCCCCTCGCCCGCTTGCGCGACAGGGGCGGGGGTGAGGGTCTACCCAAGCAGGTGTTCGACCGCCTTGCGCTCCTCGTTCAATTCCGCCAGCGTCTTGTCCAGACAGCTGCGCGAGAACTCGTCGATCGAAAGTCCTGGCACGATCCGGTAATCGCCCTGATCGCAAGTCACCGGAAAACCAAACACCGTATCGGCGGGGATGCCGTAACTGCCGTCCGACGGCACGCCCATCGACACCCAGCGCCCGCCCGTTCCGAGCGCCCAGTCGCGCATGTGGTCGATCGCCGCATTGGCGGCCGACGCCGCCGACGACATGCCACGGGCCTCGATCACGGCCGCGCCCCGCTTGCCCACCAACGGCAGGAACGTCTCGCGGTACCACTTTTCGTCGTTGATGGCTTGCGGCACCGGGCGGCCCCCGATCGTGGCGAAGCGGTAGTCGGCGTACATCGTGGGGGAGTGATTGCCCCACACGCACACCGATTGGATCGCCTGCACCGACGCCGCCAGCTTGGCCGCGATCTGCGATACGGCGCGGTTGTGATCGAGGCGCATCATCGAAGTGAAATTGCGCTTGGGCAGGTCCGGCGCCGATTTGATCGCGATGTACGCGTTCGTATTGGCCGGGTTTCCGACCACCACGGTTTTGACGGTGCGGCGCGCCACGGCGTTGAGCGCCTTGCCCTGCGCCGTGAAGATCTGCGCGTTGGCCGTCAGCAGATCGCGCCGCTCCATCCCGGGGCCGCGCGGTCGGGCACCGACCAGCAACGCGTAGTCGGCGTCGCGAAAAGCCGAGCTCGGGTCGCTGTGGCCCTGCATCGACGCGAGCAGCGGAAACGCGCAGTCCTCCAGCTCCATCATCACGCCCGCCAGCGCTTTCTGCACTTTCTGGTCGGGTATCTCGAGCAACTGCAGGCTGACCGGCTGGTCCTTGCCCAGCATTTCACCGGCCGCGATGCGAAACAGCAGCGCGTAGCCGATTTGTCCGGCAGCGCCGGTCACGGCGACGCGCACAGGCGTCTTACTCATCGGAGTCTCCCGTGGATCGAACTGGGTTGCACCACCTCGCAGCCGCAGGCGCAGCGTGCTGCGATGCATCGTGGAAGGGGAGTGTAATGCGGGCCGATTTCAGCGCGCTGGCAGCGCCCGGTCGCGCATACGCGCAGCCTCGCCCCGGCCTTCAGTATAGCCAAGCTCTTATATAAGACATAAGATGAACGGATCCCCGACCGGCGTGACCTCGATCATGGAAAGCACCAGCCCGCCCGCGCCGCAGCGGCCGGCGACCGGATCCCGGCGCGGGCCGGGGCGCACCGCCGTATTTGCGCCGCTGTACCGCCAGATCCGACACCTTCTGGTGGAGAGCCTGCACCGGGGCGAGTGGAGCCCCGGGGCCGCGATCCCGAGCGAGACCGAGCTGGCGAACCGCTTCCAGGTCAGCCAGGGAACGGTCCGCAAAGCCATCGACGAGCTGGCCTCCGAGAATCTTCTGGTGCGGCGGCAGGGCAAAGGCACGTTTGTCGCGACCCACAACGAGCCCAAGGCGCAGCATCGCTTTCTACGGCTGGTGCCGGATCACGGCGTCGCGGCCGTTACCAGCAGCCGATTCCTGGATTGCGACAGCGTTCGTGCTCCCGCCGAGGTCGCAGCGCGTCTCGGACTGCGCGCCGGCGCCGGCCTGATCCATCTTCGCCGTGTGTTGCTGTTCGGCGAGCTTGCGACGGTGCTCGACGACATCTGGCTGCCGGCGGGCCCGTTCCGCAGGCTTTCTGCCGAGCTGGTGGCACGGCACAAGGGGCCGCTGTATGGCTTGTTCGAGAGCGAGTTCGGCGTGCGCATGATCCGGGCCGAGGAGCAGTTGCGGGCCGTGGCGGCCACGGCCGAGGCCGCTGCCGCGCTGCAGGTCGCGCCGGGCTCACCGCTGCTCAGGGTGGACCGCGTCTCCTACACCTACGGGGACCGTGCGATCGAGTTTCGGCGCGGCCACTGCGCCACGACGGATTTTCATTACTGGAACACCCTGACCTGACCGTGATCCGGCGCCGTTGACACCGCCTGCACGCACTTTCGCGAATTCGGTCACAATATATTGCATCGCAACTAGAAGTCGAAGCCCCCTGCGGGGTTCCAGACCATGCCACAGCGGCGCCTGATACGGAACATCTCGATCACCGACCTGGTGCGATACCGGCTGCCGGCGCCCGGCGTGCTGTCGATCCTGCACCGGGTCAGCGGAGCGCTGATGTTCGTGCTGCTGCCGGTCGTGCTGTGGCTGTTCGACCTGAGCTTGCGTTCGCAGGTGAGCTACCGCCAGTTGCAGCAGGTGGCCGACGGCTGGTTGGCAAAAGTGGTTCTGGTGGTGCTGGCCTGGGCCCTGCTGCATCACCTGCTGGCCGGCGTTCGCCACCTGGCGCTTGACCTGGACCTGGGCGTGGACCGGGTGACGTCGCGCCGCAGCGCCTGGATCGTGTTCGCCGTCAGCGTTCCCCTGGCGGCGTGGGCCGCTCTGATCATATTCGGGGTGCTGTGATGTCGGTCGGCGCCAGAAGGCTGGTCGTCGGAGCCCACTACGGTCTGCGCGACTGGCTGGTGCAGCGCGCCACCGCGGTCGTGCTGGCCGTTTACGTGATCGCGCTGGCGGTTGTGGTCGCTTCGTCGCGCCCGATCGACTACGACGCCTGGGCCTCGATCTTCGCGCCGCTGGGAATGAAGATCGCCACGCTGATCGCGTTCGTCGCGCTGGCGTACCACGCCTGGATCGGGATGCGCGATATCTGGATGGACTACGTGCGGCCAACGCTGCTGCGGCTGCTGCTGGACCTGGCAACGATCCTGTGGCTGGCGGCCTGCCTGCTGTGGGCTGTGCAGATTCTCTGGAGGGTCTGAACGCGATGGCACTGGGCCGGCGCCGCTTCGACGCGGTGATCGTGGGAGCGGGCGGAGCGGGCATGCGCTGCGCGCTGCAGCTCGCGCACGCGGGCCTGAGCGTTGCCGTGACGACGAAAGTATTTCCGACCCGCTCGCACACGGTGGCGGCCCAGGGCGGAATCGGAGCGTCGCTGGGCAACATGACCGAAGACCACTGGCTGTGGCACATGTTCGATACGGTCAAGGGCTCCGATTACCTGGGCGACCAGGATGCGATCGAGTTCATGTGTCGCGAGGCTCCCAAGGTGGTCTACGAGCTGGAGCACTTCGGCATGCCGTTCGACCGCAATCCGGATGGCACGATCTACCAGCGGCCGTTCGGCGGGCACTCCGCCAATTTCGGCGAAAAGCCGGTGCCGCGAGCCTGCGCCGCGGCCGATCGCACCGGGCACGCGCTGCTGCACACGCTGTATCAGCGCAACGTGGCCGCGCGCACCCAGTTCCTGGTCGAATGGATGGCGCTCGACCTGGTGATCGACGCCGAGGGCGAGTGCGTCGGCGTCACGGCGCTGGAAATCGAGACCGGCACCCCGATGCTGCTGGAGGCCAAGGTCACCGTGCTGGCCACGGGCGGGGCCGGGCGCGTGTTCGCGGCCTCGACCAACGCCTACATCTGCACCGGAGACGGGCTCGGCATGGCGGCGCGGGCGGGGCTGCCGCTGGAGGACATGGAGTTCTGGCAGTTTCATCCGACCGGCGTGGCGGGCTCGGGCGTGCTGATCACCGAGGGCGTGCGCGGCGAGGGCGGCATTTTGCTGAACTGCCGCGGCGAGCGTTTCATGGAGCGCTACGCGCCGACGCTCAAGGACCTGGCCCCGCGCGACTTCGTCTCGCGCTCGATGGACCAGGAGATCAAGGAAGGGCGCGGCTGCGGTCCGGAGCGCGATTACGTGCTGCTGAAGCTGGACCACCTGGGCGTGGAGACGATCACCAAGCGCCTGCCGTCGATCCGCGAGATTGCGATCAAGTTCGCCAACGTCGATCCGGTGCGCGAGCCGATCCCCGTGGTGCCGACGATCCACTATCAGATGGGCGGCATTCCGTCCAACGTGCACGGACAGGTGGTGGCGCCGCATCAGGGCGATCCGAATACGGTCGTGCCGGGACTGTTCGCGATCGGCGAATGCGCCTGCGTGTCGGTCCACGGCGCCAACCGGCTGGGAACCAATTCGCTGCTGGACCTGGTCGTGTTCGGTCGATCGGCCGGCAACTTCATCGTGTCGCAGAAGCTCGACGAGCGGATGCACAAGCCGCTGCCGCCCGCGGCCGGCGAGGCCACGGTCGAGCGGTTGGCGGCGCTGGACTCGCGCGCCAAGGGCGAGCGGGTGCAGGCGGTCGCCAACGATCTGCGCCGCACGATGCAGTCCCATTGCGGCGTATTCCGAACCGGACCGCTGCTGCGCGAGGGCATCGCGATGATCGGGCAGATCGGGGAACGGGCCTCTCGCGTCGCGATCGACGACCACTCCAAGGTGTTCAACACGGCGCGCGTGGAGGCGCTCGAGCTCGCCAACCTGGTCGAGACGGCCAGGGCGTCGATCGTCTCGGCCGAGGCCAGGACCGAGAGCCGCGGCGCTCACGCGCGCGACGATTTTCCGCAGCGCGACGATTCGCACTGGTTGCGCCACTCGCTCTGGTATCGGGACGGCGATCGGCTCGACTACAAGCCGGTCAACCTCAAACCGTTGAGCGTGCCGACTTTCGAGCCGAAGAAGCGCACTTACTGAAACCGCGCACCGACCGGCACCGCCTCCAACCATCAGGCTCCAGGGCAAAAAAAGGCCACCGATGAGCAGCCCCGCTTCGACCGAAACGACCACCCCGGGCGCCGCCGCGCGGGCGGTGAGCTTCCGCATCTACCGCTACGACCCGGAACGCGACGGCCGGCCGCGGATGCAGTCGTTCGAAGTGCGCCTGCAGGCGACCGACCGGATGCTGCTGGACGCGCTGATGCGCATCAAGGCCGAGGTCGACGACAGCCTGGCTTTCCGCCGCTCGTGCCGGGAAGGGGTGTGCGGTTCCGATGCGATCAACATCAACGGCCGCAACGGCCTGGCCTGCGTGACCAATCTGCGCGAGCTCAAGGAGCCCATCGTGCTGCGCCCGATTCCCGGGCTGCCCGTGGTGCGCGACCTGATCGTCGACATGAGCCACTTCTTCGATCAGTACCACTCGATCAAGCCGTTCCTGGTGAACGATTCGCCGCCGCCGGAGCGCGAGCGGCTGCAGTCGCCGGCCGAGCGCGAGCAGCTGAACGGCTTGTACGAATGCATCCTGTGCGCCTGCTGTTCGACCTCGTGCCCGAGCTTCTGGTGGAATCCGGACAAGTTCGTCGGCCCGGCCGGGCTGCTGCAGGCTTATCGTTTCATCGCCGACAGTCGCGACACGGCCACCGAAGATCGGCTCGACAATCTGGACGATCCGTATCGGCTGTTCCGCTGCAAATCGATCATGAATTGCGTTGACGTGTGTCCGAAAGGACTCAACCCCACTCGTGCCATCGGCAAGATCAAGGAACTGATGGTGCGGCGGGCGGTCTGAGATGCGCAACCACCCGATGCCAGGCGAGCGAGCGGTGCCGCCGGAGCGGGCCGCGGCCCTGCGGCGTCTGCGCTGGCGCGCGCGTCGCGGCCTGCTGGAGAACGATCTGCTGATCGGACGTTTTCTGGATCAGCAGGGCGATGCGCTCAAGCCCGCGCAGGTCGACGCGCTGGCGAGCCTGCTGGATCTTTCGGAGACCGAACTGTTCGAGCTGCTGCTTGGACGGAGGGAGCCGGCAGGCGCGCTGGACAGCAGCGCCGTCCGTGATGTTCTTGTGCGACTGCGTGCCGTGCGACTGCAGCCGCTGAGTCCTCGCACCTCACCCCGCACCTCTGGAGCCTGACGATGGCACTGAACGCGTCCGAACACAAGGCAACGCTGAGCTTCAGCGACGGCACGACGCCCATCGATCTGCCGATCTACAAGGGTTCGATCGGCCCTGACGTGGTCGACATCCGCGCCCTCTACACGAAAACCGCCAAGTTCACCTACGATCCCGGGTTCATGTCGACCGCGGCGTGCAATTCGTCGATCACCTACATCGACGGCGATCGCGGCGAGCTGCTGTACCGGGGCTACCCGATCGAACAGCTGGCCACGCACTGCAACTTCCTGGAAGTGTGCTACCTGATCCTGTACGGCGAGCTGCCCAATTCGAAGCAACGCAAGGAATTCGTCAACCTGGTGTCGCGCCACACGATGGTGCACGAGCAGATGCAGTTTTTCCTGCGCGGGTTTCGCCGGGACACCCATCCGATGTCGGTGCTGACCGGGCTGGTCGGCGCGATGTCGGCGTTCTACCCGGACTCGATCAACGTGCACGATCCGGCGCAGCGCGAGATCTCGGCGATCCGGATGATTGCCAAGATGCCCACGCTGGTTGCGATGGCGTACAAGTACGCGGCAGGGCAGCCGTACATGTATCCGCGCAACGAGCTGTCGTACGCGGCCAACTTCATGCACATGATGTTCGCCACGCCCTGCGAGGATTACCACGTGAACCCGGTGCTGGTGCGGGCCCTGGACCGCATCTTCATCCTGCACGCGGATCACGAGCAGAACGCATCGACCTCCACCGTGCGGCTGTGCGCCTCGTCGGGAACCAATCCGTTCGCGGCGATCGCCGCCGGCGTGGCGTGCCTGTGGGGTCCGGCCCACGGAGGCGCCAACGAGGCGGCGCTCGCCATGCTCCACGAGCTTCAGGCCCAGGGCGGATTGGCCAAGATCGGCGATTTCATCGCCAAGGTCAAGGACAAGAACTCCAATGTCCGGCTGATGGGGTTCGGGCACCGGGTCTACAAGAACTACGATCCGCGCGCCAAGCTGATGCGGGAGACCTGCTACGAGGTGCTCAACGAACTGGGGCTGCACGACGATCCGCTGTTCAAGCTGGCGATGGGGCTGGAGAAGATCGCGCTGGAGGACGAGTACTTCGTCAGCCGCAAGCTGTACCCGAACGTCGACTTCTATTCGGGCATCGTGCAAAAAGCGATCGGCATCCCGGTGTCGCTGTTCACCGCCATTTTCGCGCTGGCGCGCACGGTCGGCTGGATTGCCCAGCTCAACGAGATGGTATCGGACCCGGAATACAAGATCGGCCGGCCGCGACAGCTGTACAGCGGGCACGTCAAGCGCGACGTAACGCCCGCGAAGTAAAATTGCGCACGCAAGGTGGTCTGAAAGGGCCGATGCCATGATGCGACAGTTTCAGGTCAATTCCTACCTGTTCGGCGGCAATGCGCCTTACGTGGAGGAGCTGTACGAGCGTTACCTCGACAATCCGGGATCGGTTCCGGAGCGCTGGCGCGCCTACTTCGACCAGATGCAGCTGGTTCCGGCCGCCGACGGCAATCCGTCGACGCCCGATGTGGCGCACGCGCCCATCGTCGAGTCCTTTGCACTGCGCGCCAAGGCCGGGACCTTGCGCCCGACGGTGGCGCCGACCGACCTGTCGGTGGCGCGCAAGCAGGTGCACGTCCAGTCGATCATCGCGGCCTACCGGTTCCTGGGCAGCCGCTGGGCCGATCTGGATCCGCTGAAGCGCCAGGAGCGCCCCAAGATTCCCGAGCTGGAACCGGGCTTCTACGACCTGAGCGAAGCCGATATGGACACCGAGTTTTCGGCGTCCAACACGTACTTCGGCCAGGAGCAGATGAGCCTGCGGGACATCGTCAAGGCGCTGCGCCAGACCTACTGCGGAACGATCGGCGTCGAGTTCATGTACATCGCGGATCCGGCCCAGAAGCGCTGGCTGCAGCAGCGGCTCGAATCGATCCGGTCGACCCCGAGCTTCAGCGCCGAGAAGAAGCGCCACATCCTGAACCGGCTGACCGCCGCCGAAGGGCTGGAGCGCTACCTGCATACCAAGTACGTCGGGCAGAAGCGCTTTTCGCTGGAGGGCGGAGAAAGCTTCATCGCTGCGATGGACGAGCTGATCCAGCGCGCCGGCGAATCGGGTGTCGAAGAGATCGTGGTCGGCATGGCGCACCGCGGCCGCCTGAACGTGCTGGTCAACACGCTGGGCAAGACGCCGCCGGAGTTGTTCGCCGAGTTCGAGGGCAAGGCCGCGATCGACCTTCCCGCCGGGGACGTCAAGTACCACCTGGGCTTTTCGAGCGACGTTTCCACGCCGGGCGGCGCGGTTCATCTGTCGCTGGCGTTCAACCCGTCGCACCTGGAGATCGTCAATCCGGTGGTCGAAGGCTCCGTGCGGGCGCGCCAGGAGCGGCGCGCCGACCAGCGCGGCGAGAAGGTGCTGCCGGTGCTGGTGCACGGCGATGCCTCGTTCGCCGGCCAGGGCGTCGTGATGGAAACGCTGGCGCTCGCCCAGACGCGCGGCTACGGCACGGGCGGAACCGTGCACATCGTGATCAACAATCAGATCGGCTTCACCACCTCGGACCCGCGCGACTCGCGCTCGTCCCTGTACTGCTCGGACGTGGTCAAGATGATCGAGGCCCCGGTGCTGCACGTGAACGGCGACGACCCCGAGGCGGTCGTGCTGGCCACCGGCATGGCGATGGACTTCCGGCAGGAGTTCGGCATGGACGTGGTGCTGGACATCGTCTGCTTCCGGCGACTGGGGCACAACGAGCAGGACACCCCGGCCGTCACGCAGCCCCTGATGTACAAGAAGATCGGCTTGCACCCCGGCACGCGCAAGCTGTACGCCGATAAGCTGGTCACGCAGGGCACGCTCGCAGCGGACGAGCCTGAGGCGATGACGCGCGCCTACCGCCAGGTGCTGGACCAGGGTCGCCAGACGCTCGATCCGGTGCTGACCAATTTCAAGAGCCAGTACGCGGTCGACTGGACGCCGTACTTGAACCGCAAGTGGACCGACAACGCGGACACCGCCATTCCGGTGACGGAGCTGAAACGGCTGGCTCAGCGGATCACGTCGGTTCCGGACAACTTCAAGCTGCATCCGCTGGTGGAGAAAGTGGTCGCCGACCGGCGCAGCATGGGCGAAGGCAAGATTCCAATCGACTGGGGCATGGCCGAGCACCTGGCATTCGCCTCGCTGGTCGCCAGCGGCTACCCGGTGCGCATCACCGGCCAGGATTCCGGGCGCGGCACTTTTTCGCACCGGCACGCGGTGCTGCACGACCAGAATCGCGAAAAGTGGGACACCGGCACGTATGTGCCGCTGCAGAACGTGCTGGAGAAGCAGGCCCGGTTCACCGTGATCGATTCGGTGCTGTCCGAGGAAGCCGTGCTGGGGTTCGAATACGGCTTTTCGAGCGCGGAGCCCAGCGCGCTGGTGATCTGGGAGGCCCAGTTCGGCGACTTCGTCAACGGCGCGCAGGTCGTGATCGACCAGTTCATCGCGTCGGGCGAAGTCAAGTGGGGACGTCAGTCGGGCCTGACGCTGATGCTGCCGCACGGCTACGAAGGGCAGGGGCCCGAACACTCGTCGGCGCGCCTGGAGCGTTTCCTGCAACTGGCGGCCGACAACAACATGCAGGTGGTGCAGCCGACCACGGCCGCGCAGATCTTCCACCTGCTGCGGCGCCAGATGATCCGGATGTTCCGCAAGCCGCTGGTGATCATGTCGCCCAAGTCGCTGTTGCGGCATAAGGACGCAGCCTCCCAGCTGGTCGACCTGGCGCGCGGCGAATTCCACACGGTGATTCCCGATGCCTCGACCGATCCGCAGAAGATCCGGCGCGCCATCCTGTGCTCGGGCCGGGTCTACTACGATCTGAAGGCCGAGCGCGAAGAGCGCAAGGCCGAGGATGTCGCGCTGATCCGCATCGAGCAGCTGTATCCGTTCCCGCACAAGGCGCTGTCGGCCGAATTCAAGCGGCTGCCGGGGCTGACCGATGTCGTGTGGTGCCAGGACGAGCCGCAGAACATGGGTGCGTGGTCCTACGTGCAAAGTCACCTGCTCGAGGAGATGAACGAATCTCACAAGCTCGGTTACGCCGGGCGACCGGCCTCCGCTTCGCCGGCGGTCGGCTACTACGCCAAGCACATCGAGCAGCAGAAGGCGCTGGTCGATGCGGCTTTTGCCAAGCTCAAGGGCCTGGTGCTGCACCGCTAGGTAAAAACGGGAAACGCAATGTCGACGGTCGAAGTCAAGGTTCCGCAGCTTTCCGAATCGGTTGCCGAGGCGACCTTGCTGCAATGGAAGAAAAAATCCGGCGAGGCCGTGGCGCTGGATGAGGTGCTGATCGAGGTCGAGACCGACAAGGTGGTGCTGGAAGTGCCGGCTCCCTCGGCCGGCACGCTGGCGCAGATCGTCAAGCCCGACGGCAGCACGGTTGTTTCGGGCGACGTGATTGCGGTCATCGATCCGGCCTCCTCCGCCAAGGCTTCGGCCTCCTCCGCCAAGGCTTCGGAGGCCAAGCAGGCCTCGGCGGCTGGGCCGGCAGCGGTGCGCGGCGATGGCGCCGGCGCCAGCGCGGTGGCGGCCGCTGCGGCTACGGCGCCCGGGGCGCGTGCGGACGGCACTCCGGCGCAGGCCGCGGCGTTGGCCATGCCGGCCGCCGCCAAGCGGATGGCCGACGCGGGCCTGTCGGCCTCGCAGGTGCCGGGCACCGGCCGCGACGGCCGCATCACCAAGGGCGACGTGCTGACGGCGCTGCAGACGGCCCCCGCGGTCCCGGTTGCTGCGCCGGCACCGAGCCCCGCGCTCAGGCCCGCGCTGCCCGACGTAAAGGCCCCGATCGACACGGCGCTGTTGAGCGGGCGCCCCGAGCAGCGCGTTCCGATGTCGCGGCTGCGCCAGCGGGTGGCCGAGCGCCTGGTGCAGTCGCAGTCGACCGCCGCCATCCTGACGACCTTCAACGAAGTGAACATGCAGCCGCTGATCGAGCTGCGCACGCGCTACAAGGAACGCTTCGAAAAGGAACACAACGTCAAGCTCGGCTTCATGTCGTTCTTCGTGAAGGCCGCCGTTTCGGCGCTGAAGAAGTATCCGATGCTCAATGCGTCGGTGGACGGCGCCGAGATCGTCTATCACGGCTACTTCGACATCGGCATCGCGGTCGGATCGCCGCGCGGCCTGGTGGTGCCGATCCTGCGCGATGCCGACCAGCTCAGCTTCGCGGAAATCGAGCGCCGGATCGCCGACTACGGAACGCGCGCAACCCAGGGACGGCTGGCGATCGACGAGCTCACCGGCGGCACCTTCTCGATATCCAACGGCGGCGTGTTCGGATCGATGCTGTCCACGCCGATCATCAACCCGCCGCAGTCGGCCATCCTGGGCGTGCACGCGACCCGGGACCGGCCGGTCGTCGAGGACGGGCAGATCGTGATCCGGCCCATCAACTACCTGGCCCTTTCATACGATCATCGGATCATCGACGGCCGCGAAGCCGTGCTGTCGCTGGTTGCGATCAAGGAAGCGCTGGAGGATCCGGCCCGCCTGCTGCTGGAAGTGTGAGCGGCCCGACCGATGGCTGCCGACAATACGTTCGACGTGATCGTGATCGGCGCGGGGCCGGGCGGCTACACGTTCGCGATCCGCGCCGCCCAGCTGGGCCTGCGGGTGGCGTGCGTGGACGCCTGGCGCAACGACAAGGGCGGGCCGGCGCCGGGCGGCACCTGCACCAACATCGGCTGCATTCCTTCCAAGGCGCTGCTGCATTCCTCGGAGCACTTCGAGAACGCCAAGCACCATTTCGCCGACCACGGCATCCGGATCGAATCGATCGCGATCGACGTGGCGAAAATGCTGGCGCGCAAGGCAACGGTGGTGCGGCAGAACAACGAGGGCATCGTGTACCTGTTCAAGAAGAACAAGATCACGTTCTTCCACGGACAGGCCCGGTTCGAAGGTCGCGGCGCCGACGGGTATCGAATTGCGGTCACCGCAGCCACGGGCACCGACGCGTTGCTGTCGGCCCCGCAGGTGGTTATCGCGACCGGGTCGGTGGCGCGCGCGCTGCCGGGCGTGGCCTTCGACGAGAAGCGCGTGCTGTCCAACGACGGCGCGCTGTCGATCGCGCAGGTTCCGCGCCGGCTGGGCGTGATCGGCGCCGGCGTGGTCGGCCTGGAGCTGGGCTCCGTGTGGCGGCGCCTGGGCTCCGAGGTGACGATGCTGGAGGTGTTGCCTGCGTTCCTTCCGGCGGCCGACGAGCAAATCGCACGCGAGGCGTTCAAGCAGCTCACACGCCAGGGATTGAAGATCCAGCTCGGCATCAACATCCAGGGCGTCGAGGCCGGGAGCGACGCGCTCAGGGTGCGCTACCTGGATTCGAACAAGGCGGCGCAGACGCTGGAGTGCGACAAGCTGATCGTGTCGATCGGGCGCCTGCCCAATACGGAAGGCTTGAACGGGGCGGCCGTCGGTTTGAAGCTGGACCAGCACGGTTTTATCGAGGTCGACGCCGGCTGTCGCACCGCCGTCCCGGGCGTCTGGGCCATCGGCGACGTGGTGCGCGGCCCGATGCTCGCGCACAAGGCCGAGGAGGAGGCGGTGGCCGTCGCCGAAACGATCGCGGGTCAGCACGGCCACGTCGACCTGGATACGATTCCGTGGGTCATCTACACGGCTCCCGAGATCGCCTGGGTCGGCAAGACCGAGCAGCAGTTGAAAGCCTCGGGCCAGGCGTACCGCGCCGGCACCTTCCCGTTCATGGCCAACGGCCGTGCCCGCGCGATGGGCGACACCGCGGGCCTGACCAAATTCCTGGCGGACGCGCACACCGACCGTGTCCTGGGCGTACACATCGTCGGGCCGTTGGCGTCCGAGTTGATCTCTGAGGCCGTGGTGGCGATCTCGTTCCAGGCCTCCTCGGAGGACATCGCGCGCATCGTCCATGCCCACCCGACGCTGTCCGAAGTCACGCGCGAGGCGGCGCTGGCCGTGGACGGCCGCGCGCTGAACATCTAGGATCTCTGCGGCGGAAGGCGTTCTCCCTCTCCCGCGGATCCTGGTGCGGCGCGTAGAGTATTTCCAGTCGAGAAAGTCGATGTATCCTTGCCTGTTTCGGGAGCGTTATTGTGGGAACACGCGAACTGCTGGAGCAAGCGTGTAAGTTGGATCCAGCCGAACGGCTGGAACTGGTCGACGGTGTGCTGCAGAGCCTCGATCGCCCGGATCCAGCGATCGATCGGGTCTGGCTGGA
>DATKFG010000047.1:0-14868 GCA_035511515.1 Burkholderiaceae bacterium | reverse complement strand
ACGCCGATCGCCGAGCTGCGCGACGGCGTGGTGCACCTGTCGCTGAACCTGGACCATTACCTCACGGTGTTCACCGACCCGCTGTACGTGGGCGCATACCTGTACTCGATCGAGGTCGCGGCGGTGACCACGGTGCTGTGCCTGTTGATCGGGTATCCGGCCTGCTACCTGATCGCGCGCGCCGACCCGTCGCGCCGCAACCTGCTGCTGATGGGCGTGATGCTGCCGTTCTGGACCAGCTACCTGATCCGCGTGTACGCGTGGATCGGCCTGCTGAAGAACCAGGGGCTGATCAACGCGCTGCTGCTCGGAACCCACATCATCACGCAGCCGCTGAAGCTGTACCACAGCAACTGGGGGCTGCTGATCGGCATGGTCTACAACTACCTGCCGTACCTGATGCTGCCGCTGTACGCGCACCTGGTGAGGCTGGACCTGACGCTGCTGGAGGCGGCCGCCGACCTGGGCGCCCGGCCCTGGGAGGCGTTCTTCTCGATCACGCTGCCGATGTCCCGGCGCGGCATCGTGGCGGCCTCGCTGCTGGTGTTCATCCCGGCGGTGGGCGAGTACGTGATCCCGGAGATCCTCGGCGGGTCCAACTCGCTGATGATCGGCCGCGTGATGTGGGACGACTTCTTCGTCAGCACCGACTGGCCGTCGGCGGCCGCGGCCACCTGCACGATGGTGCTCCTGCTGCTGCTGCCGATCGCCTGGTTCCAGCGCATCCAGCGGCGCGAGATGGGGGCCGCATGAAAAGCGCCGGCAAGCGCCTGGGAAACGCCTACCTGGCGCTGGTGTTCCTGTTCCTGTACGTACCGACCGCGAGCGTCATCGTCTACTCGTTCAACGAGTCGCCGCTGGTCAGCCTCTGGACCGGGTTCTCCACGCGCTGGTACGGAGAGCTGGCGGCCGACGGCGAGGTGCTGTCGGCCGCCTGGGCCAGCCTGGAGATCGGCGTCGCCACCGCCTGCGCCGCGGTGCTGGTGGGCACCTGGGCCGGGTTCGTGCTGGACCGCTTCAAGCGCTTCCGCGGCCTGACGCTGTACACGGCGATGATCAACGCGCCGCTGGTGATCCCCGAGGTGATCCAGGGCATCTCGCTGCTGCTGCTGTTCGTGGCGCTGCAGGAAGCCACCGGCTGGCCCGAGCGCGGCATGTTCACGATCTGGATCGGCCACACGATGCTGTGCGTGTCGTACGTGGCCATCACGGTGCGGTCGCGGCTGGCCGGCCTGGACCCCTCGCTGCACGAGGCCGCCGCGGTGCTGGGCGCCACGCCGCTGCGCGTGTTCTTCGACATCACGCTGCCGCTGATCTCGCAAGCGCTGGTGGCCGGGTGGCTGCTGTCCTTCACCATCTCGATCGACGACGTGCTGATGACGGCGTTCCTGTCCGGGCCCGACTCCACGCTGCTGCCCATCGTCGTGTTCTCGCGGGCGCGCCTGGGGCTGAACCCCGAGATCAACGCGCTCGGCACCCTCTTCATCGCGCTGGTCACGGTCGGCGTGGTGGCCGGCAATCACCTCATGCTGAAGCGCCAGCGCCGCCTGGACCGCGAGATGTATTCCTCGAGGAGCTCACGATGATTCCACCTCACGACATCGACCGCATCCGTCACGACGACAACACCGCCTGGTTCCACCCGTGGGAGACCATGGGCGAGAGCGGGCGCGCCGACCGCACCATCGTCAGCGGCGCTGACGGCATCTACATCTACGACGAGAACGGTACCCGGCTGATCGACGGCCCTGGCGGCATGTGGTGCGTGCAGATCGGCTACAACCGGCCGGAGATGGCCCAGGCCATCGCCGAGCAGGTGGTGCGGATGCCGTACATGAACCCGTTCTCGCTGACCAGCGCTCCCCCGGCGCGGCTGGCCGCGCGGCTGGCGCAGATGGCGCCGGGCGACCTGAAGCACGTGTTCTTCACGACCGGCGGCTCCACCGCGGTGGATACCGCGCTGCGCTTCGTGCACTTCTACAACAACATCCGCGAGCGGCGCGCCAAGAAGCACGTCATCTCGCGCGCACACGCCTACCACGGCAGCACCTACCTGTGCGCGATGATCACGGGCAAGGACCGCGAGAAGAACTGGTTCGACGTGGCCTCGCCCTACGTGCACCTGCTGCCGCACGTGAACCCGGCGCGCCGGCCGGCCGGCACGAGCATCGAGGCTTTCTGCGACCAGAAGGTCGAGGACCTGGAGCGCAAGATCCTGGAGATCGGCTCGGAGCGGGTGGGCGCCTTCATCGCGGAGCCGATCCAGGCCTCGGGCGGAGTGATCGTTCCGCCCGACGGGTACCTGCGGCGCTGCTGGGAGGTGTGCAGGCGCCACGACGTGATCTTCATCGCGGACGAGGTCGTTACCGCGTTCGGGCGCCTCGGGCACTGGTTCTCGTCGAAAGACGTGTTCGGGGTCGAGCCGGACATCGCGATCTGCGCCAAGGGGCTCACTTCAGGCTACCTTCCGCTGGGCGCCTGCCTGATTTCGGACCGCCTGTTCTCCGAGGTGTCGGGGGCGAAGGCGCGCGGCGCGAGCTTCGGCCACGGGTTCTCGTACTCGGGCCACCCGGTCAGCTGCGCCGCCGCGCTGCGCAACATCGAGATCATCGAGCGCGAGGGCATTTTGCAGCACGTGCGGGACGTCTCCCCGCACTTCCAGCGCCGGCTGCACGAGCTGCGCGACATCCCGCTGGTGTTCGATACGCGCGGCATGGGCCTGGTCGGATGCGTCGAGTGCACGGTGGCGCACGCGCCCGGGGCCGATGCCGACGAGGAGCAGGTGCTGGCCGTGGACAACGACCTGGGCGCGCGCATCGACCGGCACTGCCACCAGCTGGGCCTGATGGTGCGGCCGCTGGTGAACCAGTGCGTGTTCTCGCCGCCGCTGATCATCACGCACGAGCAGATCGACCGGATGTTCGACATCCTGCGCGAGGCCATTTTGCGCACCGCGCACGACGTCGAGCGCCAGATGGGGATCGCGGCCACGTGAGCGCGGCTGCCGTCCCCGGCGGGCGCCTAGCGCGCCTGCAGCGCCTGCTCAATCCGGCCACCGTCGCGGTGGCCGGCGGCGAGGTTGCGGCCGAGGTGATCCGGCAGTGCCGGGCGGTCGGCTTCGGCGGGCAGCTGTGGGCGATCAACCCGCACCGGGCCAGCATCGAGGGCGTGCCGAGCTTCCCGGACGTCGATGCGCTGCCGGCCGCGCCCGATGCCACCTACGTCGCCGTGCGGCGCGAGGAGACCGTGAAGCTGGTGGCGGCCTTGTCCCGCCGCGGTGCGGCCGGCGCCGTCTGCTACGCGTCGGGTTTCGCCGAGGTGGGTGGCGAAGGCGTCGGGCTGCAGCAAGCGCTGGTGCAGGCCGCCGGCGACATGGCGCTGCTCGGGCCCAACTGCTACGGAGCGGTCAACTACCTGGATGGATGCGCGCTGTGGCCGGACCGCCAGGGCGGGCGCCGGGTCGACCGCGGCGTCGCGATCCTGACCCAGAGTGGCAACATCGCGCTGAACCTGAGCATGCAGCGCCATCACCTGCCGCTCGCGTACCTGCTGGCGATCGGCAACAAGGCGGTGTCGGACGTGCACGACTGCATGGCCGCGCTGCTGTGCGACGAGCGCGTGACCGCCATCGGGCTGCACCTGGAGGGCCTGACCGACGTGGCCGCGTTCTCCCGGGTGGCCCGGGCCGCACTGGCCCGGGGCGTGGGCGTGGTGGTGCTGAAGTCCGGCGTCTCCGAGATCGGCGCCGAGCTCACGGCCAGCCACACGCGCTCGCTGTCCGGTCCCGAGGAGCTCTACCAGGCCCTGTTCGATCGGCTCGGAATCGCGCGCGCGGGCGACCTGGCCGAGCTGCTCGAGACGCTCAAGCTGCTGCACGCCTGCGGCGCCCTGCCCGGGCGCCGGGTCGGGTCGCTGAGCTGCTCGGGCGGCGACGCCTCCATGATGGCCGACATCGGACAGGAGCGCGGGCTCGAGTTCCCGCGGCTCGATGCGGCGGTGGTCGAGTCGTTGAGCGCAACGCTCGGGCCGCGAGTGCCGATCAACAATCCGCTGGACTACCAGACCTACATCTGGGGCAACCGGCCGGCCCTGCGAGCGTGCTTCTCCGCGATGATGGGCGCCCATGTCGACCTGTGCGCGATCGTGCTGGACTTCCCCCACCACGGCCCGACCGAGAGCGTCGACGGCTGGCAGGACGTGCTCGACGCGTTCGAGGCCGCCTGCCAGGGGCAACGTGTGCCGGCGGTGATGGTGAGCTCGATGCCGGAGCTGATGCCCGCGCACGTGGCCGAGCGTCTGCTGGCGGCCGGCATCGCGCCGATGCAGGGCCTGCGCGAGTGCGCCGCGGCCATCGCCGCAGCGGCGCGGATCGGCGCCGCGCGCCGCTCTGCCGAGGCCGTGGCGCCGCTGCCCGGGCCGGTTGCGCTGGCCCAGGGACCGGTCGCGATGCTGGACGAGCTGGCCGCCAAGACGGCGCTGGCGCGCTTCGGGCTGCGCGTTCCGTCCGGCGGGCTGGTGCGCGACGGCGCCGAGGCAGTCGAGATGGCCGAGGCCATCGGCTACCCGGTCGTCGTCAAGGCGGTGTCCGAGGCGCTGGCCCACAAGACCGAGCTGGGGGCCGTGCGCTTGAACCTGGCCGCCGCGCCGCAGGTGCGGGCGGCGGTGTCGGACCTGGGCCGGCGGTTCGACCGCTTCCTGCTCGAGAAGATGGTGACCGACGGCCTGGCCGAGTTGATCGTCGGCGTCACGCGCAACGCTCAATTCGGGCTGGCGCTGACGATCGGCGCGGGGGGCATCTGGGTCGAAGTGCTGTCCGATGCCGCCACGCTGCTGCTGCCCGCCTCGCGCGCTGACATCGAGCGCGCTCTGCGCGGCCTGCGCTGCTTCGCGCTGCTGGATGGCCACCGGGGCAGGCCCCCGGCGGATCTCGGGCGCGCCGTCGACGCCATCGCCGCGGTGGCTGCCTTCGCCGAGGCCAACGCCGACCGGCTGGTGGAGCTGGACGTCAATCCGCTGATCGTGTCCGCGCGCGATGCCGTCGCGGTCGATGCGCTGGTCAGGCTGTGCGGCGCCGCGCCCCCGCGCGGGCCTTGAGCCCGCCACAGGCCGGGCGGCCTACTCGAAGGTGCGCGTCACCAGCTCCATGCAGGCCGATTCGGCGTCCTTGGGCGAGAAGCCCTTCGGGTCCAGGCACCACTGCAGCCACAGCCCGTCCATCAGCGCGCACAGGGCGATGGCGGCTCGGCGCGAATCGATGCGCTTGCCGCGCCGGGCGGCGATCTCATCGAACGCCTTCTGGTAGGTGCCGCGGTCCTGCTTGTAGAGCTCCCGGTTGAGCTTCTTCAGGCTCGGCGACTTGCCGATCACGCTCCAGAAGCCGATCCAGATGCCAAGATGATCCTGCTTGAACACCGTGGGCCCGAAACTGACGCGGACCATCGCCCGCAGCTTCTCCTCCGGATCGCGGTTCGTCTCCAGCAGCAGGTCGCGCGTCTGGAAGGTCCATTCGTCGCACAACTCCTTGTACGACTGGCGGATCAACTCCTCCTTGGTGCCGAAGTGATGGTTGATCAGGCCGCGCGACACCTGGGCCTCGGCGCATATGCGTCCGATCGTCGTGCCAGCATAGCCGTACTTGGCGATCGAGCGCATGGCCGCCTGGATGATCGACTTGCGCCGGACCTCGGGCGACTCGCGCGTGTGGCGCTCGCGCGCAGGCCTGTCCGGTTGCGTCTCGGTGCGCCTGGATCTCATCGACGCGAGGTCCGCCCGGCGCCGGCCGCTAGCGGCCCGCCTTGAACTCCAGCCACAAGCGCGTGATCAGGTGCAGGATGTCGGGATCGATCGGCGCGAACAGGAAGAAGTCCGCCATCGCGTCGGACGGCGGGAATATCGTCGTATCCGACGCCAGCTCCGGCTTGACCAGCTTGCGGGCAGCCGGCACGGCCGTGGGATAGGTGATGGCGTTGGTGATGTCGGCGGCCACTTTCACGTCGATCATGCGGTTGAGCCACTTGTGCGCGTTCTCCTTGTTGGCGGAATCCTTGGGGATCCCCATCATCGTAAACCACAGCCCCGTCTGGCCTTTGGGCGCGACGTACACGATCTCGAACGCCTGGTGCGCCTGCTTCGCGCGACGGCGGATCGTGCCGGCATCGCCCGACCAGCCCAGCGCGATGCACATGTCGCCGCCCGCCATGTCGTTCAGGTAAGTGGAGCTGAACTGGTCGATGTACGGCCGGATGGCGCGCAGCAAGGCGTAGGCGTCGCGGTAGTCCGAGGCCTTGCGGCTGTTCGGGTCGCGCCCCATGTAGGCCAGCACGATGGGGAACACGTCGCTGGCCGAATCGATCATCGACACGCCGCAGCGGTGCAGCTTGCCGACCACCTCGGGCTTGAACATCAGGTCCCAGCTGTCCAGCGGGGCGTCCCTGCCGAGCAGCTCGCGCGCAGCAGTGGTGTTGACCACCATCCCGTCGGTTCCCCAGACATAGGGAACGCCGAAGCGGTTGCCCGGGTCCTGGGTGGCGATCTTCTTCATCAGGACCGGGTCCAGGTTCGGTCGATTGGGGATCCGGGACCAGTCCAGCTCCTGGTAGACGCCGGCCTTGACCTGCTCGGCGAAATAGGTTGAGGACGGGTAGACCACGTCGTAGCCCGAGTGCCCGCTCAGCAGCTTGGCCTGCAGCGTGTCGTCGGTGTCCAGCGTCGCGTACGTCAGGTGGATCGACTCGGACCGGGTGAACTCCGACACCGTCGCGGCGCTGGGCAGGTAGTCGGACCAGATCAGGATGTTCAGGTCGCCGGCGGCGGCCGCCGGGACCGGCGCCCATGCGAGCACGCCGGCGCAGGCCAGGCCGGCGGCGGTTCGGGCGTTCACGCGCTGTCCGCTTCCAAGGGGTCCCGGGAGCCAAACATACAAGTAAACGGGCGTTCAATCAATGCCGGCGAATGACCCGATGTACGCCCCGGCAGCGCCATCCGCCCGTCGCGCAAATGCCGGCGGGGGCTTGCGGGAACCCGGAAAAACGAGGACACTCGTTATCATACGTTCATTCAATAGCGTGGCTCGCCGCGACGGGTCGCGCCGACAGGGAGGAGAGCGATGGGGGCTTCCTGGGACTGTGCAGCGCGGGGGGTGCGCCTGATGGTCGCGCTGGCCGCCGGCGCGATGCCGGCGAGCGTGGCGCTGGCGCAGGCCGCCGCCGATGCGACCACTCCCGCCGCAGCGGCGCCGGAGCCCGAGGCCGGCCCGGGGCTGCAGGAAATCGTCATCACGGCCACGCGGCGGGAAGAGGCGATCAGCAAGGTGCCCATCAGCGTCAGCGCCTTCTCCCAGGAATCGATGGACGCGCGGGGCGTGAAGGACTTCAGCGACCTGGTGCGCTATACGCCGGGCGTCACGCTAGACAACAACGGCACCAACAACATCTCGATCCGCGGCATCTCGTCCAACGCCGGCGCCGGCACGACCGGAATCTACATCGACGACACGCCGATCCAGATGCGCGCGCTGTCGTTCTATTCGGACGACGCCCTTCCCAAGACCTTCGACCTGGACCGGGTCGAGGTGCTGCGCGGCCCGCAGGGAACCCTGTTCGGCGCCGGCACCGAGGGCGGCGCGGTGCGCTACATCATGACGCAGCCCAACATGCACCAGCCCAGCGTGTACGCACGCAGCGAGCTCTCGTTCACGCAGGCCGGGGCGCCCAGCTACGAGGCGGGGGTCGCCTACGGCGCGCCCATCGTCGAAGACCAGCTGGGCTTCCGCGCCAGCTTCTGGTACCGCCGCGACGGCGGCTGGATCGACCGCGCCAACCCGTTCACGGGGCAGACGGACGAGGAGAACGCCAACTATTCGAAGGACGTGGTGGCGCGGCTGGCGGTCAAGTGGGCGGTGCGGGACAACATCACGCTGACGCCCTCCTTCCTGTACCAGGACCGGCAGACCAACGACGTCACCGCCTACTGGCCGGTGCTGTCGAACCCGAATTCGGACTCCTACCGCCTTGGCGACCCCGAGCGCCTGCCCGAGCCAGACCACTACTTCCTGCCGGCCCTGAAGGCCGAAATCGACCTGGGCTCGATGTCGCTGTTCTCGAATACGTCCTACTTCTCGCGCAAGGACCAGAGCGGCTACAGCGGCACGAACTACAACCTGAGCTACTTCCAGCAGTTCAACAATCCGTCCAACACGGGGATGTTCTTCCCCTTCGTCAATCCGAACTTCTACCCGCTGATCGACGGCAACGGGCTGCACCTGCCGGCCGGCGTGCAGAGCTACCGCGCCCCGGCCACCGTGACCAATGCGCTTCAATCCTTCACGCAGGAGCTTCGCCTGCAGTCGGACGACCCGAACGCCCGGTTCGTCTGGACCGCCGGCCTTTTCTATTCGGTGAACCGGCAGACCAGCATCGAGGAGATCCACGACCCGATGCTCGACACGCTGCTGCCGGTGCTGTTCGGCCCCGGCATGGACGCCACGGCCCTCTTCGGCGAGGACGTCCTGGCCAACGGGGACTCGTTCTACAGTCGCAACGACAGCCGCGACCGGCAGCTCGCGCTGTTCGGGGAGCTGACGTACGCGGTGACGTCCAGGCTGAAGGCGACCGCGGGCGTGCGGCTGTCCAAGACCGACCTGGACTTCCGCAACGCCGCCGACGGCCCGCAGAATTTCGGCCCCAGCGGCGGCACGGGCGAGCAGCACCAGAAGCCGGTCACGCCCAAGTTCTCGCTCGCCTGGCAGGCCGACCCGAACAACATGCTCTACACCACCTACGCCAAGGGCTTCCGGATCGGCGGGGCCAACCCCCCGCTTCCGGCCTCGGCCTGCGCCACGGACCTGGCCAACCTGGGGCTGACGGCGGCGCCCAACTCGTACGACTCCGACACCGTCGACAGCTACGAGATCGGCGCCAAGAACAAGCTGGGCGAGCACCTGCGGATCGCCTCGAGCCTGTACTACATCCAGTGGCACAACATCCAGCAGATCATCTACCTGCCGACCTGCGGCTTCCAGTACACCGCCAATTCCGGCGATGCCAGGACCAAGGGAGGCGACATCCAGTTCGAGTACGCGCCCAACGCGACGTGGGCCTTCGACCTGGCCGCGGGCTACACCAACGCGAAATACACCACGGACGCCGGCAATCCCGGGGGCCTGACCGCCGTTGCGGGAGATGCGATCGAGGGCGCGGCGCTGAGCCCTCCGGCGCCCTGGACCATCGCGCTGGGGGCGCAGTACAACTTCACGGCCCTGAACCACAAGTCCTTCGTACGGCTGGACTACGAGTTCGAGTCGCGCAACCCGGCGCCGGCGCCGAACGAGGACCCGAATGCGACCGGAGTCTTCGATCCGCTGGCCTACACGCCCGGCCCGCTGAACTTCGTCTCGCTGCGCGGCGGCACGACGATCAAGCACTGGAGCGTCTCGGCCTTCGTCGACAACCTGTTCGATGCGCACCCGCAGTACGCCCCGTCCAACGACCCGCACAGCGGGGTCGACCCCTTCAACCCGAACCCGCCGTCGGCGCTGATCCGGGCGTACTCGCTGCGGCCGCGGACGATCGGGGTGACGGCGTTGTACCGGCTCTAGCAAGGCGTTGGACCACAGCCTGACGCGCTACCTGGACGACGGCACATTGCCGCCCGACGACAACCATGTTGAAAATCGGATCCGGTCGATCGCGGTCGGCAGATCCAACGGGGTGTTGCCGGATCACTGCACGCCGGACAGCGCGCCGCCGCCGAGATGAGTCTGATTGAGTTGAACGTAGCTCGTGCTGCTCTGAATCAGGGTTTCGCCCAGAAGGACGGTTTCCGCTCTCGAACGAATGAGTATCTGTTGCCGCGCTTTCTGACGCCGCAGAACCGCGAGCTCCGGAAGCGCCGGGGTGGTTCGAAGAGTTGGTGAGGCAGTACGTGACTAAATCCCGCATCACCACGCCCGTCAGGCGATCCAAATTGGCGAGCGATCCAATCTGAAACGGGCACGCATGTCAGTACAAGGCGTGTTTGACCGGTGCCTCAGGCCTACTTTCCCTCAGGAAGCAGGCCGCTGCTCTGCCGCCGGCAGGAGCGCCGGGAACACAGCCGATGCGGTTGCTTACGGTCGCCAGTATCATCCGGCCTATGGCAACGACTAAGCGCAGATCACGAGGATCCAAGGCGGGCCAGGTCCGCGGGACCTCGGTCGCCACGCTTTCAAGTGGCCTCGTGCTGGTTCGCGTTGGTGCCGCCAGGAAATCGCGCGCCGCCGCTCGCGGAGCGGGCGCCACGGAACTCTTGAATAAGGCCGCCAGGGCGTTTGCGAAGCCAGGCTTCGACCGGCAGGTCATCTTCGGAAGCGGTGGCAACGGCAAGGTATTCGCATACTCGGTATACCCCGACGATCCGTCCAAGATCATCCGAGAAGCAGCCGACGGTACGCGAACGATCGGCCGCCTGGTTCGCGACAGGTTTCGTCCGTCCAGAGCCGCTTGAAAGCGCGTCCGCCTGACGCGGTCGGGCTTCTCACCAATGCGTTACCGGCCAAGACGCGACCCGCCGTCTTCGTGCTCGCCGGACACAACGGGTCCGGCAAATCGACCTTGTGGCACCAGATGCTCGGTCCGGCAGTGCAGCTGCCGCTGATCAATGCGGACCGATTGACGATGTCGATGCTTCCGGAACCTGAGGGGCCCACGAAACGACTACCAGAGTGGGCGCAGCGCTTCCGAGATGAAAACGCGGCTTGGCAGCATCTATCGCAGGCTGCCGTCGACAACTTCAGAACCCTTGCCGTCGGCGACCGCCAGTCCTTCGCCTACGAGACGGTGTTCTCGTACTGGAAAGTACTCCCCGGGGGAGGGCATGCATCGAAGGTGGACGACATTCGCCGGATCAGACGGCTGGCTACCGTGTCTTTCTTATCTTCGTAGGATTGGCTTCCGAGGAGATCTCGATTCTCCGCGTGCGCACACGCCGCGAAATGGGCGGACACGATGTGCCTCAGAGCAAACTCATTACCCGATTTCCTCGGACGCAGGCGGCGATTCGGCACGCGGCCCCGATCGCCGACATAACGGCGATGTTCGACAACAGTCGGACGCCGGCCGATGCATTCTCGCTTGCCCGCGTGCAGAAGAAGAACAAGGTGCTTTTTGACGCTCGCGATCCGCGCTACGACGTCGATCCCGAGCTGCGAAAGGTTGCAGCTGTCTGGCTCGACAAGGTCGCGTGAGAGCGGTCGCCGGTCAGCGTCCTGCAAATCCAGAGAGCATTAATCTAACCGCTTGGGTTTTGTACAATACCCGCCATCAGCCGGTGTGGGCGCGGACATTGCCGCCCGTGCGACACGTGGAGAAACATTCGTGGCGATCCGTGACGAGGAATTTCAGGCCGCAAACCCGCGCGCAGCCGCTCGCCTGCGAAGGACGCCAGTTGCAACCGCCGTCCGCTACGATCGCCGATTCGGTCGTATCGTCGTCGATCTGTCCAGCGGCTTGGAGGTCGCGTTCCGAGCCAACGACGCACAGGGTCTCGAGCACGCCAAGCCAGCGGAACTCAGCAAAATCGAGATCAGCCCGTCCGGCCTCGGAATTCACTTCCCTTTGCTGGACGCCGATATCTACCTGCCAGCGCTACTGGAAGGATTTCTCGGATCGAGGCGCTGGATGGCGGCACAGATGGGGAAGGTCGGCGGCAAGGCTTCGACGAAGGCGAAGGCCGCTGCCTCACGCCGGAATGGCAAGTTGGGTGGCCGGCCTAGGAAGCTCAAGTAGCTCGCTTGAAATGACGGGACCCGTGAAAACCCCGCACGCCCAGCAACTTGCGGACGCGATCCAGCGCCTTGTGGCTAACGACTGGCCCGCCGCTCACGCACTGGTGCAAGATCTGGACGACCCGATCGCCTGGAGGGTTCACGGGCTCGTCCACCGCGTCGAAGGCGACCTGGCCAACGCCGGGTACTGGTACGACAAAGCCGGGGTAACGATGGACGCTGCACGCAGCGTCGAGGACGAGATCAGCGAGCTGCGCGAATACCTCCTTCTCACCAATGCGAAGCCAGATTGACCGTCACCCTCAGAGGCTGTACAGAGCAGCTTTCGCGCCTTCGCCGAACGCGGGGCTTTGACTTTCGACGCACGGCGGGGCCGTGGTATCGTGAATCTATGACGATCGACTCGCTCGAAAAAGAAGTGCTTCGGTTGCCGCCAGAGGAGCGGGCGCGCTTGGCCGAGCTGCTGCTCTCGAGTCTCGACGAGTTGTCAGTGTCCGATCTCGAGCGGGTCTGGTTCGCTGAGGCCCAGCGGCGCGCAGAGCAAGTCGACTCTGGCGCCGTGCAATTGATCCCATCCGAGGAAGTAGAGAAGAAGGCGCGTTCGATCCTGCGGTGAAATACTTCTTTCACCCAGGCGCCGAAGCCGAACACCTGGCGGAGGTTGCAACAGCTCGTCCCGACCAGAGCTCGACTCGACAATCGCCGCATAGCGCCGCATCTGCGTTCCTGCTCGTCCTCGGTGACAGTGACCCAGGTGAGGCCGGACTCCTTCATCGCCTGAAAGCAGACGACCATCGCCTGCACCGCACAGACCGCGCGAGCCATGGCTTGAGCAGAGATTCGACTCATGACGATTTTCCTTCGCGAACGCTGGCCGAGTGAGAATTCAGCCTACGATGAGCACAGAATCAGATCTGAAGGTATTCATTTCAAGTCGTGAATCCACCTGCGACGAGTGCGGCCAAGCCCTTGGTCGCAGCGCCTGGATCTGCCTCCTCGGTGAACGCGGTGCCCTGTGCCTGTCCTGCGCTGACCTCGATCAGCTCGTCTTCCTGCCGGCGGGCGACGTCGCACTGACGCGCCGGGCGCGCAAGCACTCTACGCTGTCTGCGGTCGTATTGAAGTGGAGCCACGCACGCAAGCGATACGAGCGACAAGGTCTGCTGGTTGACGAAGCAGGACTCGCGACGGCCGAATCCGAATGCCTGGCCGATGCCGATGCACGCGAGCGCCGGGCTGAGCGTGAGGCCCTGCGGCGCTCCGAACTGGATCAGGCGTACGTCGCAAAGTTCGCGCAGCGGGTGCGGGAACTGTTTCCTGGCTGCCCTTCGGGCAGGGAGCGCGCCATTGCCGAGCACGCGTGTCTGAAGTACACCGGGCGCGTGGGCCGGTCTGCGGCTGCCAAGACCTACGACGAGGACGCGGTGCGTCTTGCCGTACTGGCGCACGTGCGCCACATCGAGACTTCCTACGATGAACTGCTCGCCTCGGGCCTGGACCGACGCGAGGCCCGTCGCCAGGTCGAGGACCAGGTGCGTTTCATCCTGACGACTTGGCAACAGCCCTAAAATTTGCCCGCTCGCGGCACGGCGCCGTTCTGCGGCATGATGGCCGCCATCCTCGCCAGTAAGACGCGCCACGATGAAGCCCGGACGCAACGACCCCTGCCCCTGCGGCAGCGGGCGCAAGTACAAGCAATGCTGCCTGGCGAAGGACGCCGCGCCTTCGCCGGACGAACTGCTGTGGCGCCGGCTGCGGCGCGATCTGGACGGGCTCCTGCCGGAACTGCTGACCGAGTCGGTCCGCCACTTCGGCCGCGCCGGGGCGGAGGAAGCCTGGGACGAATTCAACCTGTGGCCCGAAACCGACGACCCGCAGGATCAGGAATTCGACGAGACCTCGCCGTACGCGCCGCTGTTCCTGTCGTGGTACGTCTACGACTGGTTGCCCGATCCTCCCGACACCGAGGTGCCGGAACGCGCCTGGGAAACCACGGCCGCCAGGGCGTACCTGCAGCACAAGGGCGGGCGCCTGACCGCGCTGCGGCGCGAGTACATGGAGGCGTGCATGGCGGCGCCGTTCAGCTTCCACGAGGTGCTGCGGTGCGAGCCCGGACGGGGCTTCAGGCTGCGCGACGTGCTGACCGGCAGCGAGGCCGAAGTGTTGGAGCGGTCCGGCTCGGAGGGCGTCGGGCCCGGCGACCTGCTGTACGCGAAGATCGTACCGGTGGAAGGCGTGGCACTGATGGAAGCGTGCGCGCCGGTGGTGATTCCGCCGCAGGAAAAGATCCAGCTGATCGAGTTTCGCCGAAAAATGTCGGCGGCCTCGGCACTGTCGGCGGCCGGGCTGCGCGAGAACGACGTGGAGCTGCGCGCAGTGCTCCTGCCGATGATGGATCGGCTGCTTAACCCGCGGCCTCCGGCGGTTGCGAACACCGACGGCGATCCGCTCGAGTTCCACACGCTGCGGTTCGACCTGCCCGATCCGACCGCCGCCGTCGCTCAGCTGCGCGATCTGGCGGCCGGGGTCGAGGAGGAGGACTTTGAATCCGGCATTGAGCGCGATGCCGCGGGCCGGGTCGTGCGCGCCGACATCTCCTGGTTGCGCGCCGGCCCCGGCACGGCGATGGAGAACACCGTCCTCGGCCGCATCAAGGTCGAGGCCGGGCGCCTGAGCGCCGAGGTCAATTCGGCCAAGCGCGCTGCGGCGCTCCGGGCGCTGCTCGACCCGCGCCTGCCCGGTGCGCGCGTGCTGCCCTCCGTGGTGCAGTCCTCGCATGCGTTGGTCGAGGAAGCTCACGCCCGGGCCCTCGCCGGCGCGCCGCTGCCGCCCGACCCCGAGCAGGAGCGCCTGATGGCCATGCCCGAAGTACAGGCGGCGTTGCGCGAGACGCTGCGCCGCCATTACCGCAGCTGGCCAGACGAGCAGTTGCCAGCGCTCGGCGGCCGCACGCCGCGCCAAGCGGTGCAGGACGCCGACGGGCGCGAGGCCGTCCAGGCGTTGCTGCGCCAGTTCGAACGCGACATGAAACGCCAGGATCCGGCCCTGACCGCGGGAATCATTGACGAGCTGCGCGCCGCCCTCGGAATAGGCTGAACGGGAAGACA
>DATKFG010000046.1:0-14924 GCA_035511515.1 Burkholderiaceae bacterium | reverse complement strand
GGATCGAACCGCAGCACCCCGCCGTAGTACAGCGCCACGAAAATCTCCACCGCCGACAGCGACGAGGCCAGGCGCGTCTCCGGGGCGTGCCGGTGCACCCGCAGCGTCTCGCGCCACACCCAGTGCGCCTTCTCGCGCAGCATCCCAGAACCCATCCCTGTCAGGACCAGCCGGCCGGGCTAGATCGCGCCAGCCAGCTCGGCGGTGAGCACCGGGCCCGGCTTCAGAGGCAAGCCGTCGTCCTCGAAGCCGGGACCGAAATCCGCGCGCATCGTGCGCGCGGTCATCCGCTCGTGCAGGGTGGTAGCGACTTTGCGCAACAGCACGCGCATGAACGCCCCGCGCTCGCGTTCGCACGGGGCGAGCCGCTCATCGAGGTACTCGAAGTGCGCGATCGCGAAGCGATGGCTGAACCAGCCCAGATACCAGAACCAGTCCGTGTAATAGATCCAGGAGTTTTCGTTCATCGCCCGCACGTGGGTCGGGTCCTGCCAGGCGGTGGCGGCCCGCTCGTACGGCACCTCGATCGCCAGGATGCCGTTGTCGGCCAGCAGATCGAGCGCGTTCGTCATCAAGGTCGGAAGGTCGGCCACGTGTTCGAGCACGTTGTTGGCGTGGATCACTTCGAGCGATCCGGCCGTCAGCTCGACCTCGCCCAGCGTTGCGGACCGCAGCGTGACCGGCAGGCTGATCTTGCGCGACAGGTCCAGCACCAGATCCGGCCGCGTTCGATCGAGCACGTCGATGTTGATCCAGCCGGGCAGGTAGTCCTTGCCGCTGCCCAGATTCATCCGGCGCGGCGCTGGCGCCGGGACCTGGCGCCGTGCGGTCGCATGATCCTGCGCGACCCGGACCAGGAACGCCGAAAGCTGCCGCATCGATGCGGACGGATCGGAACCGTGGAAGCGTGCGAGCTTGCGCGCCGCCTCGCTGCTGAAATCGGGCGCTGCCAGCGTGCGCGCCACAAACGGCGCGATCGCGTCGCTGGGCGCCCAGAACACGGTCGATTCGAATTCGGGGGGAATGCCGGTGTCGAACTTGCGCTCGGAAATGACCGGCGTGCCGAGCGACAGGCAATGCGAAATGCGCGTCTGCTCGAGCCGGCCCGTCTCGTAATAGTGCAGGTTCAGCACGGCTTTGGCCTGCACGATGAACTGGTCGCGCTCGGGACCGTACAGGGGATGATCGAACATCGTGATGCGGCAGCCGCTCGCTTCGATCTGCTCGATCAGGCGACGACGGCGGTCATTGATCGATCCGAAAAACAGCAGGTCCAGCGGACGGTCCTCGAGGCGGGTCCCGCAGCGGCCCGCGCGAAGGTACGGCGCATCCAGGATGGAAACGCACGGGCCGGCCAGCGCCGTTGCATAGGCCTGCTGGTTGGCCGGGTCGTAGTCCAGGCTCGGTACGGACGCGAGCAACTCCAGGTAGGCCGCCGGCAACGCGGCGCCTCCGCGCCCGATCTGCTCCAGGTTCAGGATCACGCACGGGAAAAGATCTGCGAGCTTGCGCTCGAATCCGTTGTGAGCTCCCAGCACGATGTTCAGGCGATCGCGGTACAGGCGGTTCTTCGACAGCTGGCAGGCGAAACCGAGGCGGCTGAGGTGATAACGCAGGTAGCGCGCCTGATCGAGGAAGCCCAGCGCGTGGGCATCGCCCGGCCGCTGGACGATGCTCAGATTGATGGCAACAGTGTCCACTGATTTCCCCGCGGTGCATGCGGCGGTTGGAGTCTGAAGCCGCTGCGCAGCATCCAGCGCGTGGTCCCGGGCCGCAAGCCGAGCCAGCCGGATCGATGCTAGTTCGGCGGTGCCGGCCGCGATAAGCCAAATTGCTGCGGCATTGGGTGCCAATCGGCCGGTCCAGACAGGGGACGGCGTAAAGTATCTGCTCGAAGAAGACGGGCAGATGCTCATGGTGAAGCCGGTCGCGGCCGCCGTTCTTGCGATGACGTTTGCGGGCCTGCTGCACGCCGCCGACGATGAGCACCACGCGCATCCCGCGCCGGAAAAGCTCGGCGCGGTGAGCTTCCCCACGACCTGCACGCCGGCGGTCGCTCCCGCGTTCGAAAGAGCGCTGGCGCTGCTGCATTCGTTCGCATACGCCGCGTCCGAACAGGCGTTTCGGGATGTCGCCGCCCGGGATCCGGGCTGCGCGATGGCGCGCTGGGGAATTGCGATGTCCCTGTTTCACCAGCTCTGGCAGCCGCCGTCGGGCGAGGACCTGCGCGCCGGGGCGGAGCAAGTTCGGCGCGCCGTGGAAACCGCAGCGGGCTCGCTGCGCGAGCGTCAGTTCATCGAGGCGTTGAGCACGTACTATCGCGACAGCGAACGGGACGGACACGCCGTGCGCGCGCAACGCTATAGACGCGCCATGGCGGACGTCGCCTGGGGCAATCCGGCGGATCCCGAGGCGCAGATCTTCTACGCGCTGGCTCTGATCGCGACAGCGCCACCGGCCGACAAGTCCCATGCCAATCAGAAGCAAGCCGCCGGGATTCTCGAGCCGATCTTTCACCAGCAGCCCGAGCACCCCGGGGCAGCCCACTATCTGATTCACGCCTACGACAGCGCAGAATTGGCGCCGCAGGGGCTGGCCGCGGCACGCGCGTATTCCAGGATCGCTCCATCGGCGCCTCACGCTCTGCACATGCCGTCGCATATCTTTACGCGCCTTGGACTCTGGGACGACTCCATCGCATCGAATCGGGCGGCGCGCGCCGCGGCGCACCAGCAGGGCGATTTCGGGGAGGAACTGCATGCGATGGATTACCTGACCTACGCATTGCTGCAACGCGGCCGCTATGCGGAAGCGGGGCAGGTTGTCGCCGAGCTGCGATCGGTGAACGGCATCCACGCGGCGGAGTTCAAGGTGGGTTACGCCGCAACCGCCATGCCGGTGCGCCTGGCGGTCGAGGGCCGTGCGTGGGACGAGGCCGCCTCACTGGAGCCTCTGCCACAGTCGGCGCCGCACGTCGCCGCACTGGTTTATTGGGCGCGTGCGCTCGGCAAGACCCGGGCTGCACATCCGCGATCAGCAGATGCCGAAATTGACAGGCTCGAGGCGTGCCTGCGCGACACCCAGTCCGCGGGGAACGAGTATTGGGTCACACAAGTCGATGCACTCCTCAAGGAGGCCCGGGCCTGGCGTTTTGCGTCCGTCGGCGAGGCGGAAGCGGCAATTGTCAGCCTGCGCGCGGCGGCCGATGAGGAGGATGCCGTCGAGAAGCTGCCGGTGACGCCGGGTCCGGTTGTCCCGGCCCGTGAGCAGCTCGGCGAACTGCTCGTCGATCTGAAGCGTCCGGACGAGGCGCTGAGCGAGTTCCGCACCGCCCTGACGTTCGCGCCGGGCCGGCGGGGAGCGCTGGTCGGCGCCGTTGCAGCGGCCGAGCACCTTGGTGACGCTCGAGCTGCCGCGCAGCTTCGGGCCGAACTGGGCCGCTAGATCCGGAAAGACGCTAATTGGAGGTGGAGGCCGCCTCGCCGTTCGACACGGTGCCGATCAGCGCGTTGATCAGCTTTCCCTGCTGCTGGACCACCTGGCTGATCTGCACGATCGCCTTGCGCTGATCATCGATGCGCGCCTGCTGCTCGGCGATCATCTGCACCAGGCCCTCGCGCGTGTGGTCCAGGAACAGGGCCAGGTTCTCGCCCCCGTAGTCGTCGAAGCGCTCGCCATGGTCCATGCCGTTGAACGATCGGCTGTTCTGCCCGACGCGGCCGATGTGCTGAACGTAGGACCTGCGCGTCACGCGGATCGGCACCCCCTGGCGCGTCAGGTAGCCGCTCCAGTCCCAGTCGAACTTGCGCGACGGCGGCACGTGCCGCAGCACGTCGGCGAGCAGGCCGTGCTCCCACAGCGTGCCGGCGGCCCCGACGCTGCGTTTGACCACGAATTCGCCGTCTTCCGCCAGCACCGGGTGCGAGGCGGTGTTGAACACGCTGAAAAGGCACGGTTCAGCCTGCGTAGCCTTGGCGGATCCGGCCGCCCCGATGATCTGCAGGCACTTGTCGACCAGCCCGCGCGAGCACAGCAGATCGGCATCCAGGTTCAAAAGGTGGCCCGACCCGTTCTGGACGAAGTGCTCGAACAGGCGGTGCATCGCGTAGTCGGCGCCGCCCGAATTGCGCTCGGCCCTGAACACGATGGCCTGGGGGAACAGGCGCTGCAGGAAATCCCCATCGAACTCCTGCGAGCAGTCGTCCAGTACCCAGATGCGCGCGCGTTCCAGCCCGCTCACCTGCGCCAGCGAGACGGCCACCGCCTGCAGCAGCGGGCGGCGATTGTAGGTCGTGATGCCGATCGTGAGCGATGGCGCGGTCATCGGATGCTTTCCCCGGCTGGATGCGGCGGCACGCCGCCGTTCGGATCGGCCTCGATGTGAGCCGGCGCATGGCCGCAGCGGTGCCGATCGTGCATTTGGGCCATCAGCGCCTCCAGGTCGCGCGTGTAGCGCGCGCTGTCGAACAGAGCGCAGCGGTCGCGGTTGTGCGCCAGGCGGGCCTTCAATGCGCCCAGCCGGACCGGATCACGCGCCAGGGCCAGGGCGGTCGATTCGTAGTGCGCCAGGTCGGGCGCGACCAGTTCCGGCGACCCCGCCGCGTTCAGGATGCTGGCGGCGACGCGCGATACGAAGGTCTCGCCGGGGCAGGTTATCAGCGGCACGCCGGCCCACAGGGCATCGCTCGCGGTCGTGTGGGCACAGACCGGCCGCGTGTCCAGGAAAAGGTCGGCCTGCTGCAGCCGTCCCAGGTGCTGGGTCTGATGAACCGGCTGCGCCCATATCAGGCGGGAGTCGTCGACGCCGCGGCGCCGCGCCTGCGCCGCCAGGTTGCGGCGCGACTGTTCGCCCGCCTGGTACAGCCACAGGACGCTGTGCTCGACCTGTTGCAGCAGCCGACACCAGAGGTCGAATATCTCGGGCGTGATCTTGTAGGGGCCGTTGAAACTGCAGAAGACGAATCCCCGCTCCGGCAGACCGCAGGCGGCCCGCGTCGGGCGCGATCCAATCGTGCGGTGGCGGTCGTTCGGCTGATAGCACACGGGCATCTGCGCGATCTTTTCCGAATAATCCGGCGCGTGTGCCAGCGGCGTAATGATCGGGTCGCCGATGATGTAGTCGTACAAGGGTGCGCCCAGCGTTCCCGGGTACCCCAGGTAGTTGACCTGGATCGGCGCCGGCCGATACGCCAGCACGCCGTTGCGCGCGCCCAGCGTGTATCCCTTCAGGTCCAGCAGCACGTCGATGCCGTCGGCGCGGATCCGTTCGGCCAGCGCGCGGTCCGACAGGTCGCGGGCCTCGACGAAGTGGTCGACACCCTGCTCGATGCGCCGGCGCGCGGGCGATGCATCGTCGATGCCATAGGAGTAGGCGCTGACGTCGAACCGCGCTCGATCGTGGCGCTCGAAGATTTCGCTGATCAGGTACGCGGTGGCGTGCTCGTGAAAGTCCGACGACAGATACCCCACCCGGATCGATCCGGATGCCGCCCTCGGAGCGGGCGGCGCCAGCGGCGTCACGTGCCCCCACATGCGCTGCGCAAACACACGGGCGGCGGCAAGTTGCTGGCGGCGCGTCGAGGGCTGGGCCAGCAGCTGGAACGGCACCGGTTGACCGGCGCCGGCGTCGATCAGCCGCATCAGCTCGGCCAGATCCTCGCCCAGGTGATCCCAACGGCAGGCGTGCAGGGCCTCATAGGCCATCCCGGATACGAGCTCGACCTGCTTGCCCCCGAGCGCGATGGCGGTCTTGAAGCACTCTCGAGCCTCTTCGTGCAATTTCATCGGGTTGAACGAGTTTCCAAGCTGCACGTGGGCCTGGAAGTAGTCCGGCTTGCGCGACAGGGCCGCCAGGTAGGCTCTGACCGCTTCCGGGTAGCGATTCAGGTGGCGCAGCGCCTCGCCCAACTGGAAATGAAGATGCGGGTTGGTCAAGGAAGCGTCGGGTCGGCCCGTCAGCAGCGCAATCGTCTCGAGGTGGCGATTGGCCGCGTTCAGGCATTCGCAGATCACCGCCAGCGTGCTCTCGGACTGCGGCGTGATCGCGGCGGCGCGTCGCGCGGCCTCGGCGCCGCCCTCGACGTCACCACACCGGATCCGGGCGTGGGCCAGGTTGAGCCAGTACACCGGGTCGAGCGGATTGCGCCCGACGGCGCGCTCGAACACGGCAGCGGCCGCGGTCCATTGCGCCTGTTCGGCCAGCGCGAGCCCGCGCAAGTATTCGGACTGTCCGGCCGGCGGTGGCCGCAGGCGGTTGGACCGGCTCGGTTGGCGGGCGAACCGCTGCATCGGCGCTCGATTCTCGGGTTGGCGGCGCCGCGAGCCATCGCGGCGTGCCCGCACTGTAGGGTGGGCCGGTTTGCCTCGAGCCGCGGAAAAGCCCGTCGAACCTTAAACAATTAGAAAAACGCCGGCGCTTGCGCGCCGCCGGGCGCGCCCGGGAATTGATCCGGCATCACGCGACAGTTTGCGGCTTAGGCAGCCCGATGAACATGATTTACTTGGTCATCTGCGACGCGAGCGCCGACCGATGGATACCACGCCCTTTCCGGAGCCCGAGGCGCCGGAGCTGGAGCGCTACTGGCTGTATTCGAGCATCGAGATCGCGTCGATGCTCGGGCGCCTGTGCGCCGATCGCGTCTCGATGACGGTCTACTGGGGTCGCGACGGCGAGTTCGCCGTCACCCAGATCCTGGAAGTCGACACGGTGCGCGGCGAGCTCGAGTTCGATCTGCCCAACCAGCCGCAGCAGCAGGCGCGGCTGCTGGCCGCGGGCGACCTGGTGGGGGTGGCCTTCGTCGAGAACGTCAAATTGCAGTTCAACGTCGCCTCGCCGCGCCCGTCCTCGTGCGGCGGCTATCCGTCGTTCCGCGCGGCCCTTCCCGAACGCGTGCTGCGGCTGCAGCGGCGCGAGTACTACCGCGTGCGCACGCCGGACAGCCTGTCGGCGACCTGCCTGGTGCCTTATTCCGGTGACCGCGAGCAGTACGAATCGCTGCGCGTGATCGATCTGAGCGTCGGCGGCCTGGCGATGCTCGCCTATCCGCGCCATTTCGATCTGAACAGCGCCAACGTGATCGATCGCTGCTACCTGGATCTGCCGAGCGTGGGCACGCTGACGGTGCGGATGCGGGTGGCGCACGTCGAGACTTCGGCCGACGGGCAGTCGCGGCGCCTGGGATGCGAATTCGTCGACCTGTCGCCGCACGCCCGCATGATGCTGCAGCGTTACGTGCAGCGGATCGACGTCGAGCAGCGACATCGTCGCGGCCCCGATCCGCAAAAGGTCGCCTAGCCTTCGGTCAGGTCGGGCTCGCCGCGCCCGGGGCTGGCTGCAGCGCGGTCGATTCCGGCGCCGCGTACAGCTCGTTCCAGGCGCGCTCGTACTGCTCTCCCGTTCCGATCCAGGCGACGGTCCCGACCGACAGTGCCGCCGTATAGATCGCGGCGATCCGCTCCCCGAGGCCGTCGCGCGCACGGATGCGCACCGCCGACAGCATGTGGGGATGGCCTTGCGCGTACACGCGGGCGACCAGCCGCATCCCGGCCGCATAGGGAACCAGCGACTCGGGCAGGCCGGCGATGCCGCGGCGCCCGTCGCGGCGCCGTTCCGACGTATCTTCGAACCACACGAACAGGTCCGTGCTGCCGCCGGCGACGGAGTCCTGTGCGGCGGCCTGCCGCGCGTATTCGGACAGCGGGCGCGTTACGTGTTCCGCCAGGCGGCGCACCAGTTCGGTTCGAGTCATTCTTCAGCTTTTCCTAAGTTTCGTGACACCCGGTGATGTGGGCGCGCTCAACTGGTTCGATCGGCCGGCGCCCGGTCTGTCTTGAGCAATGGGCGTGGATCACGGTGCAATTCATGGGATCGAGCAGGGCCGTGCGGCCGGGTTTGGTGCCTAAAGTACGGCGCCAGTCGGCCGATATTTGATCGTTAGGGGTGTCTGCGCCCCCCGAATAATCAGCGCTAATCCATACGATCCGCGCGCCTTGCCCGCGCGGTGACGCCGCGCGCTGATGGCCGATTCCGATCAGTCCTCTGAAGACCGCACGCTAGAGCCGTCGGCCAAGCGTCTGGCCGACGCGCGCCGCCAAGGGCGGGTCCCACGCTCGCGCGACCTGTCTCACCTGATGGTGCTGGGCACCGCGGTGCTCGCACTGAGCATGCTCGGATCGCAGATGGCGCAGGCCTGCCGCGGAGTGCTGGTTCGCGGCCTGACCTTCGACCAGACTGCCGTCTCCGATCCGGCCCGGATGGGCGCGCGGCTGGCCGAGCTCGCCATCGATGTGACCTGGACCACGCTGCCGCTGCTGATTGCCATGCTGGCGTCGGCGTTCGCGGCCCCTCTTCTGATCGGCGGCTGGAACTTTGCCCCCGATACGGTGGTGCCGCGCCTGGATCGGCTCGATCCGCTCAACGGAATGCGGCGTTTCTTTTCGCTGTCGTCGTTGGTGGAGCTGGGCAAGGTCGCTGTGGTGGCGGCCCTGCTGTCGGTCGCCGGTGCCTTCACGATTGCCGGCCACATGAGCGACTTTGCGGCGCTTTCCCTGCAGGCTCTGCCGGCCGCGGCCGCCGAGCTCGCTGCGATGCTGCTGGCGGCCTTCATGCTGCTGACCGGCACGCTGGCGGTGGCCGCCGCGATCGATGTGCCGTATCAGGTCACCCGCTACCGCCACCAGCTGCGGATGACGGTGCAGGAGGCACGCCAGGAGGAAAAGGAAAGCCAGGGTGATCCGCGCATCAAGCAGCGCGTTCGAAGCGCCCAGCGCGAGATGGCGCGCAAGCGGATGATGGCCGCGGTGCCGAAGGCCGACGTCGTGGTGACCAACCCGACGCACTTCGCGGTCGCCCTGAAATATCTGCAGGCGCGGCATCGCGCGCCGATCGTGGTCGCCAAGGGAATGGGCGCGGTGGCTGACCGCATCCGCGCTCTGGCGACCGAAAACGGCGTACCGCATCTGGAGGCGCCACCGCTGGCGCGCGCCCTGTACCGCCATGTCGATATCGGCAGCGAGATCCCCGCCGCCCTGTACAACGCGGTGGCGCAGGTCCTGGCGTACGTGTACCAGCTCAAGCGCTATCGCGACGGCCAGGCGCAGCCGCCGCAGGTGCCGCGGGAGATCCCGATTCCGCCCGGCTTGGACCCGTTCGAGCCGAGGGCCACCGCATGAGCGCTGTAGCAAGGGAAACTGAGCAATGAACGCACTGGCCGCAATCTTCGATCACCCGCTGCTGCGCAATGTGCCGTGGCGGTCGCTTGCGGTTCCGCTGCTGATCTTCATGGTACTGGCCATGATGATCATCCCGCTGCCCCCGTTCCTGCTGGACCTGGCGTTCACCTTCAACATCGCGCTGGCGCTGATCGTGCTGATGACGGCGGCCTACACGCGCCGCCCGCTCGACTTCGCCGCCTTTCCCACGGTGCTGTTGCTGACCACGCTGATGCGGCTGTCGCTGAACGTGGCGTCGACCCGGGCGGTGCTGACGATGGGACACACGGGGCCGGCCGCCGCCGGCAAGGTGATCGAGTCGTTCGGTCACTTCGTGATCGGCGGCAATTTCGCGGTC
Source organism: Burkholderiaceae bacterium (assembly GCA_035511515.1). Classification (GTDB taxonomy): domain Bacteria; phylum Pseudomonadota; class Gammaproteobacteria; order Burkholderiales; family Burkholderiaceae_F; genus VBCK01. Next base: position 5,356 of record DATKFG010000046.1, on the reverse strand, counting down.
GGCTTGATCGTGTTCGCGATCCTGGTCGTGATCAACTTCGTGGTCGTGACCAAGGGCGCCGGGCGGATCGCCGAGGTGGCAGCGCGCTTCACACTGGACGCCATGCCGGGCAAGCAGATGGCGATCGACGCCGACCTGAACACCGGTGCGATCGACGACAAGGAAGCACGCCGGCGCCGGATGGAAATCGGCCACGAGGCCGACTTCTACGGGGCCATGGACGGCGCCAGCAAGTTCGTGCGGGGCGATGCGGTGGCCGGCATCCTGATCCTGTTCATCAACGTGATCGGGGGGCTGGCGATCGGGATATTCCAGCACGATCTGTCACTGTCGGTCGCGGTCGCCAATTACGTGCTGCTGACGATCGGCGACGGTCTGGTGGCGCAGATACCGGCGCTGGTGATCTCGATCGCGGCCGGCCTGATCGTTTCGCGCGTGGGGCGCGAGGACAGCGATCTCGGCGTCCAGATTCTGGAGCAGCTGGCGCGCGCGCCGCGCACGCTCGGCATCACTGCGGCGATCCTGTTCGTGCTGGGCGTGATCCCCGGCATGCCGTGGCTGGTCTTCCTGCTGCTGGCGGCCGCCTGCGGCTCGGCGGCACGGTGGCTCTGGCAGCGCGAACAGCTCGCGCTGCAATCGCAGGCGCAGGCGAGCGCCGCTCCGGCGGCGTTGCCGTCGCAGGAAGCCAGCTGGGACGACATCGTGCCGGTGGACGTGCTGGGGCTGGAGGTCGGCTACCGCTTGATTCCGCTGGTCGACCAGAACGCGGACGGCGAGCTGCTCAAGCGGATCAAGGCGATCCGCAAGAAATTCGCCCAGGACATCGGATTCCTGCCGCCGCCGGTGCACATCCGCGACAACCTGGAACTGAAGCCGAGCCAGTACCGGATGCTGCTCAAGGGGGTGGTGATCGGCGAGGGCGAGGCGTTCAACGGCATGTGGCTTGCCATCAACCCGGGCGGCGTGACCCAGACCGTGCCCGGCACCCCGACGCGGGACCCGGCGTTCGGCTTGCCGGCGATCTGGATCGAGGCGCGCTCGCGCGAGTCGGCGCAGGTGCTGGGCTACACCGTGGTCGATTGCGCCACCGTGGTGGCCACCCATGTGAACCACCTGCTGCTGTCGCAGGCCGGACAGTTGATGGGCCGTGCCGAGGCGCAGGCGTTGATCGACCACGCCGGCAAGCTGCAGCCCAAACTGGTCGAGGACCTGGTGCCGAAGCTGATTGCGCTCGGAACCTTGCAGAAGGTGCTGTCGAATCTGCTCGACGAGGGTGTGCACATCCGCGACATCCGCACCATCATCGAGACGCTGACCGATTGCGCCACCCGCACCACCGATCCGCTCGAGCTGACCGCGCAGGTCCGCACCGCGCTGCGGGCCTCGATCGCCCAGTCGCTGTTCGGCAACGCGCGCGAGCTGCCGGTGATCGCGCTGGATCCGCAGCTCGAAAAAGTCCTGTCGCAGTCGCTCGGCGCAGCCAACGAGACGCCGGCGTTCGAGCCGGGACTGGTCGACCTGTTGCAGCAGGGCGCGGCCATGGCTGCCAAGCGCCAGGAGGACGTGGGCCTGAGTCCGACGTTGCTGGTGCCGGACCGGCTGCGCCTGCCGCTGACGCGCCTGCTGCGCCGCGCCGCTCCCCGGCTGCGGGTGCTGGGCCACGCCGAAGTGCCCGAGACCAGCACGATCCGCGTCAGCACCGTGCTGGGTGCACCGGCGTGACGGACGAAGAGCCTGAACATGCATTCACTTTTGCGTTCGATCGATCTACGAAACGGCGTTAGGAGAGCACGATGAGCTTCAGGCGATACATAGCGGGCACGGTGCGCGAGGCGCTGGATCGCGTGCGGCGCGAACTCGGTGATGACGCCGTCATCCTTTCCAACAAGCGCCTCGGGGCGGGCCGGATCGAAATCGTCGCGGCCGCATCCGATTCGATGCAGGCTCTGGTCGAGGACGCCGACCGCCCGCGCGCTTCGCCGCGCGCGGCCGCCGGCGGCCGCGACCCGCGCGCCGACGGCCAGGCCCAGCCCGAATCGTTCCAGGATTTCGTGCGGCGCCAGGCGCCACCGGCGGGGCGTGCCCGGCCGGATGCCGCCGAGGCGCCGCCGCGCGCGCGTGCGCCGGTTCGCGCCGAGCCGCTTTCGCCCCGCGCCGGCGTGGCGATGTACCACGAAGTGGCCAGCGTGCACGCCGAGCCCGATATGGCGCCGTTGGGCCCTTCCGGGGCCGCCACCGCGCCCGTAGCGCCGGCGTCGGCGCCAGCCGTATTCCGCCAGCGTCCAGTGCACGAAGCCGCGGCGGCCCCGCCCGTGGCGCCACCCGCGCCGGCTCAGCGCCTTGCCCCGACGCCGCAGGCCGCCGCCGCGATGGCTGCCCCGGTGACACGGCGGCCGGCTCCGCCCGAACTTCCGGCCAGTGCGACGATCGCCGGAGTGGCCTCGGCAGCGCCGTTGAGCGCATCCGCCATGCGGCCTCCAGAGCCGCCGGGGACGCCCGAGGCGATCGCGACCGTGCAACCCCCGCCCACGCCCAAGCCGCGGCCGGCGATGGCCCAACCGCCGGCCCCTGTTGCGACGGCGGCGGCCACACCGCCGCCAGCGGAGCGCGACGACAGCCGGGTGATGGACGAATTGCGTTCGCTGCGGGCCGCACTGTCGGACCGGATCGCCGCGCTCGAATCGAACATCGCTTCGCGCGGGCCGTCCGCGCAGGCCGCAGCCGTTCCCCAGCGCAGCGCGGCGACGACCCGCGTGATGACCCGGCTGCTGATGTCGGGTTTCTCTCCCGATCTGGCGCGTCGCGTCGCGGTCCACGTCCCCGACACCAGCGACATCGCCGCCACCGACGCCTGGCTGCACGAGGTGATCGCGGGCAACCTGCGCTGCGCCTCGGCCGCCGACGGACTGACCGAGGGCCATGGTGCCATCGCACTGATGGGACCGACCGGAGTGGGCAAGACCACGACGGTGGCCAAGCTCGCGGCCCGCTTTGCGGTGCGCTACGGTGCGGCCCAGCTCGGGCTGGTCACGCTCGATTCATACCGGATCGGCGCGCATGAACAGTTGCGCAGTTACGGCCGCATCCTCGGGATCCCGATGCACATCGCGCAGGACGGCGCCACGCTGCGTGAGCTGCTGGCGTCGCTGCAAGGCAAGCGGCTGGTGTTGATCGACACGTGCGGCCTGTCGCAGCGGGACGAACGGATGGAGGAGATGCTCGGCACCCTGAGCACCGGGCGCTTCAACATGCAGCCGATTCGCCGGGTGCTGCTGCTGAACGCCGCTTCGCATGCCGAGACGCTCGACGAAGTCGCGCGCGCCTGGCACGCACCGGACGCCGCCGGGGCGATCCTGACCAAGCTCGACGAGGCCGCGCGCATCGGCGGCGCGGTCGACTGCCTGCTTCGCTATCGATTGTCGCTGTTCGGCCTGACCAACGGCCAGCGCGTCCCGGAGGACTGGCACCCGGCCGGCGCGCGCCTGATCGCGCACGTTGCGCTGAAACCGTCGTCTTCGCCGTACACGCTCGAGGACGACGAAGCCCTGGCCTGGTCCGAGCAGCCACAGGGCAAGGAGCATGCCTGAGCGCACGGGCGGCCATCGCGGCCGCTCGGTGCGCGCTCCACAGGATCAGGCTGCCGGGCTGCGGCGGCTGTTTTCGCCTTCGGAGCCGCATTGGCTGCCGATTCTGCTGGGGCCCGACCGGGACCGCGACAACTCGGCCTGGCTGGCCACGGTGGCGCGCGCCTGCGTCGAGCAGGGCGCGCGCACGCTGATGGTGGACGCGGCGCGCGCGCAGGTGGCCGCCGCCTTCGGTCTGCGCGTGCGCTACGACCTGTCCCACGCCTTCAACGGCGACTGCAGTCCGCTCGAAAGCTGCGTTGCGGCAGGCCCCAACCTCAGGATACTTCCGGCCGCGCGCGCGCTCGAGGAAAGCGGACGCGCTCCGGAGCGCCTGCGCCGCTTCGCCGCCGGCGTGCGCGCGCTGGCCACGCCGGCCGATTGCGCGCTGCTGGCGCTGCCGGCTGCGCAGGCGCGCAGCCTGGCCGAATTCGGCGGGCCCGGCGGCTATTCCGACGCCATCGTGGTGGCCGGGCCTGGGCCTCGGTCCGAGCGCCACGTGATCGACGCGATGCGCTCGATTCTGAGCGTGGCGGACATTGACGCTTTCCGGCTTCTTTTCCAGGGTATGGCGCCGCGCTGCGCCGGTAGGCTGTATTCGAGACTCGCCGCGATCGGCGCGCGGGAACTGGGTGCCACCACGTCGGACGCTGGTTGCGTCGACGATGTTGCGGCCATCCGCCGCCTGATCCGCCTGGTGCGCTGCCGCAGCGCGCCGGACGGTGCTCGCGCGTGCGGCGAAGAGGGCGGCACGGCCGTGGAGACCGTTTCTTGAAGAACGAGCCATTTGTCTACAACGCGCGCGGCAGCCTGGACCGCCAGGGCGATTACGCGAGGCAGTACGCGCCGCTGGTGCGGCGCATCGCTCACCAGATGATCGCCAGGCTGCCCGCCAATGTCGAGCTGGACGACATGATCCAGGCCGGCATGATCGGGCTGATGGATGCCGTCAACCGCTTCGAGGAAACGCACGGGACCCAGTTCGAGGTCTACGCGGCCAGCCGCATCCGTGGCTCGATGCTCGATGAGCTCAGGGCCGGCGATTGGCTGCCGCGCTCGGCGCGCAAGAGCCAGCGCGACATCGAAAACGCGGTGCACCGCCTCGAGCAGCGCCTGAAGCGCGCGCCGGCCGAGGCCGAGATCGCCGGCGAGATGGGTCTTTCGGTCGGTCAGTACCAGGAGACGCTGAACGACGCGCGCGGCGCCCAGCTGCTGTATTTCGACGATCTGGGCGGCGGCGACGACGATGACGATTACCTGGAGCGGCACGTCGCCGTCGACGGAGCCGATCCGTCCGAGATTCTGCGCGACAAGCGCTTTCGCGGCGCCCTGGTGACCGCGATCGAAGAGCTGCCCGAGCGGGAACGGCAGCTGATGAGCATGTACTACGAGCAGGACATGAACCTGCGCGAGATCGGAGCCGTGATGGGCGTGACCGAATCGCGCGTGTGCCAGTTGCACAGCCAGGCCGTGGCGCGCCTGCGCGCCAAGCTGAAGAGCTGGTAAGTTGGTCCCGTCGAGTCAGTCGAGCACCCGACGAGCGCCGTCATGGGCATGATGGAGCGGATCGAAGTGGGCACTGCGGCGGCGGTGGTGCGGGTGAAGGAGTTTCTGACCTTCAAGCTGGGCGGCGAGGAATACGGGATCGACATTCTGAAGGTGCAGGAGATTCGCGGCTACGAGGCGGTCACGCGCATTGCCAACGCGCCGGCGTTCATCAAGGGGGTGGTGAA
>DATKFG010000045.1:0-6318 GCA_035511515.1 Burkholderiaceae bacterium | reverse complement strand
CTTCCAACCCATAGGCAAGTCCTCCTTGCCCATGGATCTTCAACCTGTCACCCATCCTCCCGGTCTGAAGTGTTACCTATCATCCCGGTCTGTACCGTATCGCCCCTCGCCCGCGCAGCGGGAGAGGGGAGGGGGTGAGGGTCTCGCGTTACCTTGGCTCGGCGATCCAGCGGTCGATGCGAGCTTCCAGCGCCGTCAGCGGCACCGATCCGACCGTCAGCACCGCGTCGTCGAAGTCTCTCAGGTCGAACTTCGGACCGAGCGCGCCCTGGGCGCGTGCGCGCAGTTCCGAGATCTTCAGCTGCCCGACCTTGTAGGCCAGCGCCTGGGCCGGGTCGCCGATGTAGCGGTCGATCTCGTTGACGATGTCCAGCTCGGTCTTGGCGGCGTTGTCCTTGAAATATGCGATCGCCCGTTCGCGACTCCAGCCCTTGGCGTGCAAGCCGGTATCGACCACCAGGCGCACGGCGCGCCACATCTCGTAGGTGAGCTGCCCGAAGCGGTCGTACGGGTTGTCGTACAGGCCCATGTCGTAGCCGAGCTGCTCGGCGTACAGGGCCCAACCTTCGCCATACGCCACGAAGTACGCGGTCTTGCGGAACATCGGTGCGTCGGGCAGCTCGAGCGCGCGCGCGAACTGGAAGTGGTGACCGGGCACCGCCTCGTGCAGCGTCAGCGGCATCATTTCCCAGATCGGCCGCGTCTCCGGTTTGTACAGGTTGACGTAGTAGTAGCCCGGGCGCTGGCCGTCGGCCGCGCCGGGCTGGTAGTAGGCCGTCGTGGTGTCGGGCGCGGTCGTGGCCGGGATCTCACGCACGCCGTAGGGCTGACGAGGGATGTACTTGAAGACGCGCACCAGCTCCGGGTCGATGCGCTTCGCCGTGGCCCGGTAAGTGTTCAACAATTCCTCGGGGGTCTTGCAGAAAAATTTCGGATCCTCCCGCAGGTAGGAGAAAAATTCGGCGAGCGAACCCTTGAAGCCCAGTTCGTTCTTGACCTTCTCCATCGCGCTGCGCAGGCGCGCAACTTCCTTCAGGCCGGTTTCGTAGATCTGGTCCACCCCCAGGTTGGTGGTCGTCTGGAAGCGAACCAGGAAGTCGTAGTAGGCCTTGCCGTCGGGCAGATCGGTGGCCGCGATCGAGGTGCGCGTGCCGGGCAGGTACTCGTCCTTCACGAACAACTTCAGCTTGCGAAACGCCGGCACCAGGCGGTCGCGGATCGTCGCCTGCGCCTTCGCCTGCAGATCGGCTCGATCGGCGGAGGAAACGGCGTCGGTGAAATTGCGGAACGGCCGATAAAAAGGACTGCCGACCGGGTCATCGACGATCTGCCTGGCGATCTGGGCCGGCACGCGCTCGATCAGCACGCGCGGCGGCGTGTTGCCCGTCTTGACCCCCTCCCTCATCAAAGCCATCTCCTGGTCGATAAGGACCGGCAGCGCCGCCATGCGGGCGAGGAAATTGCGGTAATCGGCACTGAGCCTGAACGGCATGATCTCGGCAATGACATCGTCGAGCTGCGCGCCCTTCTTATGGTCGATCGGGCGCAGGTATTCGCGAAACCTCTGCCGTTCAACGGCGCGCTGCAGAAGCCACTCGAAGGTGTCGTAGTTCAGCTGCTGCTCCGCAGTGAGCGCGGCCCGATCGATCGCGTGCAGGCGATCCAGGGCGGACCGATCGGCTGCTTCGCGCGCGGCGATCGCCGAAAGGCTCAGGTCGGTCCAGCGGTCGTTGTAGCGCGTGTCGCCAAATTCGCTCGCTTTTTCGGGGTGGTCGCGCAGCCCGCGCTCCCACTCGTGCGCGAACAGCGCGTCCAGGGCCGGCGCGGCGGCGCTGGACGCCGAGCCGCCCGTCATCTGGGCCCGCAACGGCAGCGCGCTCGTTGCGGCCAGCAAAAGTGCCAGAGAGACAACCCAACGCAACATATGCGGCTCCGCATCAAACCTCGAAAGCGTTCGCGTACTGCTGCCGCAGCACATTCTTCTGGACCTTGCCCATCGCATTGCGCGGCAGCTCGGACAGTCGCCAGATCCGCTTGGGCACCTTGAAGCCGGCGATCTGTTCCCTCAGCCGGCCGATGACCTGCGTCGGGTCCAGTTCGGCCGACCCGTCCATCACCACGAAGGCGCACACCGCCTCGCCGTAGTCCGGATGAGGCAGCCCGACCACGGCCGACTCGACCACGCCGGGCAGCGCATCCAGGTAGCCCTCGACCTCTTTCGGATACACGTTGTAGCCGCCCGTGATGATCAGATCCTTGGAGCGCCCGGCCAGCGTCAGGTAGTCGGGCGGCAAGCCCGGCGCTCCGAGGCTGCCCAGATCGCCGGTGCGGAACCAGCCGTCGGGCGTGAACTCGCTGCGGGTCTTGTCCGGCTGTCTCCAGTATCCGGAAAACACGTTCGGACCGCGCACCTGGACCTGCCCGACCTCGCCAGGTGCAGCCGGCGTTCCGTCGGCGTGCGCGATCCGGATCTGCACGCCCGGCAGCGCCGGCCCGACGGTGCCGGCGATGCGTTCGCGCGCCGGCTCGCCGAAGTACGGATTGGAGGCCAGCATCAGCGTCTCCGACATCCCGTAGCGCTCGAGCAGCGTGTGGCCGGTGCGCCGCTGGAACTGCTCGAACGTCTCGCGCAGCAGCGGCGCCGAGCCCGACACGAACAGGCGCACCGAGGCGCACTGGCTGCCGCTGAACGAGGGCTCCTGCAGCAGGCGGGTGTAAAACGTCGGAACCCCCATCATCACGGTCGCGTTGGGCAGCTCGCGCTCGATCTGGCCGACGTCGAAGCGCGGCAGAAAGATCGTCGTGGCCCCGGCGAACAGCGCCGCGTGGCAGGCCACGAACAGTCCGTGCACGTGAAACAGCGGCAGCGCGTGCAGCAGCACGTCGCGGCCGCCCTGCTCGCGACGCTGCCGGAAGCCCCAGTATTCGTCGAGCACGATCGCGTTGAATGCGAGGTTGCCGTGACTGAGGACGGCGCCCTTGCTGCGCCCGGTGGTGCCGGACGTGTACACGATCGCCGCCGGCTGATCGGGATCGCGATGGACCGTGGCGAATTCGCCGTCGAAGGACCCGGCGGCCTGCATCAGCGTGCCCTGACCGTGCTCGTCCAGCGAGAAGCACAGCGCCTGCGGCGCCAGCGCGCCGAACAGCGCCAGGCGCGCCGGACTGCAGACGGCCACCGCCGGCTGCGAATCGTCCAGGAAATGCTGCAGCTCGGCCTCCTGGTAGGCAACGTTCAGCGGCACGTACACCAGGCCGCTGCGCAGCGTGGCCAGGTACAGCATCAGGGCCTGCGGCGACTTGTCGACCTGGACCACCAGCCGCGATCCGGGCGGCAGGCCGTGTCCGGCCAGCAGCGCGGCGATGCGCCCGGCGCCCAGGTGCAACTCGCGCCAGGACAGCTCGCGCGCGCCCGGCACGCGCAGGCAGGCCGCCGAGCGGTCGGCCGGCATGCGCTGCTCGATCAGCTGGTACAGGTTCGCGTTGGCCATTTCTCAAGTTCCGGCCGCCTGCGGCGGCAGCCCCCGCCTGGCCCGCCTCCGGCACACCACCATCATCACAAGACCGATCACGATCATCGGCAGCGACAGCCACTGCCCCATCGACAGCCCCAGCGCCGGCAGCCCCATGAACTCGTCCGGTTCGCGCGCGAACTCGGCGATGAAGCGCAGCGTGCCGTAGCCGATCAGGAACAGGGCCGCGGGCGCGCCGGGAACGCGCGGGCGGCGCGTATACCACCACAAAATCGCGAACAGCAGCAGGCCTTCCAGCGCCAGCTGGTACAGCTGCGACGGGTGGCGCGCAATGCCGTCATGCGCCTGCGGAAACACCATGGCCCAGGGCCAGATGTTCGGGTCGGCCGCACGGCCCCACAACTCGCCGTTGATGAAGTTGCCCAGTCGCCCGGCCGCCAGCGCGAGCGGTATCAGCGGCACCACGAAATCGGCCACGGTCAGGAACGCCTTGCCGCGCGAGCGCGCGAACAGCCACATCACCAGGATCACGCCGATGATTCCGCCGTGCGAGGCCATCCCTCCGTGCCAGAGCATCAGGATCTCCAGCGGGTGGTGCAGATACTCGCCCGGCTTGTACAGCAGCACGTAACCGAGACGGCCGCCCAGGATCACGCCGAACACGCCCCAGAACAGCAGGTCGTCGACGTCCTGCACGGTGATGCCGCGCCAGCTCTCGCGCGCGCGGATGCGGCCCAGCCAGGCGAACAGCATGAAGCCGACCAGGTACATCAGGCCGTACCAGCGCACCGCCAGGGGGCCGATCTTGAAGGCGACCGGGTCGAAATTGGGATGTACGAGCATCGCGGGCCGTTAGCTTTTAGAATCCGCGATTGTAGGATCTGAAATGCCCCACAACGAACGTTCGAAAACCGTCACCCAGGGGGTGGCCCGCTCCGCCAATCGCGCGATGTATTACGCGATGGGGTATCGCGAGCAGGATTTCGACCGTCCGATGATCGGGGTGGCCAACGCCGCCTCGACCATTACCCCGTGCAATTCCGGGCTGCAGCGGCTGGCGGACGCGGCGGTCACGGAGATCGCGCGCTGCGAGGCCAACTCGCAGACCTTCGGCGTTCCCACCGTGTCGGACGGGATCGCCATGGGCACCGAAGGCATGAAGTACTCGCTGGTATCGCGCGAGGTGATCGCGGACGCGATCGAGACCTGCGTGAACGGGCAATGGATGGACGGCCTGATCGCGATCGGCGGCTGCGACAAGAACATGCCCGGCTCGATGATGGCGATCGCGCGCTGCAACGTGCCGTCCATTTTCGTATACGGCGGCACCGTCAAGCCGGGCCACTACCAGGGCAAGGACCTGACCATCGTGTCGGCCTTCGAGGCGGTCGGCCAGTTCACGGCCGGGCGCCTGAGCGAAGCGGACTTCCGCGAAATCGAGCGGCGCTGCATCCCGGGCTCGGGATCGTGCGGGGGCATGTACACGGCCAACACGATGAGCTCCTCGTTCGAGGCCCTGGGAATGAGCCTGCCGTATTCCTCGACGATGGCCAATCCGGACCCGGAAAAGGTCGACAGCACGGTCGAGTCGGCCCGGGTGCTGCTGGCGGCGCTGCAGCGCGGCCTGAAGCCGAGCGACATCATCACGCGCGAGTCGATCGAGAACGCGGTGAGCCTGGTGATGGCGGTGGGCGGATCGACCAACGCCGTTCTTCACTATCTGGCGATCGCCCATGCGGCCCGCGTCCACTGGAGCATGGACGACTTCGAACGGGTGCGCCGGCGCGTGCCGGTGCTGTGCGACCTGAAGCCGTCGGGACGCTACGTGGCCACCGACCTGCACCGCGCCGGCGGCATTCCGCAGGTGATGAAGATCCTGCTCGCCAACGGCCTGGTCGATGGGCGCTGCATGACCATCACCGGTCAGAGCCTGGCCGAACAGCTGCTCAAGGTGCCCGAGCAGCCGCGCGCCGATCAGGACGTGATCCGGCCGATCACCGATCCGCTGTACCGCCAGGGGCACCTGGCGATCCTGCGCGGCAACCTCGCCACCGAAGGGTGCGTGGCCAAGATCACCGGGCTCAAAAAGGCCTCGATCAGCGGGCCGGCGCGCGTGTTCGACTCGGAGGATGCCGCGATGGAGGCGATCCTGGCCGACCGCATCCGGGCCGGCGACGTGATCGTGATCCGCTACGAGGGACCGAAGGGGGGTCCCGGCATGCGCGAGATGCTCTCGCCCACCTCGGCCTTGATCGGCAAGGGACTGGGCGACAGCGTGGGGCTGATCACGGACGGACGCTTCTCCGGCGGAACCTGGGGCATGGTGGTCGGGCACGTGGCGCCCGAGGCGTACGTGGGCGGGCTGCTCGCGCTGGTGCACGAAGGCGACTCGATCACGATCGACGCCGACCGGCTGCTGCTGCAGCTGGACGTGCCCGAGCCGGAGCTGGCCAGGCGCCGCGCCGCCTGGTCGCCACCGAAGCCACGCTACACGCGCGGCGTGCTGGCCAAGTTCGCGCGCCTCGTGTCCAGCGCGAGCCGCGGGGCTATTACGGACCAGGAATTCGAGGGGTAGAGCCCTCACCCCCTCCCCTCTCCCGCTGCGCGGGCGAGGGGCGATATGGCGTGCCTGTGCGAACATCGCCGAACTTGCGCCTGCTCGATCGCCCCTCGCCCGCGCAGCGGGAGAGGGGAGGGGGTGAGGGCTCTACCCCTCGAATTCCTGATCCGTAATAGCCCCGCGGCTCGCGCTGGACACGAGGCGCGCGAACTTGGCCAGCACGCCGCGCGTGTAGCGTGGCTTCGGTGGCGACCAGGCGGCGCGGCGCCTGGCCAGCTCCGGCTC
>DATKFG010000044.1:0-55694 GCA_035511515.1 Burkholderiaceae bacterium | reverse complement strand
AGCAGCGCCATCTCCGCCAGATACACCGCGTAGCACACGGCGACCATCGCCACATCGGCGCGCCCGAACAGGATCGCCGACGAATGCAGGCCGAGCCGCACGTCATCGTCGCGGTCGACCATCGCATACTCGGTGTCGTACGCGATCACCCAGAAGAAATTCGCCGCGACCATCCACAGAGCCACCGCCGGCAGCCGCCCCTGCACCGCGCAGAAGGCCACCGGAATGCCGAACGAAAACGCGATGCCGAGCATCGCCTGCGGCAACGCGAAGAAGCGCTTGAAGTACGGGTAGCCAGCGGCCGTCAGCACCGCAGCGAGCGCGGCCAGCCGCGCGGCCGCGTTCAGCCAGATCAGCAGGGACGCGGCGGCCGCGGCCAGCACCGCGGCCACCGCGAGCGCTTCGCCGGACGAAACCTGCCCCGTGGCGACGACCCGCCCAGCCGTGCGCTTCACGTGCGCATCGAAACGCCGATCGGCCACGTCGTTGATCGCGCAGCCGGCCGACCGCATCAGCCAGGTGCCGGCCACGAAGATCGCCAGCAGCTTCAAGCCCGGCCAGCCCCGCGCGGCAAACCACAGCGCCGTGAGCGTCGGCCACAGCAGCAGCAGCACGCCGACGGGACGGTCGATCCGGGTGAGCTGGCCGTACAGCCGCAGCCGCTCGCGCCAGCCGGTGGGGGCCGCCTCGACCGTGTCCATGCCGCCGGGCCTCGCTCCTAGGCCGCCTGTACCGGCGCGTCGAGTTTCTCGACGCCTTCCAGCGGGCAGTCCAGCATGGCCCGCCGCAGCGACTCGACCGCCGCGGTCCGCGTGAACGAGCGCCGCCACGCCAGCACCACGCGCCGGTTCGGCGGCGGATTGCGAAACGGCAGGTAGGCGACCAGCGACTGGCGCGACACCCGCGCCGGCATGGCGGTGCGCGGCATCACGGTGATGCCGATTCCGGTGGCCACCATCTGGCGGATCGTTTCCAGCGAAGAGCCCTCGAATGTCTTCTGCATGCCAGCGGCCAACTCCGAATCGCGCGACAGCTCGGGACACACGTCCAGCACCTGGTCCCGGAAGCAGTGTCCACTGCCCAGCAGCAGCATCGTCTCATCCTGCAGCTCGGAGCTGGCGATGTTGCGCCGGCGGGTCCATGCGTGCTTGCGCGGCACCGCGACCACGAACGGCTCGTCGTAGACCGGCTGCACCCACAGGCCCGACGGCGGCAGCGGAAGCGCCAGGATTGCCACGTCGATCTCGCCGTTGCGCACCAGCTCGAGCAGCTTCAGCGTGAAATTCTCGCTCAGCAGCAGCTGCATTTGCGGGGCCTTGCGCTGAAGCTGCCGGATCAGCGCGGGAAGAAGGTACGGCCCGATCGTGTAAATGGTCCCGACCCGCAGCGGCGCCCCCAGCGGATCGCGCCCCTGGCGCGCGATTTCGCGCACGGCCGAGGCCTCGTCCAGCACCCGCTTGGCCTGCCCCACGATACGCTCGCCGATATCGGTGAGGGCGATCTGCGAGGAGCGCCGCTCGAACAGCTGCACGCCCAGCTCCTCCTCGAGCTTGCGGATCGCCACCGACAGCGTCGGCTGGCTCACGTGGCAGGACTCGGCAGCGCGCCCGAAATGCCGCTCGCGCGCCACCGCGACCACGTACCGCAGCTCGGTCAGGGTCACGACCGGCTCCTTGCTATCGCACGCACCCTCACCCCCACCCTCACCCCCTCCCCTCTCCCGCTGCGCGGGCGAGGGGCGATACAGCTCGCCGTTGGAACCACTCCCGAACTGCTGCGATGGATCCCACCGCCCGCAAGCAGCCGTTCACATCGGCTGGGGGAGCACGAGGGGGCCAGCCGAGCCCCCTCGTTCCCTTCCTCATGCCTTTTCCGGCCGAAGGCCGGAAGAGGGGAGGGGGTGAGGGCTTGAGGGCTCTACGCATCCAGGAATTCGCTCGCCTGCGGCAGCCAGCGCTGGACGTGGCGCCGCGCGGCCTGCGGATCGCGCAGCAGCAGTTCGGCGGCAACCTGCCGAACGCGCTCCAGCAGCGCCTGGTCGCGTTCCAGGTCCGCGAACCGCAGCAGCGGCAAGCCCCACTGGCGCGCGCCCAGGAACTCGCCCGGCCCCCGCAGCCTCAGATCCTGGCGCGCGATCTCGAATCCATCGTTCGAGTCGAACACGATTTTCAAGCGTTCGCGGGCCGCCTCGCTCAACGGCTCGTCATACAGCAGCACACAGGCGCCCCGCTGCGGGCCGCGGCCGATGCGCCCGCGCAGCTGGTGCAGCGTGGCCAGTCCGAACCGCTCGGCGTGCTCGATCACCATCAGGTTCGCATTGGGCACGTCGACCCCGACCTCCACCACGGTGGTTGCCACCAGCACGTCGATTTTGCCTTCGGCGAACGACTGCATGACCGCCGATCGCTCCTGCGCCGGCAGTGCCCCGTGCAGCAGCCCGACGCTGAGCTCGGGCAGGCTGGTGCGGGCATCCTCGTAGACCCGCGTCGCGGCGCTCGCCTCGGTGTTGTCGCCCTCCTCGATGACCGGGCACACCCAGTACGCCTGCCGGCCAGCCGCCACCTCGATCCGGATCTTCTGCAGCACTTCGCCACGGCGCCGGCGCGCCACCAGCTTGGTGGCGACCGGCTGCCGCCCGGGCGGCAAGCGGTCGATCACCGAAACGTCCAGGTCCGCCAGATACGTCATCGCCAGCGTGCGCGGGATCGGCGTGGCGCTGAGCATCAGAAGATGCGGAGCAAACGTCGGATCGCGCAGCGCCAGCCGCTGCGCCACGCCGAAGCGGTGCTGCTCGTCCACGATGGCAAGGCCCAGATTGGCGAATCGGACCTCGCGCTGCACCAGAGCGTGCGTGCCGATCGCCAGCGGCGCCCGACCCTGCTGCAGCGCCTGCAGGGCCGCGCGCCGTTCGGCCGCGCGCAGGCTTCCGGTCAACCACGCCGCCTCGATCCCCAGCGGCACCAGCCACTGCTCGATGCGCCGGAAGTGCTGCTCGGCCAGCAGCTCGGTCGGGGCCATCAGCGCGGCCTGCCAGCCCGACTCGATCGCGCGGGCCGCCGCCAGCGCCGCGATCACGGTCTTGCCGCTGCCCACATCGCCCTGGATCAGGCGGTTCATCGGGACCTGGCCCGCCAGGTCGCGCTCGACCTCGGCCCACACGCGTTGCTGGGCGGCGGTCAGCTCGAACGGCAGCGATTGCAGCAGCGCCCGCGGCAGTCCGGCGCGACCGGGGTCGGCTTGCACCGCGGGGGCCGCGCGCGTCTGGCGCCGTTGCCTGGCGATCCGCAGCGCCAGCTGCTGGGCCAGCAGTTCGTCGAACTTCAGCCGCTCCCAGACCGGGTGGCGCCGTTCCACCAGGGCCCGCACGTCGGTCCGTGGCGGTGGATGGTGAACGAACCGCAATGCGGCCGACAGCTCCGGCAGGTCCTGCTCGCTGCGCACCGCCGCCGGCAGCGTGTCGTGCAGCTCGGTGGTGTCCAGCACCCGGTCGATCCGGCGCCGCAGCCAGGCCTGCGGCAAGCCGGCCGTCGAGGGATAGATCGGGGTGAGCGTATCGGGCAGCGCCGCCTCGCCAGCGGCTCGCAGCTGCGGGTGGACCATCTCGACGCCCATCCAGCCGCCGCGCACCAGCCCCATCGCCAGCACCTTGCGACCCACGGCCAGCAGCGCCTGGTGTGACGGGAAAAAGTGCAACAACCGCACCATCAGTTCACCGCTGTCGTCGCGCAGCGTCGCCACCAGCTGCCTGCGACCCCGGTACACGATGCGGCAATCCTGGACCTCGGCCTCGACCTGGGCTTCCTCGCCGGGCGTCAGCTCGCCGATCGCGGTCAGCGTCGATTCGTCGCGGTATCGCTGCGGCACGTGCAGCAGCAAGTCCCAGTCGCGCGTCAACCCCAGCCGGGAAAGCAGCTGCGCCGGCCCGCCTTCGCCGCGGCGTGCGCCGCGGCTACGGCGGGTTCGCTCGTTTGTTCTCAGGGCCAGATGGCTCGCGCTCAAAGCACCAGGATGGCTTCGACCTCGAACTGTGCGCCGCGCGGCAGGCTGGCCACACCGATCGTCGAGCGCGCCGGATAGGGCTTCGGCATCAACCCGGCCATGATGTCGTTGACCTGACCGAACTTGGACAGGTCGGTCAGGAACAGCGTCAGCTTGACGGCGTCGGCGAGCGACCCGCCCGCCGCCTGCGCCACCGCAGCCAGGTTCTTGAACGCCTGCCGCACCTGGGCACCGAAGTCCTCGCCCGCCAGCGCCTGGGTGGCCGGGTCCAGTCCGATCTGTCCCGACAGGAACACGACCAGTCCGGTTTTGACGGCCTGCGAGTACGGTCCGATCGCCGCCGGAGCGCTCGGCGTCGAAATGATCTGCTTGTTCATCGTGGATCCTCCCTTGGCCGCCGCGGCGCCTGCCCGGTCCGTGCCGTTCGGGCACATTCTAGTGAAGGTCGGATGTTGGTCCGCTTTACAGGTCCATTTTGGACGACCGTGCGGGGCTGAGGCCGGCATCATCCCCGGGGGCGGGCCCGCGTGCCCGCGATCGCCATCGAGGATTCCGAGTGAAGCTCACCGACCGATACGAACAGGCGGCCGTCTCGAAGATCGCCAAAGCCAAGGCCAGCCAGCCGCGGCTGCGCCTGGGCGAATTGCTGGTCGCGCAGGGCGTGCTGACGCCGGCGCAGCTGGAAACGGCACTGAACGAGCGCAAGCGCAGCGGGCGCCGGCTCGGCCGGATCCTGGTCGAGGACGGAATCGCCACCGAGCAGGCCATCGCCCAGGCCCTGGCGGTGCAATTGCACGTGCCGTACGTGGAACTGAGCCTGCAGGCCATCTCGCCGCCGGTCAGCCGCCTGCTCACCGAGGCGCAGGCCAGGCGCTACCGCGCCCTTCCGATCGACGAGGCCGGCTCCGCGATCCGGGTCGGAATGGCCGACCCTCTGGACTACCAGTCCTACGACGAGATCCAGCGGCTGCTGGGGCGCGATCTGGACCTGGTGGTGGTGACCGAGTCGCGGCTGGACGCAACGCTGGACAAGCTGCATTCGCGCAGCGACGAGATCTCGGGCCTGGCCCGCGAGCTCGAGCTGGAGATGCAGGTCGATACCGCTGCGCCCGAGCAGTTCGCACAGGGCGCAGCGCCGGACGAGGCGCCGGTGGCCAAGCTGCTGCAATCGCTGTTCGACGATGCGGTGCGGTCGCGGGCCTCCGACATCCATATAGAGCCGCAGGAACGCAAGCTGCAGATCCGGTTCCGGATCGACGGCGCGCTGGTCCTGCACACCGAGGCCGAAAGCCGCATCGCCCCGGCCGTGGTGCAGCGCCTGAAACTGTCGGCCGGACTGGACATCGCCGAGCGGCGGCTGCCGCAGGACGGCCGCTTCGTCGCGCGCGTGCGCGGCAACGCGCTGGACCTGCGCATCTCGACCATGCCCACGCAGTACGGCGAATCGGCCGTGCTGCGGCTGCTGCCCCACAACGGCGGCCTGCTCGAGCTGGACCGTCTCGGCATGCCCGCTGCGGTATTGGCCAAGGTGCGCCATTTCATCACGCTGGCGCACGGCATGCTGCTGGTCACCGGCCCCACCGGCTCGGGCAAGACCACCACGCTGTACGGCGCGCTGGCGCAAATGAACTCGCCCGACGCCAAGATCATCACCGTCGAAGACCCGGTCGAATACCGGCTGCCCGGAATCACACAGGTCCAGGTGAACGAAAAAATCGGTCTCGGATTCGCCACCGTGCTGCGTTCGACGCTGCGGCAGGATCCGGACATCGTGCTGGTGGGCGAGATGCGCGACAAGGACACGGTCGAGACCGGACTGCGCGCGGCGATGACGGGGCACATGGTGCTGTCGACGCTGCACACCAACGATGCGGCGTCCACGCCGATGCGGCTGCTCGACATGGGCGCGCCGCGCTACCTGGTTGCGACCTCGCTGCGCCTGGTGCTGGCGCAGCGGCTGGTGCGGGCCGTGTGCCTGCAGTGCGCACGCCCGTACGAGCCCACGGCGCAGGAGGCCGCATTCCTGCAGGCATTCGGCGGCGGCGCCGACGGCCTGGCCAAGGGCGCCGGCTGCCAGCATTGCAACGGCTCCGGTTACCTGGGACGCCTGGGCGCCTACGAGCTGCTCGACATGAGCCGGCGCGTGATCGCGGCCCTGAACAGCGGCGACACCCAGGCTTACCTGGATGCCGCGCAGCGCGAGGTCGGCAGCTTTTCGCTGGCGCACCACGCGTGCGAGCTGGTGCGGGCCGGCCGCACCACGGTTCAAGAGGCGATGCGCCTGATCGGCCGCTCGCACGAATGAAGCAGGCCAGCTGACAAGGAGGCGCGATCATGCCGCTGTTCGCCTACGTCGCGCGCGACGCCAAAGGAATCCGGATCGAGGGGCGCCTGGAGGCCGCCAGCGCCGCGTCGCTGGCCGACACGCTGGCCGCGCAGGGGGCGCTGCTGGTGCGCGCCGACCCTTGCACGCAGGGCGACGAAGGCATCGGCGCGTTTTTCGACCGCCAGTTCGGCTCGCGCATCGTGGTCGATGACCTGATGCTGTTCTGCCGCCAGCTGGCCACGCTGCTGAAGGCCGGCGTGCCGCTGCTGCGCTCCCTGCAGGGTCTGTACGAGTCGGCCGGCAAGGCGAGCCTGGCCCAGCTGCTGGAGCGGCTGCGCCAGCAACTCGAGTCCGGCCGCCAGCTGTCGGCGGCGATGCAACGCGAGGAGCGCGTTTTCTCCCCCTACATGATCAGCATGGTCCGCGTCGGCGAGGTGACCGGGCGCCTGTCGGAGGTGTTCATGGGGCTGCATGCACAGCTCAGCTTCGAACGCGAAAGCCGCGAGCAGGTGCGCTCGGCGCTGCGCTATCCGCTGTTCGTGCTGTGCGCCGCCGTGGTGGCGCTGGTGGCGCTGAACATCTTCGTGATTCCGGCCTTCGCCAAGGTCTACAAGGGACTGAACACGGAGCTGCCCATCATCACGCAGATCCTGATCGCGTTCTCCGATCTCATGGTGCATTCCTGGCCGCTGCTGCTGGGGCTGCTGGTGGCGGCGGCGGCCGGCGTGGCCTGGGGGCTGCGCACCGAGCCCGGGCGCCGGCTGCGGGACGGGCTGCTGCTGCAGCTGCCGATCTTCGGGGCGCTGGTGCGCAAAGGGGCGCTGGCCCGATTCACCAAGAGCTTCGGCCTGGCGCTGGAATCCGGCGTCGCGGTGGTCGATGCGCTGCAGGTCGCGCTGGAAACCACCGGCAACCTGGTTCTGTCCGAACGGATCGGCCAGATCCGCGCTTCGGCCGAACGCGGCGAGACGCTGGCCAAGGCGGCGCGCGCCACCGGCGTTTTCACGCCGACGATGCTGCAGATGATCGCGGTGGGCGAGGAGACCGGCGCCCTGGGCGAAATGATGAACGAGGTGGCCGACTACTATCAGAAGGAGGTCGAGTACTCGGTGCGGGGTCTGGCCGCCCAGATCGAGCCGATCATGATCGTGCTGATGGGCTGCATGGTGCTGGTGGTGGCCCTGGGGGTGTTCCTGCCGATGTGGGATCTGTCGCGCGCGGTGATCCACCACCACTAGTCCGCGCTCTTAAGAAAAAGCAAGTCGATCGGCCACGGCGGTTGAAATTTGCGCTTCAAATCTTGGTTATGGGGGCCAAAGTTTGGTGCGGCAATGCCGACAACATGATTAAGACCGTCGATCCCGAACGGAGAGGACAAATCATGGGCACTGACGCAACAACCGGCGACCAGCGGGGCTTCACGCTGGTCGAGCTGATCATCGTGATCCTGATCATCGGGATCCTGTCGGCGCTGGCTCTACCGCGCTTCATCAACATGGGCTCCGACGCCCGCACGGCCAAGGTCCAGTCGATCACCGGCGCGGTGCGCTCGGCCGCCCAGGTCACGCGCGCCGCGGCGCTGATACGTGGCCAGACCGGTGCCACCGGCAGCGTCGTGGTCGACGGCGTGACGATCGCGACCGTGTACGGATATCCGGCGGCGCTGTTGGCCGGCAACGGCGCCACGGGCATCGTCGATGCGGCCGGGCTCGACACCTCGGCAGGCAATAACGACGCCGTCGCCCTGTCGGGCGGCGGCACTTCCGCGCTGGTGATCGCGGTCAACGGCGCACCCACGCCCGCAAGTTGCTCGGTGTCCTATACCGCGCCGACGGCTGACGGCGCCACTCCCGTCATCGTGCAGACCCTCACCGGGTGCTAAAGCGTCCGGATAGCGCACATTCTTAAGTTTGATATGGACCGGGAACCGCGAGATTGAGTCCCACAAACATGTGAGTGATTTGGCCTGAAAACCGGCGCTTATCGAAGCCAAAGGTTAACGCTTTGTTGCCGAAAATCAGTCAGCGATAAACGCCGGGAAACGAAAGGGACATCGAATGCGTACCGCCGCTGCATCCCGCCATCAGCGGGGCTTTACCCTGGTCGAGCTGATCATCGTGATCCTCATCATCGGGATCCTGTCGGCACTGGCCTTGCCGCGCTTCATCAACATGGGCGCCGACGCCCGCACCGCCAAGGCGCAATCGATCATGGGCGCGGTCCGATCGGCCTCGCAGGTCGTGCGCGCCGCCGCGCTGGTGCGCGGCCAGACCGGCGCCACCGGCAGCGTCGTGGTCGACGGCGTCACGATCGCAACCGTGTACGGATATCCGGCCGGGCTGGCAGCGAGCAGCGGCGCCACCGGCATCGTCGATGCGGCCGGGCTGGACACGACCGGCAACAACAACGACGCCATCGCGCTGTCCGGCGGCGGCAGCTCGGCACTGGTGATCGCGGTCAACGGAGCCCCGACGCCGGCCAATTGCTCGGTGTCCTATACCCAGGCGGCCGCCGCCAACTCCAGTCCGACGGTCGCGCTGACCACGACTGGGTGCTGATCCAGCCAGGGAGCCGACGGGAGCGCTGCTGCCGTCCGATCCCCGGCGTTTCCGGCAAGCGGCGCCTTCCGCAGGGAGTGCGCCGCTTTTTGCTTCCATGACTTCGACCCGCTCCTTTCCCGCAGCACCGTGCGCCGGTTTCACGACGCTGGAGCTGATCATCGTGATCCTGATCGCCGGGATCCTGTCGTTCATGGCGGTGGGCCATCTGAACGACACGGGCGAAGTCAACGGCCACGGGTTCGCCGAGCAGATCGCCAGCACGCTGCGCTTCGCACAGGAAGCGGCCGTGGCCCAGCGCCGGCTGATGTACGTCAACGTGAACGCGGGCTCCGGCCTGGTCAATGCCTGTCTTGATTCTTCCAACGCGTGCGCGCAGCCACTCACCGCCCCCGGCGGCGGAAGCCTCGCAGTGCAGGCCCCCGCGGGCCTGGCACTGACCACCAGCACGGCGCAGTTTTCGTTCGACGCACTGGGGCGGCCCTCGGCCGCCACGCAGATACAGATCCATGTCACCGCCGCGGACGGGCAGCAGTTCAACGTGACGGTCGAACCGGACTCCGGATATGTGCGCCGCTCCTAGCCGAAGCGGCCCGGTCCGCCCAAAGCGCGCCCGCGGCACCACGCTGGTGGAAGTGATCATTTTCATCCTGATCGTGTCGATCGCGGTGATTGCGGTCGTCAGCGCGCTCGGCGTAGCCGTGCGCGCCTCGTCCGATCCGCTGATCCAGCGCCAGACGCTGGCCGTGGCCGAGTCGCTGATCCAGGAAATCGACAACCAGCCGTACCACCAGAAAGATCCGTACAACCCGACCGGGCCCGACGATGCGATCGGTCCCGAACCGGGCGAAACGCGCGCCGGCTCCCCGCTGCCGTTCGACAATCCGAACGACTACTCCGGCTATTCGGAGACCGGGATCGTCGCGCCCGACGGCACGTCGGTCGCGGGGCTGGGGTCATACTCGGCCAGCGTGACCGCCGCCCAGCAAGCGATGGGCAACGTGCCGGCCAGCGACGGCCTGCTCGTGGTGGTGACCGCCACCGGCCCGGACGGACAAGCCATCGCGCTGACCACCTTTCGGGCCCGGTACCAGCCATGAACGGGCCGCGCACCCATCGATCGGGACAGCTTGGCTTTTCTCTGGTCGAGCTGATCGTCGTGATCATGATCATAGGCATCCTGTCGGCCTCAGTCGGCACCTTCATCGCCAGTCCAGTGCGCTCGTACTTCGAAACCATCGACCGGGCCACGCTGACGGACGCCGGCAACGGGGTCATACGGCGCATCACGCGCGAGTTGCAGTCCGCAGTGCCGAATTCGGCCCGCATCACGTCCAGCGGCGGCACCACGTTCCTGGAGTACGTGCCGATCGTCGACTCCGGCCGCTACCGCTATGCGGTCAGCAACGGCAACGACCCGACCGGAACCGATCCGCTGGTCGTGACCGACGCAACTGACAGCTCATTTCAGGTTCTAGGCCCGACCGTCAACATCCCGGCCGGCTCACAGCTGGTGGTGCTGAACCTGGGCATGGGAAATTCGAACCTGTATTCAGGCACCAACCTGCGCACGGTCACCAGCATCGGTGCGGCCTTGCAAACGATCACCTTCACGCCGACCACGGTCTGGCCCGGCGATTCGCCCGGCTATCGCTTCAGCATCGTCAATGGCGCCGTGACCTACGCGTGCACGCCGAACGCCGGCGGAACCGGGACCCTGACGCGCTACTCGGGCTACGCCATCCAGGCAAGTCAGCCCTCGTCGACATCGGCCGCCCCGCTGTCGGGCGCGACCAGCAGCCTGGCGCTGGCCGACGTGACCAGCTGCAGCTTTACCGCGGGCCCGGCGTCGGTGGACCTGAACGCGGTGCAGATCTCGCTGCAACTGACCGACAGCAACGGCGAGACGGTGACGCTTTATTCGCAGGCGCACACGCCGAACAGCCCATGAACGGCCAAGTCCTGCGTCCCGTGCCTTATCGCGGCCAACACGGCTTCGCCTTCATCGCAGCCCTGTTCCTGCTGGTGGTGCTGGGCGCGTTCGTCGCTTTTGCGACAACGATCTCGATGAACGCCCAGGGCAGCGGCGCCATTTCCGTGCAGGGCGTCAGGGCCTATGAGGCAGCACGCGCGGGAATCGAATGGGCGACTTACCAGATCCTGGATCCGCGCCAGGCGATCAACGGAACCGTCACGACGCCGCCGGCATGCTTTGCTTCGCCCTCCACCCCGACGCTGCCCGGAGACCTGGCCCGGTTTTCGCTGACGGTCAGCTGCACCCGCTATCCGGCCAATGGCGCAAGTCCGAACTACTACGAGGAAGGCAGCCTGCGCACCGTGGTGTACGAGGTGACGGCGACCGCTACCCAGGGCACGCCCGGCGCGGCTGACTACGTCGAGCGTCAGCTCGACGCGCGGATCGAACAATGCAAGAACCCTAACGGCTCTTCGCCCGCTTATTCATGCTGAGCTCAACCACCAGAAGGCCCCGAATGCTGACCCGGACACCGACCGTCAGCATTTTGCCTCGAGCCCGCATGCCGACGTTTGCGGCGTGGATCGCCGGGGCGCTGATCGCGGCCGTGATGCTGGTGTTGCCGGATGACGCCAGCGCCCAGGCCAGCCTGTCCTCGACCTCGAGCCAGACTTTCACGGTCGGGCAGGCATCGACGGCAGCGAGCACCATGACGGTGACCGACGATTTTCCTGCGACGATCACGGCCGCCAACGACCTGCGCATCCGCATCCCGGCAGGGTTCAACATGACGTGGGACACGACGGTCACCACGGTCACGCTTTCGGGCACCGCGTCCGGCAAGGTCAGCACGACGCTCAACGCCTACGAGGACAGCGGCCGGACGCTGGTGTTGGACGTGACAGCGGATTTCGCGGGAGGGGACACGCTGACGATCTCGGGGCTGAAATTCACCAACTTCACCGCACCCTCGGCCAGCAACAACCTGCAGCTGGTGGTGGCCGGCGCAGGGGGCGCGACGGCGGATACGGACTTTCGTACGAAAACAGTCCAGGTGCCCACGCCGACCCTGTCCTCGGCGAACAGCCAGGTCTTCACCGTCGGGGAAGCGTCGACGGCGGCCAGCAACATGACCGTGACCGACGATCCGAACATACCGTCGATCACGGCCGCCAATGGCCTGCGCATCCGCATCCCGGCGGGGTTCAACATGACGTGGGACACGACGGTCACCACGGTCACGCTGACGGGCTCGGCGTCCGGCAAAGTCAGCACCACGCTGGGTGCCTACGAGAACAGCGGCCAGACGCTGGTGTTGAACGTCACGTCCAACTTCACGGCGGGGCAGACGCTGACGATCTCGGGGCCGAAATTCACCAACTTCACCGCGGCCTCGGCCAGCAACAACCTGCAGGTGGTCGTGGCCGGCGCGGGGGGCGCGACCGCCAACACGGACAACAGGACCAAGACGATCCAGGTGCCGACGCCGACCCTGTCCTCGGCGGCGAGCCAGACCTTCGCGGTCGGACAGGCCTCGACGGCGGCGAGCAACATGACCGTGACCGACGATCCCAACGTGCCGGCGATCACGGTCGCCAATGGACTGCGCATCCGCATTCCGGCCGGGTTCCCCATGACCTGGGACACGACCGTCACGACGGTGACGCTGTCGGGCACCGCCTCGGCAAAGGTCAGCACCACGCTGGGCGCCTACGAGGACAGCGGCCAGACGCTGGTGCTGAACGTGACATCCAACTTCGCAGCGGGGCAGACGCTGACGATCTCGGGCCCGAAGCTCACCAGCTTCACCGCGACCGGGTTCACCAACCTGCAGCTGGTGACGGCCGGAGCCGGGGGGGCGACGGCAAGCACTGACAACCGCTGGAAAACGATCGGGCAGTCCACCCTGTCCTCATCGGCGAACCAGACGTTCGTGGTGGGGCAGGCGGCGACGGCCGCGAGCAACATGACGGTGCAGGAAGACGGCAACGTCACAACGATCACGTCCGCGCAAGGCCTGCGGATCCGCATTCCGGCGGGTTTCAACATGACCTGGGACACGACGGTGACGACAGTGACCCTGTCGGGATCGGCGTCGGGCCGGGTTAGCACCACGCTCGGGGCCTACGAGGACGGCGGCCAGACGTTGGTGTTGACTGTGACGTCCAATTTCCAGACCGACGATACGCTGACCATCTCTGGCTTGAGATTCGCCAATTTCACCGCGGTTTCGGCGGCCAACAACCTGCAGTTGGTGGTCTCGGGTGCCGGGGGCGCGACCGAGAGTACCGACAACAAGACCAAAACGATCGTCGGCATCAAACTCTATTTCCACGACGCAGCGACGCCGGATCTCGGAACCCTGCCGGGCGCGACGACCCTGAGTGCAACCACGCCCAACGTCACGGCCACGACCGCGGGAACCAATCGCGACATGAACCAGACGATCGGCGCGGCGCAGGCCAGT
The DNA here is from genome assembly GCA_035511515.1 of Burkholderiaceae bacterium. Classification (GTDB taxonomy): domain Bacteria; phylum Pseudomonadota; class Gammaproteobacteria; order Burkholderiales; family Burkholderiaceae_F; genus VBCK01. The sequence continues at coordinate 42,369 of DATKFG010000044.1, read as the reverse complement.
TCCGCGTTGACGGTCCTCGGCCAGACCACACTGCAGAAAAATTGGTTCAGGCGTTTTCTCTCGAGGCCGCTCGCGGCACAGACCCTGCCGACCGGTACCTGGTCCATTCAAGGCGGTGCATCCGAATCAAGCAGCAATGCCAACATGCTCCCATGGGGCACGGTGCTCAAGGTCTGGCGACCGTCGACGGGCACGGTCGTGGCAACTCTTCTGGACAATCCCACGCTGGGGACGGTGAAGCCGAACACCAGTGAAACGAATATTTCCTCAACAACCGGCTCGATCAGCGGTGTGGCCGTCAACGATGGCGACATTCTCGTGGTGGAACTGTGGGCGCAAAACACCCAAAGCAACTCCAACCCCCACACCAACACCATCTTTTACGACGGCACGACTGAAGGCTCCACGTCCTCGAATGCCGCGTTCCTGCAGGCGCCGGCGGGGATTAACTTCTATCGAGGCACGATCCAGTACGACTACCGGCTGTTCAACAATGCGAATTCCACCGACGTGGGGACCGCACTGGCCGCCCAGGACACGTCGGCCACCCTGGCCTCGACCGGCGCCGCCTTCCGGCTGCGCATGCTGCTGCACGTCTCCGACGTCAATCTGGGCGCGAGCGGCCAGGCCTTCAAGCTGCAGTTCGCAGGCATGGGCGCCGGCACCTGCGCGGCGCCCAGCGGGGGCACTCCGGCGACCTACACCGACGTGACGGCCTCCACTGCGATCGCCTACAACGACAATCCGGCTCCGGCCAACGGCGCGGCCCTGACCGCTGATGCCAACGACCCCACCCACAGCGGCGATACCGTGGTGGACCAGACTTACAGCGAGTCGAACAACGTCACCAATCCGACGGCCATTAATGCCGGCCAGGACGGCGAGTGGGACTTCTCGTTGATCGACAACGGCGCAAGCGCCAGCACGACTTACTGCCTGCGCGCGGTAAAAAGCACCGGAACGGCGCTCGACAGCTACAGCTACTACCCCCAGATCACCACCGCCGCCGGCGGCGGCGGTGGCGGTGCCGGCAGCTTCAACGCCTTCGAAACGGCCACGGCGGCGGGCGCGGTCGCGGGCAGAATCTTCACCAAGCTGGCCGGCACCGCGTTCAGCCTCGACGTGGTGGCGATCAGCGCCGGCGCGCAGTTGAATTCGTTCAGCAACAACGTCCAGCTGCAGCTGCTCGCGAATACCGGCACCGCCGGCACCGGCTATGGGTCGGACAATTGTCCGACCTCCAATTCGGTGGTCGGAACGGTCAGCTCGGCGGCCATCACCGGCGGGCGCTCGACCGTCAGCTTCTCCGCGGTCGCCAACGCCTATCGAGACGTGCGGGTGCGCATTTCCTACCCGACCTCCTCGCCAACCGTGTCGACCTGTTCGACCGACAGCTTCGCGATCCGCCCGACCGGATTTTCGAGCCTCACTTCCTCGATGACCAACGGCGGGTCGAGCGGCACGCCGAAAGCCAAGGCAGGCGACGCGTTCACCCTCACTGCGGTGGCGGGCGCCGGGTACGACGGCACACCCTCGATCAATGCGTCTCTGGTGACGGCGCAGGCCGGCGCGGTGCAGGTCGGCGCGATCGGTGGCTCGTTTGCCGCAGCGGCGAGCGGATCCGGCACCTCCACGGGCAGTGCGTTCACCTATAGCGAAGTCGGCAACTTCACCCTTGGCGTCGACGCCGTGTTCGACTCGGGATTCACCTCGATTGATCCGGCCGGCACCGACTGCACCAACGACTTTTCCAATTCGCTGGTCGGCGGCAAGTATGGCTGCAGCTTCGGAAACACGGGCGCCGCCGGACCGTTCGGGCGATTCACTCCCGATCATTTCGACGTTTCGATGAATACGCCGGCGTTTGGCACGGCCTGCAGCGGCTTCACTTACGTCGGGCAAAACTTCAGCTACACGACGGTTCCCGTGCTGACGTTGACCGCACGCAACTCGGCAGCGCTGGGCAACGCGACCACCCACAACTACATCGGGCCCAACGACGGCAGTTCCTGGTGGAAGATTACCGCCGCAAGCCTGACCGGCAAGGCCTACAGCCAGCTTCCCGCGAGCCCGGCGCTGACGGCCAGCCCGAGCTCGCCCGATCCGGTCATCGCGCCGGGTGGCAATGGCACCGGAACGCTCACATTCAATTCGGGCACGGGGTTCTCCTTTTCCCGCGGGTCTCCGGTAGCCTCGTTCAACGCCGAGTTGGCGCTGGCCATCAACGTGATCGACGCCGACGGCATCGCCTATGCCGGCAATCCGGCGCAATTCGGCGCGGCCAGCGCCGGCAGCGGGATCGCGTTCAACTCGAGCAAGAACATGCTCTTCGGAGAGCTGGCCGTGGGCAGCGGCGCCGGACTGACATCCCAGATCGTGCAAATCCCGGTGAAGGCGAACATCTGGAACGGCAGCGGTTGGGTGACTAACACCGCCGACACCTGCACCGGACCCGTTTTGGCCCAGGCCAGCATTGTGGTGGGCAATCAGGTGCAGAAACCCGGCACCGGCGGGACGTTTTCGACCTCGGTCCTCGCCTCGCCGAGCCTGGCCTCGACCTGGTCTCAAGGCAGCGGTTACATTTCCCTGTCGCCACCGAATGTCGGCGGTACCGCCCAGGTCGCCATCAACCTCGGATCGGGCGCCACCGACACCTCCTGCGCCGGCTGGTCGGTGACCTCCACCGGGGCTGCCCTGCCCTGGCTGCGCGGCCCCTGGTGCGGAAGCGGCTACACCAATGACCCGTCGTCGCTGGCGATCTTCGGCCTGGCATCCTCGACAACGCCCTTTGTGTTCCTGCGGGAAAACCACTGATACCTCCAGTCCGCGGCGCCCTGGCCCGGCCGGACCGCCACAGCCTTTGACGGGCCTTTTTTCAGGCCCGTTTTGGGGGTCTTTTCCCGTCATGGCTCCGCTGCCGCCTGCCTAGCATGCAGGAAAGAGCAGCGGCGCGATAACGCGCCTTGATGCGGGGCTGGTCATGTTCGGAAGCGATTGGCTGTACGGGCTGCCGTGGCGCGCGCTCAGGCGTGCGCGCCGCGCGTCGGTCCAGGTCGGCCTGCACCGGTCCGCCACGCGGCTGGTCGCGGCGCGCGTACGGCTGGATGCGGATAGCGGTTACAGCGTCGAGCAGCTCGAGATCGTCGAGAGCCAGCGAGACGAGCAGGCGGTCGCGCAACTGCTTCAGCGCGGGATCCTGCGCGATGCCCACGTCATCCTGGTGCTCGGGGCCGAGCACTACAACACCTATCCGCTGCCCGCTCCGACGGTGCCGCAAACCGAACTGCGCGAGGCGCTGCGCTGGAAGCTGCGCGAGATGCTGTCGTATTCGCCCGAAGATGCCGTGATCGACTTCGTGCACCTTGCACCCGCAGCCGATTCGAGGGCCGCCGAGAGCCTGCTGGCCGTGGCGGCATTGCGCCGCTCGGTGGCGCAGGCCACGGCGCCGTTCCTGGAGGCGGGAATCGACCTGCGGGCGGTCGACATCGCCGAGATGGCCCAGCGCAACGTGCTGGTCCGGCTGCCCGGGGCCGAAGCGGGCAGCGCGCTGCTGGGCATCGAGGAGTCCTCCGCGCTGCTGACCGTGGTGCACCAGGGCGCGCTGTGTCTTACGCGCCGGATCCAGATTCCGCGCTCGCTGAACGTTGATGACGACGATCCGGAGCACGTGGCCGCGCGGATCGCCACCCAGGTGCAGCGCTCGCTCGAGGTGGTCGAGCGTCAATCGGGCCTGCCGCCGATCCGCACCGTGTGGATCGGGCCGCACCCGGACTGCGCGCTGATCGCGCGCTGCGCGGCCGAGCAGACCGGCCTGGATTGCCTGCAGTTGGATCTGCAGGCCGAATTTCGCTTTGCCACAACGGTGCGCGAGCTTGCACCCGAGCAGGCGCCGGCCGTGCTGGTCGCGATCGGCGCCGCACTGCGCAACGAGGATGCGGCCGCGGCCGACCGGCTGGCCGCGAAACCGGCGGCCCTGTCCTGGCTGCCCAGGTTGAAGGCGGCGTAACGAGCCGGCCGAGCGCGCACATGCTTCGCAACAACATCAACCTGCTCGAGCGCGCCAAGCCCACGGGCCTGGCCTTGCCGGCATTGCGTCTTGCCTTGACGTTGTTCGTGGGCACTGCAGCGCTGGGCGGGCTCGCCTTCCTGGTGCAGGGCCACGCGCTGCGCACGGTCCGGCAGGACCTGGCGCGCGTGCACGCGCAGACCGAGCACCTGCAGCACGCGATCGTCGAGGTGCCCAGCCCGGACGTGGTGCTGGCCGACCGGCTGGCCACCGAGGAGCGCGAAGTGCAGGCGCTCGAAGCGGTCGCGCGTACGCTGTCCACCGGAGGCCTGTCGCACACGAGCGGGTTCGTAGGGCCGCTGCAGGCGTTCGGCCGCGCCACCACCGAGGGCGTCTGGCTCACCGGGTTGAGCCTGGACAACCGCCACGGTTCGATGGTGGTCGAAGGGCACGCGCTGGACGCCTCGCGCATACCGGCGCTGCTGCAGACGCTGCGGGCCGAACCTTACTTCGCGGGCACCGCGTTCGCGGCGATCGAGATGACGCCCGGGGTGCCCAACGGCCCGGCGCCGGCCGACCGCGCCTTGAAATTCAGGATATCGACTCCGACCGCCGACGTGGCAACGCGGGCGGCCGGCAGCGCAGCCGCCTTGGTCAACCAGGGTCCGACGTCATGACGGGCGAGCGCCTGAACGCCTGGTGGGAACAGCGCAAGCCGCGTGAGCGCTTGCTGCTGATCCTGGCGGTGTTGTCGACCGTGGCGATGAGCGGCGACACCCTGCTGCTCAAACCGGTGCGAATCCAGATCGCCGATTCCAGGCTGCGGCTGGCCGGCGCGCGTGCCGAACTCGACAAGCTGCAAAAGCTGGTCGAGGACCGCGACCGCGAGGGAAGCGAACGCCTGAAAGCGCGCCAGTCCGACCTGCAGGCGCGCCTGACGCTGGCCGAGGCCGAGATCCATCAGGCCCAGATCGATCTGGTGGCTCCCCAGGACATGGCGCGCCAGCTGTCGGCGATCCTGCAGAGATTTCCGCAGCTGCGCGTGGCCGGGATGATCTCAGAGGCCCCGGTTCCGGTCGACGAAAGCCCTGACCGCAGCGGCAAGGTGCCGGTCAACGCCGAAGCGCGCCGCTCGATGCTGTACGAGCACGGCCTCGAGCTGACGGTCGAGGGGCGCTACCTGGACCTGATCGCCTACCTGCAACAGCTCGAGCGCACGCCCTACAAGATCTACTGGCGCGAGCTCGAAATGAAAGTCGATGCGCAAGGGGTGCCGGTGACCCGGATCCGTTTCTTCACGCTGTCCAGGGGCCCCACATGGCTGACACTGTGATCGCGGCCCTGATCGCCCTTGCGGCCGCGGCCGCGAGCGCCCCCGCGGCCGCCGCCGGCATGACCGATCCGACCGAGCCCCCGCCCGGGTACCGGGCCGTGCGCTCGGGCGAGGCCCAGTCCGCCGAGGCGCCCGCGCCGCCAGAATCGATCCGTCTGCAAATGATCGCGCGCAATGGGTCGGCGCGAATCGCCGTCGTCAACGGGCACCGGGTCCGCGCCGGAGAGGCCGTCACGCTGGACGGCAAGAGCGTCAAAGTGGCGGCGATCCGCGACGACTCGGTCGTGCTGGATCGGGATGGACAGCAGCAGATCTTGGAACTGATGCCGCGTGCCGCCATGAAGGCGGTGTGCGTGGCCCATTCGTCGGACCGGCCGGGGTGCCGGAACGACGCGCTCGGAGCGCGCCCATGAAACCCGAAGAGCACATCCCGTTGTACGGCCGCCTGGTACAAACGCCGGGTCGCGAAGACCGGGAAACGCCGCCGCGCTGGCCCTGGCTGATGCCGTGGCTGCTGGCGGCGGTCGCCGTGGGACTGACTCTGCTGCTGTCGGCCTGCGCCAGCTCGCAATCGGCCGACCGGCGCGGCGCCCTGCTGCCGGAAATCCGCACCGATCTGGTCGAACCGTCAAAGCCCACCGCAGCGGCCGTGCCACCCGAGGTGTCGCGCGCGCTGCTGCCGCCGGCTGATCTGTCGGTCGGCAGGCTCCTGCCGAAAACCGAGCCGCGTTTCGATCTGAACGTGGTCGGGCTGCCGGTCTCTCAGGTGTTCGAAGCGCTGGCACGCGACACGCGCTACTCGATCGTGGTCGATCCGGAGCTGAAGGCTTCGGTGACGGTCGGCCTGAAGGACGTGACGCTGATCGAGGCGCTGGAGACGCTGCGCGAAATGTACGGATTCGAGTACCACGTGCAGGGAAGCCGCATCTTCGTTCAGCAGCCGGTGCTGCAGACCCGCGTATTTCAGGTCAACTACCCGGTGACGAGCCGCACCGGCCGCAGCGACGTGCGAGTGACCTCCGGCTCGATCTCGCAGGGCTCGACCGCGGGCGTGCCGGGAACGCCGGGCGGCTCGGCGCCGCCGACGCCTCCGAGCTCGGGAGGCGGGACCCAGACAACCCAGGAGTCGAGCCACATCACGACCCTGACCCGCAGCGAGGTGTGGAGCGAGATCGAATCTTCGCTCAGGCTGCTGATGACCGTCGATGCGACCCATCCGGATGGCCGGCAACTGATCGTGTCGCCGCAATCGGGTGTGGTCGTGGTTCGGGCGTATCCCCGTGAGATGCGCCAGGTCGAGACCTACCTGCGCGCCATGCAGGTGAACGTCGAACGTGAAGTGATGCTGGAGTCCAAGATCATCCAGGTCACGCTGACCGACGCCACCCAGGCGGGAGTCAACTGGTCCGCCTTCCACGCCGGCACGGGGGCGCGCGGGTCGGCCGGCATGATCACGCCAGGGGCCACGCTGACTCCGGGCGGGCTGCTGACCGACGCGCTGCTCAGCGTGGCGCCGGGAACCAGCGTGTCGCAACCCACGCCCGGCGCCGGGCCGCTGTTCGGCCTGGCCTTTCAAACAAAGAGCTTCGCCGCTCTGATGGAGTTCCTGCAGACGCAAGGCGACGTGCAGGTGCTTTCCAGTCCGCGCATCGCGGCCATGAACAACCAGCAGGCGGTGCTGAAGGTCGGCACCGACGATTTCTTCGTCACCGGCATCACGACCAACATCTCTTCGTCCTCCACTGTCAACGGTTCGGCGGTGATCACGCCGACGATCACGGTGCAGCCGTTTTTCTCCGGCGTGGCGCTGGACGTGACCCCGCAGATCGACGACGACGGCAACATCATCCTGCACGTGCATCCGTCCGTCTCCTCGGTGGTCTCGCGCAGCCAGGACGTGAACCTGGGAACGCTGGGCAACTACACGCTGCCGCTGGCCTCGAGCACGGTCTCGGAAACCGACACGTTGGTCCGGGTGAGCGACGGCAACATCGTCGCGATCGGCGGGCTGATGATCGCCAACCGGTCGGACACGCGCAGCGGGATTCCGGGAGCGGCCGACCTGCCGTGGCTGGGACGGCTGTTCAGCTCCAGCCAGCATTCCTTTACCAAGCAGGAGCTGGTGATCCTGATGAAGCCCACGGTGGTGCAATCGCAGGCCCAGCTCGATGCGCTGCGCGACGGCGCGCTGCAGCGGATGAGCGCTGCCGCCGAAGCCTCCAAACTGTAAAGGCGCCCCGATGTACTTCACCCATTTCGGACTGAATGCCACGCCTTTCGCGCTGACGCCCGACACCGCGTTCGCGTTTTCCTCGCGTGCCCAGCGCGAGGCGTTCGACACGCTGGTGCTGGCCGTCGACAGCGGCGAAGGCTTCATCAAGATCACGGGCGAAGTCGGCACCGGCAAGACCCTGCTGTGCCGGCGCTTTCTGGCGCACGCAGTGGGCCAGGCCGGCTACCGCACCGCCTACATTCCCAACCCGTGCCTGAGTCCGCGCACCCTGCTGCTGGCGATCGCGCGGGAGCTGAAGATCCGGATCGTCAACGTCAATTCCGACAGCGACGTGCTGGACACGCTGAACCGTGCGCTGCTCAGGCTGGCCGCACGCGGCTCGCGGGTCGTGGTCTGCCTGGACGAGGCGCAGGCGATGCCGGTCGAGACGCTCGAGGCGCTGCGGCTGCTGTCGAACCTGGAAACTGAAAAGCACAAGCTGGTCCAGGTGGTGCTGTTCGGCCAGCCCGAGCTCGACCACAAGCTCGCGCGCAATGATCTGCGCCAGTTGCGCACCCGGATCGCGTTTCATTACGAGCTGAGCGCGCTGTCGAGCGCCGAAACCGAGGTCTACCTGGCGCACCGGCTGCGCGTCGCGGGCCACCGAGGCAGCGCGCTGTTCCCGGCCGACGTAGCGCGCGCGGTGCACACCTGCGCTCGGGGCGTTCCGCGCCTGATCAACATCATCGCCCACAAGTCGCTGCTGCTCGCCTATGGGCAGGGATGCGCGCGCGTCACGATGCGCCAGGCGCGCGCCGCCGCCAAGGACACGCCGCAGGCGCGTGGCCGGGGCCTGCTGGCGCTGCTGGCGTGGACGCGCCGGCTGCGCTTCAGGACCGGTTACTGATCGATCCCGATGCGAAGGTTCAACCGATGAGTGTCTTAAATACGATGTTGCGCGACCTGGAACGGCGCGGAGAGCGCCCGGCGCAGCCGTTGACCGCACCATCGCCGGCGTGGACCTCGCCTTCCGTCGGCGCGGCGACTGCGGTGCCGCAGACGCGGGCGCGCACGCGCACAGTCCGCCCCGCGCTGTGGCTGTCCGCCGCCGCGGCCGCGGCGCTGGCGTTCTGGCTGTGGCCGCGTCCCGCACCGGTGCCCGCCAAGCCGGACCAACACGCGGCCGGGCACGTCGTGGCCGCGCCAGTGCCGGCTGCCGAGCCGCCCGCCGGCGTGACCGCGCCAGCCGCGTTGCCGGCGCCTTCCGCGCAGCCGCTGCCGCCAGCGGCCAACGTGGCGCAGGTCGCACCGATCACACCCGAGCCGCAGGCCGCACCCAGCGCGCAGCTGCCGCAGACCGCGCCGCCGCCAGCGTTGCAGCCCGCCGCGGCACAGCCGTCACGCCCTCACCCGGCAGCGGTCCGGCCTCACCCTGCTCCCGCCGCGCGGGATGCTGAACCGGCAGCCCCGGCGGTCGCGGCCGCAGCGCCTGCGGCGCCGTCCGTGGCGCAAAGCGCGAAGCAGTCGGAGCTGGCGCATGCGACGGACCTGATCGGGCGGGGACGAGCGAACGAAGCCGCTCAGCTGCTCGCCGAGGCGCTGGCCAGGCGCCCCGACTGGAACGAGGCGCGCGCAACGCTGGCCGCCCTGCAGGCCGAAAGCGGCGACCGCCGCCTGGCCATGGCGACGCTGCTCGACGGCGCAGCAATCGACCCGCGCCGCTTCGCGCCCACGGCAGCGCAGCTGCAGGCGGAGCTGGACGACCCGGCCGCGGCACTGCAGACGCTGGAGAAGGTTCCGCCCGATGCCCGCGACCTGGCCTACCACGCGCTGGCCGCGGCGGTGGCCCAACGCGCCGGCCGGCATCAGCTCGCGGTGGTCGAATACGGAGCAGCGCTGAGGTTTGCGCCCACCGATGCGGTGGCGTGGGTGGGGATTGGCATATCGTTGCAGGCGCTCGGGCGCGACGCCGAAGCGCTCGCCGCCTACCGCGGCGCCACCCGAGAAATGCTCAGCGCCGAATTGCGCGGCTTCGTGGACTCGCGGATCCGCGCGTTGCAGGCGACCGTAGCGCCGCCCGCGCCATAGCGGCCGGCCGCGTCAGCGCCCGTTCGCGGCCAGAAACGCGTTCAGCTCGGGCAACGGCATCGGGCGACCGAACAGGTAGCCCTGCGCCTGCGAGCATCCGGCACGCCGCGCCAGCTCGAACTGCTCCTCGGTCTCCACGCCTTCGGCCACGACGCGCGCGCCGAAATGGCGGCCCAGCGTGGTGATGGCCCGCAGGATCGCCATCGATGCGGTGTCCTCGGCCAGGCTGCGGACGAAGCTGCCTTCGATATTGAGCGCGTCGGCGAAGCAATCGCGCAGCAAGGTCAGGCTGCAGGCGCCGGTTCCGAACTGATCGAGCGCGACGCCCACGCCCGATTCACGCAGGCGCGCGAGCCGGCCGATGGCGGCCTCGATCTCGGCCGGCTGCCGGCCCAGGCTCGATTCGGTCACCTCGATCTGAAGCCGGCGCGGCGACAGAGCGGTTTTGTCCAGGATCCTGGCCACGACGGTGTTCACATCGGAGCCGCGAAACTCGCGCGCCGACAGATTCACCGACAAGCCGATCTCGCGCGGCCAGTCGGCTGCAGCGGCGCACGACTGCGCCAGCACCGCCTCGCCGATCGGAACGATCAGGCCGCTTTCCTCCGCCAGATCGACGAACTGGCCGGCCGGCAGCAGGCCGAAGCACGGGTGCAGCCAGCGCACCAGGGCCTCGACTCCGACCACGCGCCGGGACCGCACGCTCACGCGCGGCTGGTAATGCACCAGGAATTCGTTCGCCTGCAGCGCGTAGCGCAGATCCGCCTGCAACTGCAGGCGCCGCGACTCGCGCTGCGCAGCAATCGGGTCGAAGAACTGATAAAAGCGCGTCGAGGTCTCGCGCGCGAACTGCAGCGCGTTGAGCGCGCGCTGCATCAGCGCATCGGCGTCGGTGCCGTCGGCCGGACACACGGCCACCCCCATCGTGGCGCTGACGCGGAATTCCTGCCCATCGATGCGCAGCGGCGCATCGATCAGGTCGATCAGCTTGCGCGCGACCGGAGTGGCATCGTTCGAGGCGCGCAGGTGGGTGAGCACCACCCCGAACTCGGCATCGCCGATCCGTCCCACCAGGTCGCAGCCCCGCACCGCCAGGCGCAGACGCTCGCCGATCAGCCGGGCCGCGTGGTCGGCCGCTCGAAATCCCATCGAGCCGCGCAGCGCAACGAGCTGGTCGACGCCCACCAGCAGCACGGCAGCCGGCTCGGCGGCGCCCTGATGCTCGATCGCTGCGCGCGCCAGCTGCTCCTCGAACAGCCGCCGGTTCGGCAATCCGGTGGCCGGATCGAAGCGCTCGGCCGCGAGCGCGCTGGCCTGCGCAGCGGCGCGCTCGTGCAACTCGGCGATCAGCCGTTCGCTGGTCCATGCCAGCTCATTGTCGCGTTCGGCGATGGTGCGCTCCAGCGCCCGCAGGCGCGCAGGCGGCTCGCGCTGCTCCTGCCCGCCTGCGGCCCTGGCGTGCCTGGACGGATCACTCTCGGTGGTATCGGATGGCTCCATGGCGGCGAATGATTCCGTTGACAAAGGGCGCGCGCGGCGACTCGAGCGGTTTGTCCGATTTTCGTGGGCCCACCGTTGGCCGGGTCGCGCGATAACGGCGCGTTCGGGCTTCAAATCCAAAGGCTCGAATAGCCCCGAATAGCCGGGGCAATTCGCCGCGACGCTCACCTAACGAAGTCTCGACGCCTGCCGAACATTGAACAATAGGCGGCACTGTGGCCGTCGTTCGACAGTGAGTCCTGGTGATCCTGTTTCTCGACTTCGACGGGGTGCTGCACCCTGACCCGTGCTATGACGCCTCACGCCTTTTTGAAAACGCCCCGCGCCTGGCTCACACACTGCGCGGTTTCCCGCGCGTCACGCTGGTGCTTTCCACCTCCTGGCGGCAGACCAAGCCGTACGACCAGCTGGTGGCCATGCTGCCCGCGCCGCTGCGCCAGCGCGTCATCGGTACGACCCCGAACTTCAGCGACTTCACGTCCAGCGCCGCCCTGGTCCCGTACCGCCGCCAGGCCGAGTGCCTGCACTGGCTGCAGCAGAACCGGATGCAGGACGAAGCCTGGCTCGCGCTGGACGACCGGCCGAACTGGTTTACGCCGTACTGCGAAAACCTGATCGCCTGCCACCCGCAGACCGGCTTCGATGCCACCGCGCGTGCGCGGCTGCGCAGCGCGCTGCAACGTCATTTCCAGCGGCACGCCGGCGCGGTGGACCTGCTGATCGGGTAGACCGCAAGGGCGGCGGGCGCACCGGGCGAGGTATCGCCACGAGTTGGGCCAAGGTATATTGGCGCCCGGATCAGTTGCCCGGGCGCCCGGTTCCACCCTTCCCAACAACCAACGATGGGCACCCGGACGGGCTCGGCCAGCTTGCCGGCGCTGACTCTTGGCGCCGTCGGTGTCGTCTACGGCGATATCGGCACCAGCCCGCTGTACGCGGTGCAGGAGTCCTTCAATCCGGTGCACGGCGTCACGCTGGGAGCGGCCAACGTGATCGGCGTGATCTCCACGATGGTCTGGACGCTGGTGCTGATCGTGGCCCTGAAGTACGTCGTGCTGATCCTGCGCGCCGACAACCGCGGCGAAGGCGGAATCATGGCGCTCACCGCGCTGGCCTCCTCGGCCGTCGGACGCGGGTCGCGCCATTTCCGCGTGGTGGTGATGCTGGGGCTGCTCGGAGCGGCGCTGTTCTGCGGCGACGGCGTGATCACGCCGGCGATTTCGGTGCTCAGCGCGGTCGAGGGCCTGGAGGTCGCGACCCCCGCTTTCAAGCCCTACGCGGTTCCCATTGCGGTCGCGATTCTGACCGCGTTGTACCTGGTGCAGAAGAACGGAACCGGCCGCATCGGCTCCCTGTTCGGGCCGGTGCTGACGCTGTGGTTCCTGGTTATCGGCGCCACCGGCCTGGCCAGCATCTGCCGGGCCCCGCACATCCTGGCGGCGCTGGACCCGTGGCGCGCGTTCACCTTCATGCAACGAAACGGCTCGGCCGGTTTCGCCGCGCTGGGCGCGATCGTGCTGTCGGTGACCGGAGCGGAGGCGTTGTACGCCGATCTGGGTCACTTCGGAAAGCGCGCGATCCGCACGGCCTGGTTCACGCTCGTGTTTCCGGCCCTGCTGCTGAACTACCTGGGGCAAGGGGCGCTGCTGCTGACCAACACGTCGGCCGCCGACAATCCGTTCTACCGGCTGGTGCCGGCCTGGGGCGTGGTGCCGATGGTCGTGCTGGCAACCGCCGCCACCGTGATCGCCTCGCAGGCGACGATCTCGGGCACGTTTTCGTTCGTCAAGCAGGCGATCCAGCTCGGATACCTGCCCCGGATGCAGATCGTGCAGACCTCGGCGCAGTCGTTGCACCAGGTCTACCTGCCCGATGTGAACTGGCTGCAGTACCTGCTGGTGGCGAGCGTCACCATTTCTTTCGGCAGCGCGAGCGCGCTGGCGGCCGCCTACGGAATCGCCGTAACCGGCACGATGCTGATCACCACGCTGCTCACGTTCGAGGTGCTGCGCTACGGCTGGAAGTACCCGCTGTGGCTGGGGGTCGGGGCAACCGGGCTGTTCCTGGTGGTCGATGCGGCGTTCTTTTCGGCCAACACGCTGCGCATCGTGCAGGGCGGCTGGTTTCCGCTCGCGGTCGCCGCGCTCGTCTTCTTCGTCATGATGACCTGGAGCGACGGCCGCCAACTGGTGCGGATGCGGCTGCAGAAGGATGCGGTGCCGCTGTCGGTCTTGATCGATTCGCTGGTCGCAGCGCCGCCGCCGCGCGTGCCCGGCACGGCGGTGTTCCTGCGCGGCGAGCAGGAGGGCGCGCCCCGCGCGTTCATGCACAACCTGCTGCATAACAAGGTGCTGCACGAACGCGTGATCTTCCTGACGGTCCACGTCTGCGAGGTGCCGTGGGTGCCGGCAGACCAGCAGGCGAAGGTGCACCCGCTCAGGCACGAGTTCTACCAGGTCGACGTCTACTGGGGTTTCATGAACGAGCCTCATGTGCCGGCAGCGCTGGAGCTTGCCAGGTCGCAGGGCATCACGATCAACCCTATGGAAACGTCCTACTTCCTGAGCCGCCAGCGGCTGGTGCCGAGCGGGCAGGGACGCATGTCAAAGTGGCGCGAGCGCATCTTCGCGGCGATGGTGCGCAATGCGGCCGACCCGGCCGACTATTTCAAGCTGCCGCCCAACCGGGTTGCGGAGCTGGGGGCTCAGATAGAAATCTGATCGCCGCGGGCGCAGCCATGCCCGGTCCGTACCAACCGCTCAGGTCCCGCAAAACGTTTGAACGACCCGCTCGTGGGCCTGCGCCGGCGCGGCGTATGCCAGATACGCGTGCTGCTCTTCGTAGGGCCGCGACAGAACGGTCAGCAGTTCGAAAAAGGGCGCGTAGTCTTCGCGCTCGACGGCCGCCTTCAGTGCCTGTTCCACGCGGTGGTTGCGCGGGATGACGGCCGGATTCACGCGGCGCATGGCCTGCGCGCGTTCGGCGGGCGAGCCGTCCTCGCTCTGGAGGCGCTCGCGCCAGAGCAGCGCCCATCGATCATAGGCACCGGGGTCGGCAAACAGCGCACGCGGCCCCGCATCGCCTGCCTCGGCCGCAGCGTCGCACAGCCGCCGGAAGGTCAGGGTGAAGTCGGCCTGGTTCGCATGCATGGCGTCGAGCAGTCCCTGGATCAACCCCAGGTCACCGTCCTGTGCAAGGCCCAGGCCGAGCTTGCGGCGCATTCCGGCGATCCACTCGCTTTCGTACCAGGTGGGAAACGCGCTGATCACTGCCTGGGCGAGTTCGGTCGCGCGGTTCGGATCCGGATCGATCAGCGCAAGCAGCACTTCGGCGAACCGGACGATGTTCCATTGCGCGGCGCGTGGCTGGTTGCCGAAGGCGTAGCGGCCAAGCTCGTCGATCGAACTGAAAACGGCCGCAGGGTCATACGCCTCGATGAATGCGCAGGGCCCGAAGTCGATGGTCTCGCCCGAAACGGCCATGTTGTCGGTGTTCATCACGCCATGGACGAAGCCGACCTGCATCCAGCGCGCCACCAGAGCGGCCTGGCGCCGCGCGACGGCCTGCAGCAAGGCCAGATAGGGCCGCTCCGCGTCCTTCGCCTCGGGGTAGTGCCGATCCAGGACATAGTCCGACAACTGCCGGATCGCCTCGTCATCGCCGCGCGCAGCGAAGTATTGGAAAGTACCCACCCGGACGTGGCTCGCCGCCACGCGGGTCAGGATGGCCCCGGGTAAGGGGGCTTCCCGAAAGACGGGTTCGCCGGTGGTAACGGCCGCCAGGGCGCGCGTGGCCGCGATGCCCAGGGCGTGCATCGCTTCGCTGACCACGTATTCGCGCAGCACCGGCCCCAGCGCAGCGCGGCCGTCACCGCGGCGGGAAAAGGGCGTGCGCCCTGCGCCCTTGAGCTGGATGTCGCGGCGAACGCCGCAGCGGTCGAGGACCTCACCCAGCAGGATCGCCCGGCCGTCGCCCAACTGCGGAACGAAACTGCCGAACTGGTGCCCCGCATAGGCCATGCTGATCGGCTCGGCACCGCCGGGAACGATGTTGCCTCCTAGAATCTGCGCGAGGGCGTCGCCGTCGACCGCATCCATGCCCAGCCCCAGGTCGTGCGCGAGCGGGCGATTGAGCACGATCAGACGTGGCTGCGCCACCGGCGTCGGATCCAGCCGGGCAAAGAAATGCTCCGGCAGACGCGAATAGCTGTTGGAGAAGGACGCGATCGCAGTGGCCATGGCCGATCTTACCCAGCCTGCCCGATCGCAATAAGACAGAAGCGCCGCCCTCGCATTTCTATGTCGCCCGCTTTGCGCCACTACGCCGGCTCAAGTGGTCAATCAACCAGCGGCCCGCGGGTCCGGGCGGCGCGTCCTTGCGATACACCGCACGCATCGGCATCAGCAGTTTCACTATGCCCGGAATCTCGATGCGCACAACACGCAGCTTGCCGCTCTTGATGTCGTCCTCCACCATGAACCGCGGCATGTGGCCAAAGCCGAAGCCCGCACGCAGAAAGGCGTGCCGAGCTCCCATATCGGCGAGTCGCCACACATTCGGCGAAAACACGCCGTAGTTCTGGCCTTTCGTCAATGTCGATCGATCGGTCAGCACGAGCTGCACGTGCCGCTGCAGTGCCGATTGCGGAATGACGCCTTTGTGCGACGCCAGCGGATGCTTCGATGCAACGACGGTGACCATCGGCACGTCGAGCAGCGATTCGCTGTGCATGCCTTCGGGCAGAGACGGTAACGTGCCAACGATGCCAATCTGGCAGGAACCCTGTAACACCGGTTCGATGACCCCACCGAGCGCTTCGACGAACAACCGCAACGGTGTGTGCGGAAAAGTATCGCGGAACGCGGCGACGGCCGCGGTGAGTTCGCTCATCGGAAACATCACATCGATCGAGAGCGAGAGTTCCGGCTCGAGTCCTTCGCGCAAGGTCTTCGCGCGCGCTTTGAAACCATCCATCTGATCGGCGACGGCGCGGGCATTCTGCAGCAATACGCGACCGTCCTCGGTAAGCGTCGGGTAGCGCGCGCTGCGATCGAACAAGGTCACGCCGAGTTGTCCTTCGAGATTCGCCAGTGTCTGGCTGACGACCGATTGCGCCCGCCGCAGCTTGCGCCCGGCAGCGGAAAAGCTGCCCTGCTCGGCAGCGGCGATGAAGGTGCGAAGTTGATCCAAGGTCACTGCATCCAACATGATGTATCTCCGGTCACGATGGATTGTGTCTAATAATATAGGCTTCAAAGATAGATGTCGGGACCCTGGCAATTACGCTGGCCGACAGAGTTGCCGGCCGACAGCCGACGAAGTTCGCGCGGGCTCGGGCGACCTTCGCGATTCCGGTAGCAGCCTGAAGACACGACCGTCAGGGAAGTTCCACCCGCACCACCACCGGCGGCACGTTCTCGCTGGCCGCCTGCGCATTCAGGGCCGCAATGTCGGTCTCGGCGACCACGCGCCACCTGGCCAGCTCGGCGCCAAGTCGCTTGTCCAGGCCCGCGAAGACGTCCAGCATCGACTGGGTCGGAGCCGCGTCGGCGTTCTCGATCAAGTGGCTGAACGTATCGAACTGCTCGTTGAGCATCGAGGGATAGCGCAGGTTTCCCTCGGTGCTCTTCAACTTGACCTGTATCAGTGCCTGCTCGATCGAGGCCATCGTCTTTTCCAGCTGATCGACCGTGGCGAGCAGAGTCTTGCCGTGATCGCCCGCCTGCAGGCGTGCCTTGAGCGATTCCAGATCGCCGCGCACGCCCCGGATCTGATTGATCGCCTGATGCATCTGGCCGATGCGTTCGCGCACGCGCATCGACAGGTCGAACTGTTCGCGCAGACCATCGAGCGAATCGGCGGTTCGGGGGTCCGGCACCACCTCGAGCTGGGCCGTCTCGCTCCTGCCGTTCCAGGTCAGCGTCAGGCGGTAGGTGCCCGGCAGCACGATCGGACCCTCGGGCCCGTTGCCCTGATAGAACGCTCCCGGCGTCTCCGGCGGCGAGGCCCAGCGCAGATTCCAGGCGAACCGGTTCATGCCCTCCTTGGCCGGGATCACATCGGCCGGCTTTTCCAGGTCGGGCCATTCCGGCGGCTGCTCGAACTTGTCTTTTTTCTTCTGGCTCGAGAACGTCTGGACCACGCGCCCCTGCGCATCCTTGATCTGCAGCGTGACCTCTTCGCCCGGGGTGTTGCGGAACCAGTAGTCGATGTAGGCGCCATTGGGCGACAGGCCCACCGGCCTGTGCTTGTCGATTTCTTCCGGGTAGTGCAGGCGCACCGTCGGGGCCGGCTGATAAAGGAGCATTTCCCTGGAGGCCGGCGGCGCCGACGCCTGGCGCAGCGGAGCCAGGTCATCGAGGATCCAGAAGGAGCGGCCGTTGGTCGAAATGGCCAGATCGTCATCCTTGACGATCAGGTCGGTCACCGGCGTGACCGGAAGGTTCAGCTGCAGCGGCTGCCAGTGCTGGCCGTCGTCGAACGACACGAACACGCCCTGCTCGGTTCCGGCGTACAGCAGGCCTTTCCTTTTCGGGTCTTCGCGCACGGCCCGGACGAACGCTCCGTCGGGAATGCCGCCGGTCGCTTTCGACCACGAGTTGCCGAAGTCGCTGGTCTTGTAGATATAGGGACGCACGTCGTCGAGCTTGTGGCGGTCGACGGCGATGTAGGCGCCGCCCGCGTCGTGCGGGGAGGCATCGATCTGGCTGACGGTGCCCCACTCGGGCATTGCCCCGGGCGTGACGCTGTTCCAGTTCTTGCCGCCGTCGCGGGTGATGTGAACCAGCCCGTCGTCGGTTCCGGCCCAGAGCAGATCCTTCTGCACCGGCGATTCGGCCAGGGCGAACACCGTGTCGTAGTACTCCACGCTGGTGATGTCGAGCGTGATCGGCCCGCCCGACGGCTTCTGCCTGGATTTGTCGTTTCGGGTCAGGTCGGGACTGATCACGCTCCAGTGCTTGCCGGCATCGGTGGTCTTGAAGACGACCTCGGCGGCGGTGTACAGGACGTTCGGATCGTGCACCGACGCCAGCACCGGCTCGGTCCACTGGAATCGATGCTCGAGGCTCTCGGCTCCCAGCCCCGACGTATCCAGAGGCCACACATTGATGTACTGCGTCTGTTTGGTGCGCCTGTCCCAGCGCGTCACCACGCCGTCGTTGTCAGTGGCGAACACGATGTTGGCGTCGCGCGGATCGGGGGCAATGCATCCGCTCTCGCCGCCGCCCACCTCGTACCAGTCCCGCTGGCCGATCGTGCCTTCGTCGGTGCGGCTGGCGATGGCGACCGAACCCAGGTCCTGCTGCGAGCCATACAGGTGGTAGGGATAGTCGTGGTCGGCGACCACGTGATAGAACTGCCCGGTGGGCTGATTGTCCTGTCGCGTCCAGGTCTTGCCCCCATCCAGCGTGATCGTGACGCCTCCGTCATCGCCGTCGATCATCCGTTGCGGATTGGCCGGATCGATCCACAGGGCGTGGTGGTCGCCGTGGGGGGCGGCAAGCAACGCGAAGGTCTTGCCGGCGTCGGTCGAGCGGAACAGACCCGTGTTCAGAACGTACACCGTGTCGGCACCTTTCGGATCGGCGAAGATGTGGCTGAAGTACCACGCCCGCTGGCGGAAGCGCTCGTCGTCGTTGACGCGCACCCAGCTCTCGCCGCTGTCGTCCGAGCGGAAGATGCCGCCCTCCTCTGCTTCGATCGATGCATACACGCGACTGCCGTCGGCGCCCGACACCGACACGCCGATCCTGCCCTTGATCCCCTTGGGCAGACCGTTGCCTTCCAGGCGTTTCCAGGTGGTGCCGCCGTCGACCGACTTGTACAGACCGCTGCCCTCGCCGCCGCTGGTCAGGCTCCACGGAGTGCGCACCACTTCCCACAGCGCTGCATACAGGATGCCCGGGCTGTGCGGATCGAACACCACATCGATGCCGCCGGTGCGGTCGTTCCGGTAGAGCACCTTTTCCCACGTCTTGCCGCCGTCGAGCGTGCGGAAGATGCCGCGCTCCGGGTTCGGGCCGTAGGCGTGCCCGAGCGCGGCGACGAATGCGATGTTCGGGTCGCGCGGATGGATGATCAAGGCGCCGATGTGCTGCGAATCGCGCAAGCCGACGTTGCGCCAGGTGCGGCCGCCGTCCGTGGACTTGTAGACGCCGTCGCCGTTGGCCACGTTGCCGCGAATGCACGCTTCTCCGGTTCCCGCGTACAGCACGTTCGGATCGGATTCGGCAACCGCCAGCGCGCCAATCGAGGCGATCGGCTCCTTGTCGGACAGGGGTGTCCAGTCGGCGCCGCCGTCGCCCGACTTCCACACGCCGCCGGCCGCGGCACCGAAGTAATAGACGGCCGCGTCCGCGGGCACGCCCGCGACGGCAACCGACCGGCCGCCGCGGAATGGTCCGATCAGGCGCCACTTCATCCCGTTGAACAGGCTCTCCGGAACGGTCTGCGCGAAAACCGGCAGCGCGAACAACATCAGCGAGGACAGCAGCACTTTTCGCAGGAACATCAGCGAACTCCGTATGAACGAACGTGAGGTGGGCGAGCGAGCGCCGGTCAGTCCGTGCGCTCCTGGGCAATTTGGACGGCCTGGCGCAGGGCCTGCGCCAGCTCGTCCGGCGTGTCGATGTCCTGGAAGATGGCGTCGGTGTCGAACGGCACGGCCCGCACGGACGAGGCGCACCGCTCGAGCAGGCCGCGGGCGCCGCTGTCGCCGCTGAGCGCGCCCAGCGCCGGGAAGTAATCCTTGGGCCACAGCACGGGTTGGCCGCGCCGGCCGTTGCGGAACGGCGCGACGATCGCCGGCTCGCGCGGATCGAACGCATCGATCAGCCGGTCGATGTGCGCCGCGCCGATCCACGGCATGTCGGCCAGATGCACCAGCGCCGCATCCAGCGTGTCGGGCAACGTGGCCACCGCGCACCGCAGCGAGCTCGAAAGTCCCGTTGCGTAATCCGGATTGCGCACGACGGTGACGGGCTTGCAGGCCTGCACCGCCTGCAGCGCGGCTTCGACGAGATCGGCCTGCGAGCCGGTCACCACCACCACCTGCATGCAACGCGAATCGAGGGCAGCCCGCACCGCGCGCTCGATCATCGTCATGCCGCCGACCTCGCACAGCAGCTTGTTGCGCCCCTGCATGCGGCTCGAGGTCCCGGCCGCCAGTACCAGCGCTGCGCTGCGAGCGCTCACGGCCCGTTGCCGCGATAGCGCTCTTGCACGATCTGCGCCAGCGTGGCCAGCGCGATCTCGGCCGGCGAGCGCCCGCCCAGCGCGAGCCCGACCGGCGCGTGAATCCGCCCGACCCGATCGCCCAGTCCGAGCTGGGTCAACCGTTCCACGCGTTTGGCATGCGTGCGCGCGCTGCCCATCGATCCGATATAGAACGCGGGGCTGTTCAATGCGGCCACCAGCGCCGGATCGTCGAGGTTCGGATCGTGCGCCAGCGTGACCACCGCGGTGCGGGCATCGGGAGCCAGACGGGCCATCGCCTCCTCGGGGCTCTCGTCGGTCAGCGTGACGTTGGGAAACCGCTCGGCATTGGCGAAGCCGCTGCGCGGATCGATCACCGTCACGTCGAACCCCGCCAGCGCCGCCATCGGCGCCAGCGCCGCGGCGACGTGCACCGCGCCCACCACCAGCAGACGCGGCGGGCCGGCGTAGACGCGAACGAACAGGTCTTCGCGCTGCGCCAGCGGACCGCTGCGTTCCTGCCGCACGCTGCGGCCGACCGCGGCGAGCAGCTCGGAGTCCAGCTCCAGGTCGCCGCACAGGACCTCGCGCTCCACCAGCGCCTGGGCCCCGTCGCTCAGCCGGGTCACCAGCGCCATCGCGGCGCGCGCCGATCGGGGCGCCATCAACCGGTCCAGGATATCCCGCCTCATTCGACCCGCTCGACGAATACCTCGATCTGCCCGCCGCAGGCCAGCCCCGCCTGCCAGGCCTGCTCGTCGCTGACGCCGAATTGCAGGCGGCGCCGGCGGCCGTCACGGATCACGTCCTGGGCTTCGTGAATCACGGCCGCCTCGATGCAGCCGCCCGAGACGGAGCCGACGAATTGCCCGCTGCTGTCGACGGCCAGATGGCTGCCGGCCGGCCGGGGCGACGAGCCCCAGGTGCGCACCACCGTGGCGAGCGCCACCCCGCGCCCCAGATCGCGCCATTGGCGGATCTGGTGGAAGATCTGGCCGGATTCAACGTCCATGCGACCACCCCCTGCGCCGCGCCACGCGGCGTCGACCCAAAGATAGCAGGAAGGCGGATCGGATCAGGCCGCGGACCGCTCCAACCGCAGGCGGAACACGGAGGTGTCCACCTGCAGCAAGCCCCGGGCATTTTCGCCCAGCACGACGAACACGCGATCGCCGTGACGCGCCAGCCGCGACAGCAGGCGCTGGACTTCGTCGCGCTCGCTCTCGAGCAGCGCGTCGATCCGCAGCGTCAGCGACGACTGCGTCGCGCGCAGCAAACGGTCCAGGTGGCGGCCGGCCGAGGCCAGGAACCCCCGGCAAGGCCCGGCGGGCAGGCTGATCGAAATGTCCGGCAGCGAGCTCGCGTGCGACAGCGCCACGCGGACCTCGTTCAACGAACGCGCGGCCAGCCGCTGAATCTTGCCGAACCGTCGCACCACGATCCGGCGATGCGCCAGCGCGACAGGCTCGGCGCGGAAATGGCGGCTGACGTAATCGTGCATCGCCAGCCCCATGATCCATTCCGAAATGAACAGCGACAGCTTGCGCGGCGCGGTCCACGGCACGGTGCGCGCGAAATGCCAGATCCGCACCGGCCCGCCGCGCACGACGCCCCGGACCACCAGGCGCCACACGATCCCCAGGCTCTGCGCCAGCGAGTAGTCGCCGTCGTAAACCGGCCGGCCCATCAAGCGCAGCTTGTTGGCCACCCGCTGGGCCATGGCCGAATCGCGCGACAGCCGGCGCACCATGTTCTGGTAGCCGTCGATCAGCTCGCCGTAGCTCATCCGCTTCGGAATCACGTTGGTGGCCGCCTTCGTATTGTCGGCGCTGTCCAGATCGCGCAGCCGGCCCTCGGCCTGCAGCCGCGTGTACAGCGGTGTTTTGGGCAGCGCCGTCAGCAGCCCGACCATCGCGACCTGGATACCGGCGTCCACGATGAAGCGGTACTGCTGGTCGAACGCCTCCACCGTGTCGTTATCGAACCCCACGATGAAGCCGGCCAGCACGTCGATGCCGTGCTGGTAGATCCGTCTGAGCGACACCTGCAGGTCCTCGCGCGTGTTCTGCGACTTCAGGGTCTGCTTCAGGGTCTCCGCGTCGGGCGACTCGATGCCGATGAAGACCCACGCGAACTTCGCCTCGCGGAACAGCTCCAGCAGCTCGGCTTCCTGCGCCAGATTGATCGTGGCCTCGGTGCCGAACCGGAACGGAAAACCGTGGCGGCGCTGGTAGGCGAGCAGCATCCGGCACAGGTCGCGCGCCACCGCCTTGTTGCCGATCAGGTTGTCATCGACGAAGAACACGCTGCGCGCGCCCAGTTGGCGCAGCGCGTCCAGCTCGCGCTCGACCTGCTCGAGCGTCTTGTGCCGGGGCTTGCGCCCGAACATCACGATGATGTCGCAGAACTCGCAGCGGAAGGGGCAGCCGCGCGAGAACTGCATCGTCACCATCGCGTAGCGATCCAGCTTGAGCAGGTCGAACCGGGGCGTGGGCGAGTCCTCCAGCCGCACCACGCCGGTTTCCTGGTACAGCGCCAGCGGCCGGCCCCGCTCGAAATCGGCGCAAAACCGCGGCCAGATGTACTCCGATTCTCCTGCCACGACGGTGCAGGCCAGGTCCACGTAGCGCTCGGGGCACAGCGAGGCGAAGCTTCCGCCCGCCACCACGTGGTAGCCCGCCTGGCGGAAATGCTCGATCAGCTCGCGCTGGCGCTCGAACTGCACGCCCATGCCGCACACGCCGATCAGGTCGGCCTCGGGAGCAAGCGGCACCGATTCGACGTTCTCGTCGACGATCGACACCTCCCAGTGGGCCGGGCACAGCGCCGCCAGCGTCGCCAGCCCCAGGGGCGGATTGACCGAACGCTTCGACGGAAGCACCTCGTCGATGGCCCAGCGCAGACTCCAGAAGCTCTCGGGGAACCGCGGATTGATCAGGAGGAGTTTCATTGCGCGCTCCCGGGTAGATGTGCTTTTGTACAGCGCCCACGGACGCGCACAACCGCATGGCCGAATTTATACACGCCTGCGATCGGCTCGTCGCGGCCCGGAAAAACAAACCCCGCCGGCAGGCGGGGTCGCGGCCGAGGGGGGGGCCGGCTTCAGTGGTCGGCCGGGGCAAACAGGTCCGACATCAGCGGCACGGTATGGTCGGCCGCGTGATTCAGATAGCTCAGACCGAAACCCGCTTCGATCGTCTTCAGCAGCGAGAAATGGTTGTACTTGACGTTCGAAGTGGTCTTGCTGACACCGTAGTTGGTGTCGACGATCGTCACCACCTGGTTCGGCAGGCTGCTGTAATCGTTCTCGTCCCACACAACGACGATCGCGTTGCGGCCGTGCTTCCACGCGTCGGACGCGTGGATGGCGCCAACCAGGTTCTGCACCGCGACGTCGCCGGCCTGGATCGACAGGCTGTCGGTCGAGCAGTAGGGGCCGACTTCGCTGGAGCCGCGGCCATGCTGGTCGTGACACTGGTCGGGCACGATGAACGAGTAATTCGGCACCGCACCCGCGCGCAGATCCGCGTACAGCTGCTCGAAGCCCGCGACGTTTGCCAGGCCGCTGCCGTCGTCGCCCCCCTGCACGCTGGCGAAATAAACAAACGGGTTGTGCTTGACCGCGTACAGCAACGGCATTCCGGCCACCGCCGTGGTGAGATTCGAGATCATTCCATCGCTGTTGTTGACCTTGTCGGCCCCGTACGGCGGCAGGCTCTGCTGATAGCTCTTCCAGGACAGACCCGCTTCGACCAGCTGGTCGGCGATGGTCCTGCCCACCGTGAAGGCCGGGGCGATCGGGTCGTTGTAAATCGGAGCCCCGGGCGAGCCCTCATTGGTGGTATCGACGGCCGGCGTGGCCGCGTCCATGCCGCTGCCGGCGATCGGGCAGATGTTGGGCGCGCCTTCCAGGGCCGGGGTGTTGGTTTCCAGATTCGACTTGCACGCGCTGTTGTGCCAGTCGGGCGAGTTATCGTTGACGACGCCGAAATTGGAGCCGCCGACGATTTCCAGGTAGTTCGTCAGGCTGGGATGGCCGACGCCGAAATAATTGGCCGCCAGGTTGGCGCTGTTCGCATAAGAGGTCACGAACGGCGCGTTCGTATTGCCGTAGATCTGGTGGAAATAGTGGTTCTCCATCACGATCACGAATACATGGTCCAGGCGCGGAATCTTTGCGTCTGCGTGATCCCGGGCAACCGCAGGCGCGGCGGCGAACGCCACGCCCAGAGCCAGAGCGATCGTGATCTTAAGGTTTCTCATGATGTCCTCCTCCATGCGGCGAACATTCGAGGCTATTGGGATTTTGTGACGCTGCGATGATCAGCGCCCGGCGACGTCCGGTTCGGTCGTGGCCGGTTCGCCGAGGTACAGGTACAGGCTCCAGTTGCCGTCGCGCGCCCGCCCGTAGGCCAGGTACAGCGGGCCGATCGGGCTGTCGAGCAGTAAAAACAGCGAGGCCGACTTCATCGTGCCGGTGGGCGCGCCCGAGACGATCGGGCGGCCCAGTCGCCCCGCCTCGATCGACGCTCCGGCGTACAGGCCGTTCAGGAACGGCAATGGAGCCAGCTTGTAGCGGTAAACGGCGCGCGCGAACTGCAGCGACTGGCCGTTCAGGGACCCGATCCGGTAGCCGGACTGCTGCAGAAAGCCACCCCACTGATACACGTCGTAGCGCGGCAGATCGTTGGCGCCGAAGCGGCCCTTGAACGTGGCTCCCAAATCGAGCGTGCTGTCGCCCAGCGAGTCGGCGACCGATCCGCTCGCATCCCAGCGCGTGTACGAAGACTCCCCGCCCAGCGTCGTGCGCGACGCGAACAGTCCCCCGGTTGCCGCGAAACCCGAACGGGGCGCCACGATCCGATCGTATTCGTCGGCCCGCAGCCGCACGTGCCACGCCCCCACGCCGACCCGGTCCGGTCCCGGCGACAGCGACACGGGGCCCTGATCGAGCCGCTGCTGCAGGCGGCCGATCTGCACGCCGGTGCGGATCTCGGCGGCCCGCCCCAGGCGGCTTCCCAAGTCCACGCCCGTCAGGCCCTCGTGCAGCACGTATCGGGCGGCGCGGCGGCTGCCGGCGAACACGTCCTCGACGTCGCGGTCGAGCTCCGCATACGGCGCGACGAAGAAAACCTGGTCGATGCCGAGCGGCTGGTACAGCTCGCTCGAGATGCGATCCTGCCGGCCCAGCTCCAGCTGCGAGCGCCATTCGGCGCCGAGCGAGTCGATCCAGGTGCGCCGGTACGCCGCCAGCGCCTCGAAACGCGACTCGCCGTGAAGATCGTAACCGCCCTCCAGTGCGAACTGCAGAAAGTTCGGGCCCCACGATTTCTCGGCCGCATCGATGCTCACCACGCGCCGGCCGGACTCGTCCAGCAGGGCGTAGCCGATGTGCTCGAAGTCCCCGCTGGCGTACAAGCGCCGCACGTCGGATTCCAGCTGCGCCGGATCCAGCGGCTGCCCCGGCCGCGTCTGCATCTGGGCACGGACCACGTCCGGGTTCACGCGCGCAAACTGCGGCAGCCGCACTTGCGCGATCGCACGTGCATCGGTCGAGGCGCCGCCGCGCCGTGCGGCCAGCAGCGCCGCGTACTCGTCGGGGGGCAGCGACAGGCTGGCGAGCCTTTGCTGCCGCTTCAGCACCGCCGCCTCCCCGAGCGCGATCAACGTGGTCCAATGGCCGAAGTCGGCCGAGGAATAGTCGCCCAGATCGGGTTTGATCACGACGTCGTCGGGGCGCAGCAGCGCCAGCGATTTTTTCTCGTTCTGCTCGACCAGGATGTCCAGGATTCGCCGGCTCACGCCCAGCAAGGTGCCCAGCTCGGCTTCGCTGGCACTGGGCGAGCCCAGATCGACGACGATCGCCACGTCGGCGCCCATCGAGCGGGCCGCGTCCAGCGGCAGGTTATCGGTCAAGCCCCCGTCGACCAGGAGCCGGCCGTCCAGTCGCACCGGCGCCAGGGCCACCGGGACCGACAGGCTGGCCCGCAGCGCCTGCGACAGCTCCCCCTCGGACAGCACAACCGGCTCGCCGCTGGCCAGATCGGTGGCCACGGCGCGAAACGGAATCGGCAGATCGTCGAACCGGATCACGTCCGACGAGCGGATCAGGCGCCTCATCATCGTTTCGAGCTGAACGCCGGCCACCAGGCCCTTGGGCACCAGCAGCTGCCCGTCGCGGATTCCGAACTCGGGTCCGATGCTGTTGCGCTGCTCCTCGATCTTGGTTCGAATCGGCAGATCGGATCGCGGCGGCCGGTCGACGAACAGCGCTTCGGCCGACAGGCCCGATACGATCTTTTCCATCTCGTCGGCGCCGATTCCGGTCGCATAGGCGGCCCCGATCAAAGCGCCGATGCTGGTGCCGGCCACGCAGTCGATCGGGACCCTGAGCCGCGCGAGCGCCTTGATGACGCCGATGTGGGCTGCGCCGCGGGCGCCGCCGCCCCCCAGCACCAGGCACACACGTGGCCGCACTGACGGCTCCGCGGCGGCGCCGGCGGCCGTGGCCTCCGTAGCCGCGGCGGAACCCACGGCGAAGGAGGCCGGCACCACGGCTGCCGCGCACCCGATCGCGAGCGCCAATCGGGTCGCGTGCCGGGGCGTTGCCCGGGCCAGCAACGGCAAGTCAGCCGCCCGGTGCGGAGCGCCCGTAGGCTCGCTCGACGCGGGCGATGCGTATTTCGTACTGCTCATACCACTCGCGCCGGCCGCGCTGCTGCGCCAGCAGGTGCTCGGCCTGTGCTTTCCAGGCCGCGATGGCCTCGGTCGAGGCCCAATAGCTGACGGTGATGCCGACACCTTCCGCATCGCGCACGCTTTCGATCCCGAGAAAGCCCGGCTGCCGGGACGCCAGCTCGACCATCCGATCCGAGGTCTCGGCGTAGCCGCAGTCGCCCGCGGTCCGGATCGACGCGAAGATCACCGCGTAGTACGGCGGTTGCGGGGTCCGGGCCAGCCTGCTCGCGCTCATCTGCTTGACTCCTTTTGTCTGAAACACGATGGTCCGCTCATCGGGCGCAGTGCCTCGGAACCAGGATCTCCTCGGCATGTCCGCGGTCCAGCCGGGCCGGATCGACGTGCCCGAGCAGCACGTAGAAGCCCGATGCGCCATCGCCGACCACGCCAATCGTATTCATCTCTCGTTGCGGCGTTGTTTCGCCGGCGGCCGCTGTCTGAAATGGGCTTGGCCGCTGCAGGGTCGCCGCGTGAACGATCCGGTACGCATGGCCGAACAGTTCGATGTCCGGCCTCGAGGCTCCCTCGCGCAGCCACTGCCGGATCGCGTCTCGAACCTCCGGCCGGACCAAATCGATGTGGATGTGCAGCTGGTCCTGCGATCGGCCCCAGCGCGAATTGATCGCCAGTCCGAGCTCGTCCGAGCGCACCTGCGGCCTTCCCGAGGCGGCGATCACGCGGTCGCGCGCAGCCCAGGCATCGCCGAAGTAGTCCGGCTCGCCGTCCAGCAGCAGCTCCGGGCTTTCGACGCCGACGCGCTGCGCCGTCGGGATCAGCAGGTAGTGGGTGGCGCCGCAGATATCCTTCAGCACCGCATCGCCGCGCGCCGGGTAGCACTGAAGCGACGGCACGGGCGCCCATCCCTGGTTGCAGCCGGCGTTGACCACCTGCCACAGCGCATCGGAATGCGCTGGCGGCGAGGGCGTTCCGCACGCCTGCAGCCCGATCGATGCGGCCAGCAGGCCCGGCCAGGCATGGCGCAGGTGCATCTTCAATGGTCGACTCGTACGACTGCGGTCACTGCGCGAAGTGGTAAGAGAACCCGACCCAGGCTCCCCTTCCAGCTCCGAACGACCTGAACTGCTCCGGCGTCCACGCCGCCGGGTTCGGATCGAAGGCGTGGCCTGGCAGGTGAAACGCGTTGGCGCCCAGAACGCCATAGGACGAATAGAGTCGGTCGAACAGGTTATCGACCTTCGCGAAGAGCTCCAGCCTTTGGGTGAGCTTGACCTGCCCGTTCAAGTTCACGACAGCGAAGCCGGGCACGGGGCCATGGACATCCCGGTTGTTTTCGTCACCCCGCGGGAAGGTCGACGATTGACCGATCACGTTCAGGGCTGCGCTCCAGCGCACGCTCGGCGCGTACTCCAGATCCAGCTTGGCGACATGGAGGGGAATTCCGGGCAGGCGGTTACCCGGCACCACCCGGATGTCGGCGCAGGTCGGGCAGCTCAGTGGCTGCGCGGCCGAGTTGTCCGGGCTGTTTAGAGTCAGCGCGCTTCGGTAGGTGGCCTGAATGTAGGCGTAGTTCACGCGCCAGGTAATCGTCTTCAAGACGCCATTGGCCCCGAGCTCCAGGCCTTGGCGGCGGGTCTGGCCGACGTTTTGGAAGTACCCCGAGCTCGTGCCACCGCCACCGCTGCTGATGAACTGGATGTCGTCGTCCAGCAGGCTTCGGTAGATCGCCGAGGACCACGATAGGCCCTTCCCAACGCTTCCGCGCGCGCCGAGCTCCCAGGTCTTTGAGATCACGGGCTTGAGCGCCGGGTCGGCGGTAAAGGCGTTCGGGAGGCTGCAGGGAGCGCTCGGATCGGCGCACGTCAGTTCCACCGGCGTCGGTACCCGCACGCCTTCGTTGTACGACGCATACGTCGTTACGGCAGGTGCCGGCGTGAAATTCAACCCGACCGCGGGGTTGAACCTCCCAAAGCCGTGATCGCCGTTCAGGGCGGTGCCAAGCTGGTCCCGCAGGTGCAGGATCGCACGGTTGAAACGGCCCGCCAGCGTCAGCGCAAGCGACTGGCTGATTTCGAGCAGATCCGTGGCGTACCACCCGAGGTTGTCATCGGTCGAACGAAGACTGGTCTGGAGCACGATAGGCTGGGAGGAGAAGGTGCTGCGGTCGGGCGCGACCGTGGCATCCTGGTTGAATTGCTTGAAGTCGATTCTGCCGTGGTCAACCGCTGCGCCGACGGTTGCGTTGTTGCGATGCCCGAAAAGGCTCGAAATCCCGTTGTACTGCAGCGACAGGCCGTCGCGGTCCTGGTCGATGCCGTTGGTGATGTTGTTGGCCGGAAAATTGCCAGGGGTCAGCGGCAGCGTCGGGTCGAAATTGTTGTTGACGTTGTTGTTGAAGATCGACGAGCGCACGGATCGGAAATAGACATCGGCCGACAAGACCTGCTGGGCGGTCAGCGCATGCGAGGCCTGCAGGTTGGCGAACCACAGCTTGTTGCGCTGCCAATCGGGAAACGAGTAGATCTGGCGCGGGTTGCCCAGAAACGACAGCGGAATGGTCTGATTGCCTTCCGCATAGTTGTCGGCGTAGGTGAGACTGCCGTCGATGTCGGTGTCCTCGGCCTGATAGCCGAGCTTGGAGAAGACCTGCCTCAGGCGCGATGGATTGTGTTGGGCCCAGCCATTGTCGTTCGCGACGCGGCCCGCAACGAAGTACTCGGCCTGCTCGCCATGCCCGCCCGAGGATATTTCGGCCGACCTGCGGCTCCAGGACCCGTCCTCGACCGAAGCGGTCGTGCCCGGAAACTCGAAACCGCTCTTGGTCGATACGGCGAGGGCGCCGCCCAGGGTATTCAGGCCAAACACCGGATTGGATCCCGGGATGACCGTAATGCGCGAGATGGCAGCCGGCGGGATCAGATCCCAGTTAACGGTATCGCCGAAGGCTTCGTTCACGCGCACGCCATCTACAAAGACGGAGATGCCCTGCGGGGTGCCCAGGATCGGCGAGGCGGTAAAGCCACGGAAGTTCACGTCGGCCTGCAGCGGCCCGCCTTGGGTGTCGTTGATGTTGACGCTTCCGAGGTTCCGCTCGAGCGCCTCCGACGAATCGATCGGATGGGACTTGCCGATCTGTCGGGCGTCGATCGTCTGGATATTCGCGGGCACCTGGTTGATGTTGACTCCGAGCCCCGGCAGCGGTGCCGGGGCGATGATCTCTATTTGCTCGATCTCGTTTTTCGTCTGCGGCGACTTCTGGTCAGCGGGCGCCGCCTCCTGCGCGTGCGCTGGCAGCGCGAGCGCCCCGATCGCGAACGCGCGCGCCCAGGACCGGGCGCGGCTGGCCGGCTTCGGCCGGCCCCGAACCGGTGCACCGATGATGGGCACAACGAAAAATGCCGCCACCGCCCCCGTAGGGCGTGGGCCGCGCGCCTCAGACCGACACATCGCCCCTCCTGTTGCGGCGCGCGGATTGTACGATCTGGCCAACTGGCGCGGCCGACAAGTCCGGCCAGCGCGGGTTGCGAAGGATCGGGCAGCCATCCGGTCGCTGCAGCGCAAGATGACACCCGGTTCGATTTACTGTCTCGTTCCCGGCCGGCACGACATACAATCGCCTCGACGCGAGGCTCAGACCGGCGCATCGGAACTACAAACAGAACCGCAAGGACGAACGAGGAGGCATTCGCATGATGAAGCAAACGATCTCGCCCGCGCCCGGGCGTCGAACCGTCCTGCGCGCCGCTCTGGCCGTCGGTGCCGCGAACCTGGCGCCGCCGTTCATCCTGTCGGCGCGCGGCGAGCAGCCGGTGCTGATCGGATTGGCCAACCCGCTCACGGGCACCTATGCCGCCCCCGGCAAGAACGAGCTGGCCGGCTGCGAACTGGCGATCGCCCAGATCAATGCCAAGGGCGGCATCCTGGGGCGGCCGGTCGAGCTGCTGGTGGAGGACTCGACCAGTGGCGATGCCGGCACCGCCGTGCAGAAGTCGCGCAAGCTGATCGAGCGCGACCACGTCGACTTCCTGCTGGGCAATATCAACTCGGCACTGGCGCTGGCCATGGCCCAGGTGAGCAACGAAAAGGGTGTCCTGCATATCGTGCCGGGGGGTCACACCGATACGATCACCGGCTCGGCCTGCCACTGGAACGTGTTCCGTGTCTGCAAATCGACCACGATGGAGGCCAACGGGTCGGCCCAGCAGCTGATCGAGAAGGCCGGCAAGAAGTGGTACTACATCACCCCCGACTACGCCTTCGGCCACACCTTGCAGGCGGCGCTCGAAAAGGCTGCCGC
Source organism: Burkholderiaceae bacterium (assembly GCA_035511515.1). Classification (GTDB taxonomy): domain Bacteria; phylum Pseudomonadota; class Gammaproteobacteria; order Burkholderiales; family Burkholderiaceae_F; genus VBCK01. The sequence goes on along the minus strand of DATKFG010000044.1, from coordinate 11,042 downwards.
CAAGCTGGGCGGCACCAAGGTCGGCGCCGACCTGTCGCCGCTGGGGACCACCGACTTTTCCTCGTTCCTGATCAAGGCCCAGGGTGCCAATCCGGACGTGATCGTGTTTCTGATGCAGGGCGATGACATGGTCAATGCCTTGAAGCAGGCCGTGCAGTTCGGACTGGACAAGCGCCTGCACCTGGCTGGAGCCCAGCAGGAGCTCGAGTCGCTCGAGGGTCTGCCGCCGGAAGCGCGCATCGGGGCCTGGGTGTTCGAGTGGTACTGGAAGCAGCCCGGGGTGCCGCACGTGGCCGAGTTCGTCGAGGCCATCCGCAAGAAGACCGGCAAAGTTCCCACCGCGCGCACCTGGTTCGGATTCGTGTCGACCTGGAGCTGCGCGCTGGCCGCGCAGGCCGCCAAGTCGCTCGACGCCGTCAAAATGGCCAAGGCGCTGGGCGGCTTGAAGCTGCCGCCCGAAATCGGCCTGGTGCCGGATACGGCGTTTTTTCGCGCCGAGGACCACCAGCTGATCGCGTCGGTGTTCGTCGGTAGCGCGCAGGCCGGTGGCGCCGATCCGGAAGACCTGTTCAACGTGGCGCGGGTCATGCGCGGAATCGATGTGGCGGGCGGTGTCGAGGAAGGGGGCTGCAAGCTGGTGTGGCCTTCGTAGCCTCCTTCGCCGCGGCTGACGCCGCGGCGAAGGAGGCCAGGGCCGCCGTAGCCTTGGCCAAGCCGGCCTGGCCGCCCTAGCCGCGGCGCAAGCCGCGGCTACGGGGGCTTGTGCCGAACGACGGGCCAGTTGCGCGCGCCACGCCACTCGATTCGCATATGCAGCTGATCCTGTACAACGTATTCAACGGGCTCATCGTCGGGGCGTTCTATGCCTTGATGGCGCTGGGCCTGTCGTTGATCCTCAACCTGAGCGGCGTGATCAACTTCGCGCACGGCGGCTTTCTGGCGCTGGGCGCCTACCTGGCGTACTCCCTGATGCCCTTTGTCGGCTTCTGGGGCGCGCTGCTGCTGGCGCCGCTGTTGACCGCCGCCCTGGGACTGGTCGTCGAGCGCCTGCTGATCCGGCCCCTATATGGCCGGGACCCGCTGTACAGCCTGCTGTTGACCTTCGGCCTGGCCTACATCCTGGAAGACGCCGCGCGCTTCATCTGGGGCGCACAGAGCCTGCCCTACCCGATTCCGAGCTGGCTGACGCGGCCCCTGAGCACGCAATTGTTCTTCTTGACCGGGTATCGGTTGTTCATGGTGCTGCTGGTCGCACTGGCGGTCGGCGCCCTGTTCCTCATCCTGCGCCAGACTCGCCTGGGCATGCGGATCCGCGCCGGCACGCTGGACCTGGAGACCGTCTCGGCGCTGGGCGTGAACGTGCGCGTGCTGCGCAACCTGAACTTCGGACTGGGCATCTACCTGGCCGGCCTGGCCGGCGTGCTGGCGGCCGGAATGCTCGGACTTCAGCCGACCATCGGAACTTCGCTGATCATGCCCAGTTTCGTCGCGATCATCGTCGGCGGACTGGGCAGCCTGCCCGGTACCCTGCTCGGCGGCATCCTGATCGGGGTCGCATCCGGGCTCACCACCGTGTTCTTCCCGTCTGCCAGCGAGGCCGTCATCTTCGCGATGATGGGCCTGGTGTTGCTGGTGCGTCCGCGCGGCCTGCTCGGCGAGGAAGGACGCCTGCAGTGACCCAGCCCCTGCGGCGGACCGCAACCGCGCTGCTCTGGGTTGTGCTGTTGACCATGCCGTTGTGGATCAACGCGATCGGCGGATACACCGAGCTGGCCAGCCGGGTCGTGGTGATGGGCCTGGCCGCGATGGCGCTGAATTTCCTGCTCGGCTACACCGGCACGCTGTCGTTCGGGCACGCGGCCTATTTCGGCCTGGGCGCCTACGGGGCCGGAATGACGCTGAAGTACCTGGTGCCCAGCACCGCCCTGGGGATACTGATCGGCGTGGTGGTCGGCACCCTGGCGGCGGCGCTGATCGGCGCGCTGATCGTGCGGCGGCGCGGCGTGTACTTCGCGATGGTGACGATCGCGTTCGGCCAGGTGTTCTACTTCATCGCGTTTCGCTGGAACGCCGTCACCGGGGGCGACGACGGCCTGACCGGCTGGCGCCGCCTGCCGCTGCAGCTGGGATCGCTGCGACTGGACATCCAGAACAGCGACACCGCGTTCTACTACCTGGCCCTGGCCTGCTTCGCCGCCTCCGTGGGGGCGATGGCGTTGCTGCTGCGCTCGCCCTTCGGCCGCACGCTGGTGGCGATCCGCGAGAACGAGCGCCGCGCGCGCTTTCTGGGCATCGCGGTGGAGCGCCACCTGTGGCTGTCCTTCGTCATCTCGTGCACGTTTGTCAGCCTGGCCGGTACGCTGTATGCGCTGCTGAACAATTTCACCGATCCGCGCGCACTGCGCTGGGATATGTCGGGCAACTTCGTGATCATGACGGTTCTGGGCGGGATGCGATCGTTCTGGGGCCCGTTGCTGGGCGCGAGCGTGTTCGTCGTGCTGCAGGACTATGTGTCCAGCCACACCGAAAACTGGATGTCGGTGGTCGGCCTGATCTTCGTGCTGGTGGTGCTCTTTTTTCCGCGCGGCCTGCTGGGCCTGCTGCGGGGCCGGAGTCCGACGTGAGCCTGCTGCGCGCCGAGCAGCTGTCGTGCTGTTTCGGCAGCCTGCGGGCCGTCAACGATGTTTCGATATCGGTCGCGCCGGGCGAGCTGCGCGCGCTGATCGGCGCCAACGGGGCCGGCAAGACCACGCTGTTCAACCTGCTCAGCGGCTTTCGCAGCCCGGACAGTGGACGCATCGTGTTCGACGGGCAGGACATCACCGCGCGCGCGCCGCACGAGCGCGTCGACCTGGGCATCGCACGGACGTTCCAGATCACCGAAATCTTTCCGGAGCTCAGCGTCCACCAGAACCTGCGTATTCCGGTCGAGGCGCAGGCCGGGCTGCGGATGAGTCCGTGGCTGTCGCGCTCGGCCAGCCATCAGATCGAATCCCGGGTCGAAGAACTGCTCAAGCTTGGCAACCTGACCGCCAAGGCACGGCATTTCGCCGGCGAACTGGCGCACGGCGATCAGCGAACCACTGAAATCCTGATGGCGCTCGCCCTGAAGCCGCGACTGCTGCTGCTCGACGAGCCCACCGCCGGCATGGGCGAGCAGGAAACGTACGAGATCACCGGCTTGATCCGGCGGCTGCACCGCGAGCATTCGCTCACGATTTTGCTGGTCGAGCACGACATGCGGGTCGTGTTCCACCTGGCCGACCGCATCACGGTGATGGCCGAGGGCTCGGTGCTGGCGGAGGGAACCCCGCAGCTGATCGCCGCCGATGAACGGGTGCAGGCCGCCTACCTGGGCGGCGACAAGGCATGAACGCGCTGGAGGCCCGCGGCCTGCACACGTACTACGGCAAGAGCCACATCCTGCACGGAGTCAGTGTGGCGCTGGCCGATGCGCAGGTCGTGACACTGCTGGGCCGCAATGGGGCCGGCAAGACCACCACGATGCGCACGCTGATCGGCCTGACCCCGGCGCGATCCGGAACCGTGGAAGTGCTGGGTCAGGATTGCACCCGGTGGCCGCCCTACCGGATCGCCGCCCTCGGGGTCGGATTCGTGCCCGAGGGCCGGCGCGTGTTCGCGAACCTGAGCGTCGAGGAGAATCTGAAAGTCCCGCTGCAGCGCCCCGGGCCCTGGACGATCGAGCGCGTGTACCAACTGTTTCCGAGGCTGGCGCAGCGCCGCCAGAACCGGGGGCGGCAGCTGTCGGGCGGCGAGCAGCAGATGCTGGCCATCGCGCGCGCACTGGTGCTGAATCCGAGGATTCTTTTGCTGGACGAGCCTTCGCAAGGTCTGGCGCCGTTGATCGTGCAGGAGGTGTTCGAGGTGATTGCCACGCTGCGCCAGCAGGGCATTTCGATTCTTCTGGTCGAACAGAACGTGCGCGCTGCGGTGCAGGTCGCCGACGTTGCCTACGTGCTGGACGACGGCCGCGTCGTCTACCATGGCCCCGCCCGCGAACTGGCCGCCGACGAAGAGCGGCTGCGCACGCTGGCCGGTGCCGCCGCGCCCAGCTGGCAGCCTGACCCCGTTGGCCCCGCCGCGTAGGAGCGGGGGCGTACGAGACCGTTTCGGGGTCATGTCAACATCCCGCGGGTACGCGTCGGCCGTGGTTCCTACCCAGCAGATGCGGCAGAGAAACACCTGAGCAGGCGTCGCAGCCGACCGCTCCGTCGCGATAATTCACTGGCGCAAGCGGGTTGGCTGTCCGTTCGCGGATGGCGACAGCCCTACCGCCTGTCCCTGTGGCATGCCGTAATGTGCCGGGCTCGCGTTCCGGAAACTCAGCCACCTCGCGTGCGCACCATGCCTGAGAGGCTCAGCGCCCGCGGCCTTCGTCATCGGCGAATACGGCGGCCGTGGAACGGTCGGCAAAGCCGGCGTAATTCCCGTCGGCACCACCCAGCCGAAGCCCGAACGCCCAACTGGCCGCGACGAACGCGACGATCAGGAACGTGACCAGCCAGAATCTGGACAGCACCGCGTGTCTCCAGGTTCGAACGCCGTGTCGCAAGCATTCCGCGACGCAATAAGAAACCAAGCTCCAAAAAGCGGCGCTCGAATCAACGAATTCTTCCCTTGTTGCCGCGCCGCTGCAACTACCCTGACCTGCGACGCCGCATGGCTGAAAGGCCTCATGAGTGCTCTGACCCGAACGGGTAAGGCAAAGTTCGCGATCCGGTCGCCGCAGTCGGGCAACGGCCCGCCGGCGGCCGAAGTCGTTGCCCCGGCAGCCCACGCCAGCCTCGAGGAGAAGGACCGACACTGGTTCTCGACCGTCTACCAGGGCGACCGCGTCCCGCAGTTGACCGTGCGCGCCGTGCTCACCGGCGCGGTGATCGGGATGCTGATGTCGGTGGGGAACCTGTACACGAATCTGAAAGTCGGCTTCTCGGTCGGCATAGTGATCACCGCCTGCGTGTTGTCCTACCTCGGCTGGGGCATGCTGCGTGCGGCTTCGGGGCGGCGTCTTGGACAGCTGTCGATCCTGGAAAACAACTGCATGCAGTCAACGGCTTCGGCCGCCGGCTTTTCGACCGGCTCGCTGGTGTCAGTGACCTTTGCGGCGCTGATGATTCTGGACCCCCAGCATCGGCACCAGCCCTGGTGGGTGGTCGCGGCGTTCACCTTCACCACCGCAGCGATGGGCGTTTTCCTCGCCATTCCGCTGAAGCGCCACCTGATCAATGACGCCCAGCTGCCGTTCCCGACGGGAACCGCGGCCGCAGCGACGCTGCGCAGCCTGTACGGGAGCGGACGCGAGGCGTTGCAAAAGGCGCATGCGCTGCTGATCGCGCTGGCGGTGGGCGCCATTTCCGGGGTGCTCAGCACCGCCGAGGAGCAGTTCGCGGCGCTCGGCCGGTTTTTCGCATGGATGCGCGCCCATCTTTTCGACCTGCATCTTCCCGGGCAGTTGCCGGCCCAGGGATTCGGTCTGATCGACGGCAAGCCTGTGCTCGGTTTCGGGTTCGAGCCGGGCGTGATGGTCATCGGCCTGGGCATGATCGTCGGCCTGCGGGTCTCGCTGTCGATGTTGGCGGCATCGGCGGCGCTGTATTTCTTCATTGCGCCCTGGCTGCACAGCATCGATGCGGCCCACGCCGGGGTGACCGGCTACGTCGCCTCGATTGCGGCCATCCGGGGCGGGGCCATCTACCACCCGCTGCGCTGGGCGCTGTGGGGCGGCGCCTCGGTGCTGGTGTTCGCGAACCTGACCGCGCTGGCGCTGCAGTGGCGCACGATAGGACGAGCTTTTGCGATGCTGCGTGCACCGCGCGCCCGCAACGTCGCCAACGAGCCGCCCAGCGCGCTGCAGCAGGCGATGAACGCGATCGAGGTGCCCGTCATCTGGATGATCGCCGGCATGGCGCCTTTGACGATCGCGATGGTCGCGATTCAGGTGGTGGCTTTCGGCGTGGCCTGGTGGGCCGGGCTGATCGCGGTGACCCTGTGCTTCGTGCTGTCGCTGGTGGTCTCGCGCTCGGCCGGCGAGACCGACCTTTCCCCGGTCGGGGCCATGGGCAAGCTGATGCAGATGCTGTTTGCGCTGATGTCCCCGCCCAGTGCCGTCGGTGCACCGGCCAGCATCACGCAGAACGTGATGTCGGCCGGGATCAGCGCCAACAGCGCTTCGGCCTCGGCCGACCTGCTGTCGGACCTGAAGACCGGCTACCTGCTGGGAGCGAACCCGCGCCAGCAGTTCCTGGCCCAGCTCGCCGGGGTCTTCTTCGGCACGCTGGCGTGCGTTCCGGCCTGGTACCTAATGGTCCCGAATTTCGCTGCGCTGGAGGCGTATCCGAACCCGGCCGCGCAGACCTGGGTCGCGGTCGCGCGGGCACTCACCGGAGGCCTGAGCACTCTGCCGCCCTCGGTGCTGTATGCCGTGCTGATGGGCGCAGCGATCGGGGTACTGCTGCCGCTGGTGGCAAAAGCTTTCCCCAAGGCGCGCCCCGCTTTGCCTTCGGCCACCGGCCTGGGACTGGGCTGGATGGTTCCGTTCAGCATCCCATTGTCGTTCGCAATCGGCGCGGCCATCGGTGCGATCTGGCGCAGGCTCTCGCCCGCCAGCGAGGACACGTACAGCGTCCCGGTGGCATCCGGACTGATCGCCGGTGAATCGATGATCAAGGCGCTGCTGGCGATGCTCGCGACGGCGGTCGGACTGGCCGCCTGAGCAGCGCAGGCTGGCTCTGGTGGCGGGGCTCGCCCGCCGAAGCCCGCAGGGCGCAGGAGGGTCAGTGGATGCGCAACAGCCGTTTGATTTCGCGCTCTGCACTGAACAGCAGTTCGGGCTCGGACGTGCCGGGCGGTGCGCCCGAGGCGCCCGGCGGCGGCGCCAGGCTCTCGATCAGCGCGCCCGCCTGGCGAGCGGTCAACGGCTCGGCCAGCAGGAACCCCTGGCAGTGACTGCAGCCGAGGCGCTGCAGATGCTCCAGTTGCGATTCGGTTTCGACACCTTCGGCGATCACCTGCTTTCCGAGTGAGGCGCCCAGTGTGATCACGGCCCGCACGATCTCGGAGTTCTCCGCGCTGCCCTGCAACTGGTTCACGAACGACCGGTCGATCTTCAGGCTGTTGATCGGCAGTACCGACAGATAGCTCAGCGATGAATAACCGGTGCCGAAATCGTCGATGCTCAGTCCGACACCCAGCTGGCGCAGCTGCTTCATCGTGTCGGCGGCCTGGTCCATGCGCGCCATCAGCGCGTTTTCGGTGATCTCGAGCGTCAACAGGCTGGGCCGCAGGTCGTGCCGGCCGAGCGCTTCGGCGACTTGATTGCAAAAGGTGGGCGAGGCGAAGTCCCGGCTCGACGCGTTCATGTGCATGCCGATGCGAACGGCATGCGCAAAGCGGGTGTGCCAGGCGTGCAGCTGGCTGCACACGCTCTCGAGCACCCAGTGGCTGAGCGGCTCGATCAGGCCGCATTCCTCGGCCATCGGAATAAAGGTGGTCGGGCTGATCAGCCCCCGCTGCGGGTGATGCCAGCGCACCAGCGCTTCGAAGGATACGAGCCGTCGTGGTTCGACCTGGTAGATCGGCTGGAACACCAGCTGCAGCGCGCCGGTCTCGACCGCACGGCGCAGGTCGCCTTCCAGGCTGAGCTGCTCGGTTGCCCGGCGGTGCAGGCTGGTATCGAACAACGCGAACTGCGCCTTGCCCTTGGCCTTGGCCTTGTACATGGCCAGGTCCGCATCGCGCAAAACCTCCTCGGGCGTCCGATACCCGATGTCGCTGAACGTGATGCCGATGCTGGCGCTGGTCGAGACCTCCTTGCCGGCGATCTGCAGCGGCTTGCGCAGCACCAGCTGCAGGCGCTCGGCCAGCGCAACGGCGTGGTGGGTGTTGCCGACATCCTCGGTCAGGATCGCGAACTCGTCGCCACCGAGCCGGGCCAGCACGTCGCCCGGCCGCACATGCTCCTGGATCCGGCGCGCAACCTTCAGCAGGAACTCGTCGCCGGCGCCGTGCCCCAAGCTGTCGTTGATCAGCTTGAAGCGGTCGAAGTCCAGGTACATCACCGCAAAGTGGCGCGACGGATCCTCGCGCTGGTTTTCCAGTGCCTGCAGCAGGGACTCGTTGAAACGGCTGCGGTTGGCCAGATTGGTCAGGCTGTCGTGGTAGGCGATGTGCTGCAGCCGGCCCTCGGCGCGACGGCGCGCCGTCACGTCGTGAACCTGGAAGATCAGGCACGGCTCGGTGGGCAGGGAATCGGCGAAGAAGCCGCAATGCAGGGAAGCCCAGATCTCGCGCCCATTGGCGTCGCGGCAGCGAAGCTCGAGCGAGAAGGCCTCCACCTCGCGTCGAAGCACGCGAGTGAGCTGCTCTTGCAGCATCCCGGCATCCTCACCGAACAGGAATTCGGTAAATGGCCGACCTGTGATCGCCGATACGTCGCAGCCGAGCAGAGCGCTCAGGGCACGGTTGGCCTGTAACACGCGGCAATCGGTCGATACCAGGGCCATACCGATCGAGGCGTGCGTGAAAGCGCTCTGGAACCGCTTTTCGCTCTGCTCGAGCTCGCGCACGTGCTGCGCGGCCTGGGCCGCCACTTTTTCGGCAGCCTCGACCCGTGCCGCCCGCTCGCGCTCCGCCGCGGTCTGCTGCGCCAGGAAATAATGCAGCGTCGTCAGGAACATGGCGAGCATCGGAACCGAAACGATCAGCACCGGAATGCCAAACTGCTTGAAAGTCAGGAACAGCAGCGATGCCAGCGCGCCGGCCGAGGTGAACGTCAGGCCGACCCAGCCCCACTCGTGGAACCAGTTCGCGAAGGACACCCGCTCGCCGCGCTTGAGCTTGGCCACCGTGCTCACGAGCGCGCTGTTGACGAAGGCGTAGATCGCGCCCAGCGTCATCAGCAGCAGCATCAGCCCGCCCGGGCCGAGCAAGGCGCTCGCGCGCAGGGCCTCGGCGGCGGCCTGGAACATCCAGCCGCACACGAACATGGCCAGGCCGGCGATGGCCGGGCTGCAAATCCGACTGGTCCAGCGCTTGGACGTGCGGTACGCGCCCAGCGCGGCCTCGCAAGCCGCGCCCAGAACGGCGGCCGCCGGCCCATGGATGGCCAGCAGCAGGAAAATATAGATTTCGCCCGCCGCGAAGGAGTTCTTCGAGCGGGGAACGCGGACCGGGAACAGGCCGGCCAGCATCGCAACCAGCACACCCACCGTGATCTGAACGATCTGCGGCAACGACAGCGCCCAGACGCTGCGGACCGAAAACGCGAGGACCACGGCTCCCAGCAACACCATCGTCCACCAGTACAGCGTGGCCGGGCGGTTGTAGTCGGGCATCAGGGCCCGATGCAGCGCCAGCCAGCCGCGCCGGCCGTACGCGTACAGGGTTCGTGGGGCGGCGGCACTCATCACGAGTGGCCGGCTACTCGCCTTGCGGCTGGAATTTGAAGCCGAAGACGCGCCCGCCGCTTTCGCTCACGACCAGACTTTCGCTCAGGACCAGACCTTCGCTCAGAACCAGACCCTCGCTCAGCACCAGGCCCTCGCTCAGGACCAGGCCTTCGCTGAGCACCAGCCCTTCGCTCAGCACCAGGCCGCTGCTCAGCACGATGCCCTGGTTCAGGGTCGAGCCGCTGCCACCGGCCAGCCAGCCCGACAGGGTCGCCGTCGGGATGAACACGCCGGTCTTCGAGAGCAGCGAACTGCTTCCGGCCAGCGAGTCGCCGATGACGACGCCGGCGGTGATCAGGGTCTGGCTCGAAAGGGCCGAGTCGGTGAAGTTCTGCGGGTACGTGTTGCTGGGGATGCCGGTGCCGGACCAGTACACCACCCGGCGCTTGCGCGCGACCCCATTGGCCCAGGTAACGCGCGCGTCCCAGATCGGCTGGTACGCGGTAAACAGCGCGCTGCCGCTCAACACGTTGTTGCCGCCGGCAAACACGATTTGCGACCAGTTGAAGCTTGCGCCGTTGATGGTCGAGGAAGCGACCGGCATCGTCTGGCCGGTCGCCAGGATGTTTTCGCCGGGGTTATATCCGCCCCAGGCAATGTCGTTCTTCAATGCTTTGGCCAGCACCACGGCACCATCGACGTTCAGGTAGCCGGCGCCCTGCTCCAGCAGGTTATAGCCAGCAAGCGGCTGCGCGGTATATTGAAGGATGGCCTTGATCAGCGGCGGGGACAGGCCACGGTTGGCCTGCAGCATCAATGCCACGGTGCCGGCGACCGCTGGAGCGGCGACCGAGGTGCCGCTCAAGACCATCTGGGTCTGGCCAACATAGAAGTTGCTGAATGAAAGCGGGCTGACGAGCACGCCGAAGTAGTTGTTGGCCAGGAAGTTCCAGCTCAGGCTGCTGCCGGCCGTGGCGGCCGCGCCGACGATCCTGTTGCCGGGCGCCACCAGGTCGGGTTTGAGCAGGTTGTCGTAGACCGTCACGCCGTTCGTATCGACGTACGAAGAACGGGTCGGCCCGTGCGAGCTGAAATTGGCGACGGTGGCGGCCGCGCGCGCGGTCGTGTTGTGGAAATTGACGGCGCCCACCGTGATCACCGAAGGATCGTTGCCGGGTGAGCTGATCGTGCCGTAGACCTCCTGGTTCAGGACCGACTGCCCGTAGTTGCCGGCGGCCACGACCACCGTGATGCCGGCCGCGGTGGCGCTGCGCACCGCCGCGCACAGCGGATCGGTCTGCCAGGTTTCGGTCGAATCGGCCGCCAGGCTCACGTTCATGACCCTGATGTTGTAGTCCTTGGCGTGATAGATGACCCACTGGATGCCCTCGAGGGCATCGCTCAGGGTTCCGTTGCCGTGGCTGTCGAGCACCTTGACGTCATACAGGTTGGCGTTCGGCGCAATTCCGCTGATGTCCTGGGGACCGGTCCCGCTCGGGGTGTAGTAGCGTCCGGCCGCCACCGATGCGACCATCGTTCCATGACCGTAGGCATCCTCGTTGGCGACCGTGTCGGCCGCGATCGCCGCCTCGTAGGCCGCCAGTGCGGGGCTGGCGGGCGCGAGCGATGTGGTGG
>DATKFG010000043.1:0-29618 GCA_035511515.1 Burkholderiaceae bacterium | reverse complement strand
GGCAGGCGTCGGCCCTGGCGGAGTCCGCCAATGCGGCGCGCAGCCCGCGCGTCGATTCGAACCTGTCGGTCACGCGCGAACGCTTTCCGGCCAACGGGGTGATACCGCCGCCGTTTGCAGGCCACTGGGGATCCCTGGATCTGCTGCAGGCGACGCTGACGTGGGATGTCGATTTCTGGGGCAAGAACCGCGCCGCCTTCGAGCAGGCGCTCGGTCAGGCGCGCGCCGCAGCGGTGGACGCCCAGGCCGCGCGGCTGGCGCTGTCGGTCGACATCGCTCACGCCTACGTCGAATTGACGCGCGCCTACCTGCAGCTGGACGTCGCTCAGGCCACCGTGGACCAGCGCCAACGCATCTATGCGCTGACGCGTGACCGCAACGCTGCCGGCATCGACTCGCGACTCGAACTGAAGCAGGCCGAGGCCGCGGTGTCGGCGGCGCGCGAGCAGGTTGTGCAGTGGAACGAGACGATCGAGCTGACCCGCAACCAGATCGCCGCCTTGATGGGGCAGGGGCCCGACCGCGGATTGTCGATCACGCGGCCGGGTGCGATGGCCGCCGCAGACGCCGCGCTTCCGGCCCGGCTGCCCTCGCAGTTGCTTGGCCGGCGGCCCGACATCGTCGCGCAGCGGTGGCGTGTCGAGGCGACCCGGCGCGGGATCGACGTGGCGAAGGCGCAGTTTTACCCGGATGTGAATCTGACCGCTTTCGTCGGCTTTCAGAACCTTGGAACGCAGGGCTTTCTGGCGTTGAGCAGCCGCCAGATCGGTGTCGGGCCAGCGCTCAGCCTGCCGCTGTTCGATGCGGGACAGCGGCGCGCCAACCTGGCCGCCGCCGACGCGCAATACGACGCGGCGGTCGAACAGTACAACCAGAGCCTGTCGGATGCGCTGCGCGAGGTGGTCGATCAGCTCACCTCGTTTCGAAGCCTTGCCCAGCAGCGCGGCGAGCAGGAGCTGGCGCTGGCGGCCTCGCGCGATGCCTACGACCTGGCGCTGCTGCGCTACCGCGAGGGCGTCGGCAACTACCTGCAAGTGCTCAGCGCCGAGGCGCCGCTGCTGGTTCAGGAAAGTCTGGAGGCCGATCTGCGTGCGCGCGCCCTGGAACTTTCGGTCAACCTGGTGCGCGCGTTGGGCGGCGGATTCGAGCAGCCGACTGGCCCGCTGGCCGCCGCCGCGCCGCAGCCCTGACCCGCTTTTGTCCGAGGAGAGTCTTTGATGACAACCGATCAAAACCCCGCCAAGTTGCAATCGATGTCGCGCCAGCGGCGGCTCTGGTTGATGCTGGCCGGCGGCGTGACCGCGCTCGCGGCGGTCGGCTTTGCCGCGTATTGGGGGCTGGCGCTGCGCTTCGAGGAGTACACGGACGACGCGTACGTCAACGGCAACGTGGTGCAGATCACGCCGCAGATCTCCGGCACCGTGGTCGCGATCGGAGCCGACAACACCCAGTTCGTGCAGGCCGGCCAGACCGTGGTCCAGCTGGACCGGGCCGACGCGAAGGTTGCGCTCGATCAGGCCGAGGCGCAGTTGGCGCGGACCGTGCGCGAAGTGCGCAACCTCTTTTCGACCTCCGAGCAGCTGGCGGCGAGCCTGCAGGTGCGCGAGGCCGACCTGGCCACGGCGACCCAGGACCTGGCGCGCCGCGAACGGCTGGCCGATTCGGGCGCCATTTCGGGCGAGGAACTGCAGCACGCGCGCGATGCGTACAAGTCCTCGCAGGCGGCCGTGCTGTCGGCGCGCGAGCAACTGGCGGCCAACCGGGCGCGGGTCGACGGCACGACGGTCGAGAACCACCCGGATGTGCAGAATGCGGCGGCGGCGGTGCGGGCCGCCTATCTCACCTATGCGCGCACCGGTTTGCCGGCGCCCGTGTCGGGCTTTGTCGCGCAACGCAGCGTGCAACTGGGCCAGCGCGTCAATCCAGGCGCACCCCTGATGGCGATCGTTCCGTTGGACCAGGTCTGGATCGATGCCAATTTCAAGGAGCCACAGCTGGCCGCGATGCGGGTCGGCCAACCGGTTCGCCTGGTCGCCGATGTGTACGGCGGCAGCGTCACATTCCACGGAACGGTGGTCGGATTCAACGCAGGCACCGGCTCGGCGTTCGCGCTGCTGCCGGCTCAGAATGCCACCGGCAACTGGATCAAGATCGTGCAGCGCGTGCCGGTGCGCGTCGCGCTGGATGCGAGCGAGCTGGCCGCGCACCCGCTGCAGATCGGGCTGTCGATGAAGGCCCAGGTCGACACGCACGACCGCGCCGGCGCCCGGCTGCCGCAGCTGTCGCAAAACGTTCCGACCTACTCGACCGACGTATTCGGCGCGCCCGATGAGCTGGCCGACGAGCGGGTGCGCGAAATCATCGCGCTGAATCGATCCGGATCGGCAGCGTCCTCGCTCGCCAGCCGGCGGCTGCCGCCGGGGGAGGCGCCGTCCACGAACCGGCTGGCCACGATACGGACGCTGCCGATGATCAAGGCGGCGGCAAGCGGCCGCACGATGTAACCGTCGAACGGCGAGGATGACCCTCATGGCGACCGAAGACGCCCGCACGCCTGCACCCGCGCCTGCTCCTGCGGCCGCGGTGGCGCTGCAGCCCTTGCAGGGGCGCGATCTGCTGCTCGGCGCGATCGCGCTGTCGCTGGCGACGTTCATGAACGTGCTGGACACGTCGATCGCCAACGTGTCGATTCCGACGATCGCGGGCGATCTGGGCGTCTCTCCGGACCAGGGCACCTGGGTGATCACCTCGTTCGGCGTGGCCAACGCCATCTCGCTGCCGCTCACCGGGTGGCTGACGCGCCGCTACGGGCAGGTCAAGCTGTTCACCGCGGCGGTGGCGCTGTTCGTGCTGACCTCGCTGCTGTGCGGACTGGCGCCGTCGCTGCAGACGTTGATCTTCTTTCGGGTGCTGCAGGGCGCGGTGGCAGGACCCATGATCCCGCTGTCGCAAGCGCTGCTGCTGGCGAGCTACCCGGCGCGCAAGGCCGGCAGCGCGCTGGCGATCTGGGCGATCACGACCATGGTGGCTCCCGTGGTCGGACCGGTGCTGGGCGGCTGGATCACCGACAACATCGCGTGGCCCTGGATCTTTTACATCAACGTGCCGGTGGGTGTGTTCGCCGGAGTGGCGAGCTGGCTGGTCTATCGCCGCCGTGAAACGCCCACCGTGCGGCTTCCGATCGACATCGTTGGGGTGGCGCTTCTGGTCCTGTGGGTCGGGGCGATGCAGATCATGCTGGACCAGGGCAAGGACCTGGACTGGTTTTCCTCGACCACGATCGTGGCGCTGGCGCTGGTGGCGGCAATCGGCTTCGTGTTTTTCCTGATCTGGGAGCTCACCGAGCGGCATCCGATTGTCGACCTGAGCCTGTTTCGGCTTCGCAACTTCTGGACCAGCACGGTCGCGATCTCGCTCGGCTATGGCGCGTATTTCGGCAGTGTCGTGCTGGTGCCGCTGTGGCTGCAGCAATACATGGGTTACACCGCGACCCTGGCGGGCGTGGTGCTGGCTCCGGTCGGATTTCTGGCCATTGCGCTGATGCCGCTGGTCGGACGGACCGTCCACCGCGTCGATCCACGCTTGTACGTGACGATCTCTTTTGTCACCTTCGCGCTGGTCAATTTCATGCGAGCGCACTTCGATACCGACGCCTCGTTCGTTACGTTGCTGCTGCCGACCGTGATACAAGGTGCCGCCCTGGCGTTCTTTTTCGTTCCGCTGGTGTCGCTGTCGCTGTCCGGGGTCTCGCCCGACCGCGTGCCGGCGGCGTCGGGACTGCTGCAATTCGCCAGAATTACGGCGGGCTCGTTCGGAACCTCCATCGTCACGACATTGTGGGATCGGCGGGCCACGCTGCACCACGCACAACTGGTCGAGCACGTGACGGCCGGCAGTCCGGTCGCGTCCCAGGCAATGCAAACGCTGCAGGCGAACGGATTGGCAGCCGGGCAGAGCCAGGGTCTGATCAACCGGATCATTGATCAGCAGGCCTTCATGATCTCGGCCAACGACATCTTTTACGCATCGGGGCTGCTATTTGTGGCACTTATCGCGGTGATCTGGCTGGCTCGTCCTGCCGCAGCGCCGGCCGGTGCAGCCAGTGCCGCAGCCGGCGCACACTGAGCGCAACGGATGTGGCCCAATCGCGCAAATCGGACGAACCGGCTTGGATCGAGGAAGACGCCCATGAATGCGACCAGGCAAGAAGATAACGCTCGGGCCGGGGGCGCGCGCCGGGCCGGATGGCTGGCCCGATGGGGCGGCTGGCTTGCGGTGTGCGGATCGTTGATCGTGATCCAATCGGTTGCGCTGACGGTTGGACCGCTTCGCGGCCGGGACATTGTTGCTTCGCTGGCGCTGGCCCAGACCGCGCCGGGTCCGAGCCCGTTCAGCGACTATCGTTTCGAGCAGCCCGGAACGGTGCACCGGATCACCGTGCGCGATCTGCCCGCCCCGTACGCGACCGCCTCGGCGGCCAATGGCCCGCGGATCGTGCCGCGGCCGCAGAACGCCTGGCCGGTGGCCCCGGCCGGGTTCAAGGTGGAGCTGTATGCGACCGGGCTGATCGGCCCGCGCGTGATCCGCATGGCGCCCAACGGCGACCTGTTCGTTGCCGAAAGCGCCGCAGGCCGCATCAGCGTGCTGCGGGGAATCTCGCCTGCCGGCAAGCCCGAGCGTGTCGAGGTCTTCGCAGAAGGCCTGACGCGTCCCTACGGCATCGCCTTCTATCCGCATGGGCCCGAGCCGAAATGGGTCTACGTGGGCGACACCAGCGCCGTTGTGCGCTTTGCCTATCGAAGCGGACAACTGCGCGCGAGCGGGCCGGCACAGCGCGTGGCCGAGCTGCCCGAGGGCGGCGGGCACTGGACGCGCGATCTGCAGTTTTCGAAGGATGGCGCCACGCTGTTCGTTGCGGTGGGGTCGGCATCCAATATCGACGACCCCGACAGCACCCCGGGGGAGACCGGGCGCGCCGACATCCTGGCATTCGACCCGGACGGATCGCATCGCCGCGTCTACGCCTGGGGGCTGCGCAATCCGTCCGGGCTGGCCATCGATCCGGCCACGGGACAGCTGTGGTGCACGGTGAACGAGCGCGACGGACTGGGCGATAACCTCGTGCCCGACTACATCACGCATGTCGAAGCCGGCGGCTTCTACGGATGGCCGTGGTGGTACCTGGGCGCGCACCAGGATCCGCGCCACGCGGGCAAGCGGTCGGATCTGGCCCGTTCCGCGATCGTGCCCGACGTGCTGCTGCAGTCGCACAACGCGCCACTGCAGATCGCGTTCTACCAGGGCCAGCAGTTGCCGGCGGAGTATCGCGGCCACATCTTCGCCGCCCTGCACGGCTCCTGGAACCGGTCGGTCCGCACCGGATACGAAGTCATCCGGGTGCCGGTCGACGGCGGGGGGCACGCCAGCGGCAATTACCAGGACTTTCTGACCGGTTTCGTCGTGGACGGCCAGCGCGTGTGGGGAAGACCGGTCGGCATCGCCGAGGCCCAGGACGGATCGCTGATGGTCAGCGATGACGGGTCCAATTCGATCTGGCGCGTGCGCTACGAGGGCCATTCCTGATTCTTGCTGCGCTGCGCGGACGAGGGGCGATCGATCATCCGCAATTCACCGTCCATGCACCTAACATAGTGGCACCCGATCGCCCCTCGCCCGCGCAGCGGGAGAGGGGAGGGGGTGAGGGGCGCAGCGGGCGCAGCAGGGGCCGTTTCGTCGCTTAACGGCGGGCTTCATCAGGCCGGGAGGCGGTTACGTCGGACCGGATGGTCACAAGCTGCGCTCCGCGCGACAATGGACCATGGTCACTTCCGAACGACTCGCCCCGTGCAGCGCCGCGCCGTCCGGGGCCGCCGATGCCCGCCCCGAGGGGGCGCTGCGGGCTTTCTTCGGGGTCTTCAACGGCACCAGCGTCGCCCTGGTGTTCTGGCTGTGTTTCATCATGATGTTCAGCGCGCTGGTGAAGACGTTGCCGCTGGAAAAGACGCAGGACTGGGTCGTGGACCTGGCTTACCTGACGCGGCAGAACCTGGCGAGCGGCCTGCTGGCATTGCTGGCCGTGGCGCTGGGCCGCGCGCTGCTGCCCGAGCGACTGAGCGGGCGGGTGCGCTGGCTGGTGATGTTCGCACTGCTGGTCATGGCGTCGGCGCTTTCCACCGGGGTTCGCATGTGGATGGCCCGCTACATGATGCACTCCACGCGCGAAAAGCTGGGGTGGATGGCCGACGTCATCGTGCTGTGGACGTGGCTCGGGTTGATGACGTACGGGCTGGTGGGCTCGATGCAGCGCCAGGCGGCCGCGCGCCGCCGTCTGGGGCAGCAGATCGCCGAACAGAACGCGCTGACCGCCGCCGCGCTGGAGGCCCGCCTCACCGTGCTGCAGGCCCAGATCGAGCCGCACTTCCTGTTCAATACGCTGGCCAATGTGCGGCGCCTGTGCGAGGTCGACCCGGAGCGGGGGCGGCACATGCTGGCGAGCCTGCTCGATTACCTGCGGGCGGCGCTGCCGGCGATGCGACGCTCCTCCACGGCCCTGGCGGAGGAGTTCGGATTGGTGCGCGCCTATCTGACGGTGCTGCAGCACCGGATGGGCGAGCGGCTGCGCTTCAACATCGAGTTGTCGGACCGGCTGGCCAGTGCCCAGATCCCACCGTTGATCCTGCCAACGCTGGTTGAAAACGCGGTTCGCCACGGGCTGGGGCCGCTGCCCGAGGGTGGAACGATTACGGTGCGCGCGGTCCGGCGCGACGGCCAGGTCGTGATGAGCGTGGCCGATGACGGGGCTGGATTCCAGGCCGTATCCGGATCGGGCGTCGGGCTGGCCAACACGAGGGCGCGCCTTTCGGCGCTGTTCGGAAACGCGGCCGTTTTGAGCCTGCGCGGCAACCAGCCTCGCGGCGTCGTCGCCGAGGTGCGGCTGCCTTATGCCGACACCGCGGCGGACACGGAGGCGGTCCTTGCGAGGGCAACCGCGGCGCCCGCTGCAGCGTCGTCGGCGCGGGCAGCGGGTGTGAGCCTGTGAACACGGCGAGCCCGCGGCTGTTCGCTGCGCCGGGCCGGGTGGCGCGCATCGGCGCCACGCTGGCCGGCTGGCACCGGGCGATCGCGTCGCTGGGACCAGGACCGTGGAAGTGGGCAGCCTTGATCGGGCTGTTCGGATGTACCCTGGAGTGCGCTCTGATCCTGGGCGAACTCGACCCGAAGGTGCCGATCTCCGCGCTGCCGCCGGTTGCCGCCCACGCGGCGATCTGCTGGACCGTCCAGATGACGCTCGGACTGTGCGCCTGGGCCATCGTCGACCGCTCGGCGGTCGCACCCGAGCAGCGCCCGGCCCGCCTGGCGATCGCGCTGGCGGTCGCCGTGCTGCTGCAGGCGGTCATCGTGTTACCCGTGTCTGCGCTGCTGGTCGGGCCGGTGGACCCGTGCGTGCTGCACGGGTGCGAAGGCAAGGACTGGTCCAAAGTGCCGCGCTGGCTGTTGGCTTCCGAGGACAGCGGCCACATGCTGATCTTCGGCGGGCTGATCTACGCCTGGCTCGAGGTGCATCATCGCAACCGCGAGATCGAGCAGCGCCTGCTGGCGTCGCAGCAGGAGCGTTCGCAGCTGATGCGCACCGCATTCGATGCGCGCCTGACCGCGATGCGGGCCCAGGTCGATCCACAGTTCCTGTTCGACAGCCTGGCCGATGTGCAAGCGGCCTATGCCACCGATACGCCCCGGGGCGCCGCGACGCTGGACCGGCTGATCGCGTACCTGCGCACCGCGTTGCCGCGGCTGCGCACCGAGGGCTCCACGATCGGTGCCGAAGCCGAACTGGTCGGCGCCTGGCTCGGGGTGCTGGCCGCCCGGCGCGGCGGATATCCCGCCTGGAGCGACGGCATCGACAGTGACTGCGCGGGCGTACCGTTCCCGGCGACCATCCTGCTGCCGCTGGTCCAGTGGGCCGTCGCAGAACCCGGTCAGCCGGCGTGCGCGGTGTCGCTCACCGTGCAGCGGCTTGCCGGGGGCGATTCGAAGCGCCTGCAGGGGCGGCTGCGCGTGCAGCCCGGCCGGGCCTGCGGCGACGACGAGCCCGCGCCACGCCGGGTCCGCGAACGCTTGCAGGCGCTGTACGGCGAGGCGTCCGCCTTGAGCTGCCACCAGGAGCAGGCACCGGAAGGCGCCAACCCCGAGGCGAGCGCGCCGGCCACCGTAATCACCGTGACGTGGCCCGATGAAAGCGCCGACCGCGATCATCGCTGAGGACGAAGCTGCGCTGAGGGAGCAGCTGATCGAGCAGCTGCACGCGTTGTGGCCGGAGCTGCAGATCCTCGCCGCGGCCGCCGACGGCATCGAGGCGCTGCGCCTGCTGGAGCAGCATCGGCCCGACATCCTGTTCCTCGACATCCAGATGCCCGGTGCTTCGGGCCAGGAGGTGGCGCGGGCCGGTGCGGATCACTGCCACATCGTGTTCGTGACCGCATTCGACCAGCACGCGGTGGAGGCGTTCGAGCAGGGCGCCGTCGACTATGTGCTCAAGCCCGTTCTGCCGGCGCGCCTGTTCTCGACCGTGTCCAGGCTGAAGGAACGCATCCAGGCGGGACCGGCGCGGCCGGAAGCGGTCCACGAGGCGCTGGGCCGGATCGGCATGCCGTCCTTGCGCGCCACGCTGCGCTGGATCAACGCCTCCGTTGGCCAGAATCTGCGCGTGATCACCGTGGACGAAGTGCTGTACTTCCAGGCCGACAACAAGTACACGCGCGTCGTCACGGGGCAGGGCGAGGCGTTGATCCGCAAGCCGCTCAGGGAGCTGGTCGACGAGCTCGATCCGCAGCAGTTCTGGCAGATCCATCGTTCCACGCTGGTGAACGCGGCGGCCATCGACCGCATCGCGCGCGACATGCGCGGCCGAATGCTGGTTCACGTAAAGGGGCGCAGCGACACGCTGCTCGTGTCGGACTCGTACGCGCACCTGTTTCGCCAGATGTAGTGCGGTCTCTGGAGACGCGCTCGGGCAGTGGATCACCGTGGGGTTGTCGTCCGGACTGGCATAAAAGAAATCGGCCGGAAATCGCCCAGTACCGAGGCGAAGTTTTCATCGCTCGCCTCGCGCGATCGTCATCGCCTCGCGATACCCGTCGGCGGTGTCCGCCAGGTTGCCCGACTTGTAAGAGCGGTTGCCGCGAAGGTTGTGGAACTCCGCGGCCACTTCGCGGATTCGAGCTCGCGCAGATCACGCCCCCGCGATTCGCGACCAAACAGAGCGACCAAGATGAGCGCGACGCCGGCCGCTGCCGCAACCACGAGGGCCGCGGTCGCAAACCGCGGCACCGCCCCGGCCACGCTGAGACTTTGAGCCAGCAGGCCGCCGAGCTTGCTGCATCCGGCGACCCAACCGGCGGCTCGGCCACGGACACGCAGCGGGTAGTTTTCGGCCGTATACGGTAGCAGGATGGAGATGACCCCGGAGGATCCCAGGATCACGAAGGTCAACGGCACGACCGGGTTGGATTGGGCCCCGATGCTGATCTGCTGCAGCGAGAGGCCTAACAACCCGGTCACCGTGAGTCCGATCATCAGCACCAGCGACCACTTCGTGCTCCATGCGCTGAACAGCCAGGCGCTGATCACGATGGTCGGAGCCGCAATGAGCGTCGATCTGGCTATCAGCGCACTGGAGGTCGCAACGCTGCTCCCTTGCGCTACCAGCATGGCGGGCAGCCACAACAGCAGGCCGAAGTTCACCAGACCCCATGCGAGCGCCGCCAGGGTGAGTGCGACCGTAATTCCGAACAAGCTATGGGTCATTGGCTGCATCGATGGGCAACTGTCTTTCTCTACTGCATGCGTCCTATGAGCCGAGGACCTCAAAACAGCGCCAAAGCGAGCCAGCACCACCCGGGCCTCCTCGGTACGGCCCATCTGCTGCAAAAAGCGGGCGGACTCCGGCAACAGGGGACTGAGCGCGACCAGTATCAAGCCGGTGGGTAGATTGAGTAGCCACATGACGCGCCAGCCGAACATCGGCTGGAGCAGCGCCGACAGGGAGCTCGCCGCGAAATAGCCGCCGACTGCACCGATGCCACCGACCAGTACCAGACTCCAACCGCGGTGGCGGGTAGGCATGATCTCGGCAAGCAGCGCATAGGCCACCGGGAGCAGGCCTCCCGCCGCTGCGCCCATCAGGAAGCACATGCCGACGTTCCACCAGAAATCCGGCATGGCGCCGCAGATCGAAGTTCCGACGAACATCACCGAGGACAGCAGAATCGAAGCGCGCCGCCCGTAGATGTCCGCGAGCAGGCCCCAGACGAACGAGCCCAGCACTGTGCCGGTGAGCGCCGCGAAAGGAAGCCAGGCAACGGTGTCCCCGCCGACTCCATATTCCGCGCGCATTCCTGGTGTAACAAAGCCGAGACTGGCTGGCTTCATGATGTCGATGACGAGGGCGAGTCCGAGCAGGGCCGCCGTTTGCCAGTGCGCCAGCGTCAGCGGCGCATCCTCCGGCGGAGCCATTGTCTCGAGTGTCTCCGAGGCGGCAACGCGAGTTCCCGTCTTTGGAAGTAGCCCGTAACCGGAAAGGGCGTAGCCGAGGACGATAGCCGCCATCCCGAAAAGCATGCCTGCGTCCATCGGCATGCCGGCAAGCACGAAGCCGCTGCGCCGGCCCATCAGGAACATCGGCAGGTGCAGGATGACGCCCAGGGTCACGAGGGCGCAGCCGACCCAGAATACGAGCGTGTTGCGCCGTTGATCAAGGACCGACGTTGTCAAGAGTCGCACTCCTTCATGCGATGCCGCCAGTGGCGAAACGCCTCGGCGAGGTCCGCTCGTTCGATGATCCTGAGCCGAGGCTCGTATTCGTCGAAGAACCGCGTGTACAGAGGCAACAGGCCCCGCTCGATGAGCGCGATCACTTGCTGGTCGTGCGCCTCTGGTGGCGCGTGACGCCATCCGAGAGCCGCGCGGGCCAGCTCGGCGGCGGGTCCGCCCGTTGTGCCACAGAAATGCTCGACGGCTAGATCGACGCCTCCAACATTTCCCGTGCGCGCTGTAAATATCAGCCGGACCGGGAACAGAAGCCATTTCGTGAGCTTCGTGGCACCGCAGGCAGCCAGTGCCCGAGGCTCCTTCAACTTTGCGATCACAGCGAGATGCGAGAGTTTCTCCAATGCCAGCTCCGCACCGTCCGCGATAAGCTCGTTGAGGCTGGGTCGGACAAGTTGGCTGCGCAGATCGCGACCAGCCAGAAGACGCCCGAAATCCTTCAGATCCTGGCGGTCAGCCGGCGGAAACCTGCCGCCGCTGGTCCGTCCGGCCAGGGTTTCGGGAGACCCCCAAAAGAGCGAAAGCCGATCCGCCAGCGGTGTGTTGGCCTCTTTCACCAGCGACAACAGCCGATCGGCGCCGGAGGCGTCATCCGG
This sequence comes from Burkholderiaceae bacterium, assembly GCA_035511515.1. GTDB lineage: Bacteria > Pseudomonadota > Gammaproteobacteria > Burkholderiales > Burkholderiaceae_F > VBCK01. The sequence goes on along the minus strand of DATKFG010000043.1, from coordinate 18,198 downwards.
CTGCAGAGGGTCCCGCAGGACGAGAGCCACATCGGCGTCACTTACGTGAATGCTGAATCCACCATGTGCGAGACTTCCGAGCGCGTAGGCGGCGACCAGGCGCTCGCCCCATACATCCCGCGCTTGCGCCACCGTTGCCTCAAGCACCGGTTCGCCCGCATCAATGCACGGCATGAAGTTCACCTGGGCTGTCCGCGTCGCCGCTCGGCACGCCGCATGAGATCATCCAGATATCGGGCTGAGGTGCTCAGACATGCGGCAATGCCCTGCGCCAGCCGCGCCCGTAGCATCGGGTTCACGGCCAGACTCGGTACGACAACACCCCGCATCCAGTCGTTTGCGTGGTCGTCGTCGCAGACAATGTGAACCCGTATGAACTCGAGATCGGCGGCACCAAAGCCGAGGCGTTCGAGCCCCGCTCCCATCTTCACCATGCGATGGCGGCCCATCACCTCGGTGGCATACAGCGCTCCGACCAGGTTCCATGGATCGCAGAAGTAGCCGTAGTAGAAGATCAAGGTGCGATCGATCAGGCTTTCGCCCAGCTCGGGTTGCACGCTGTCACCGACCCGTGCTTTAAGCGCGGTCATCAGTCGGCGCATTAGCGTTGCGTGCGGGGTGGGTATCTGTTCGTCATGGATGTTGCGCAACAGCGCCGCACGGGCTTCCGGGCACATCTGCACCTCAAGAGCGCGCCGTACCAGCGGCAGGAACGCGGGGAATGCCCAGTTCTCCAGCAGGAATTCAGCGAACTCAGGCGTATCCGCAGATTCGGCGAGCTCGTCATAGAACGGATGCCGATGAGCGCGGTGCTCGACGATGGTGTGGGTCCACGCGGCCGATGCTCCGAGCGCCTCTGCGAGCGTCGCCGACCGCACCTGCTCTGCATCCCACCAACGCCGTAATGCGAGCTCGTGCCGTGCGCTCAGGTGAGATCCGGATCCCAGGCATCGGGCACACTCGCGCAGCAGTTCCTCGCGCCGAGTGTCCTGAGTCGAGGTGTTGTCGATCAAGTCCATCGAACTTTCTCCTGCGGACGTGTGGGCACGGTCGCCGGGCCTGCGAAGTAACGTTGACAAAGCTTGAGGCGTCGCGCGTCCCAGATCATGTAGGTGCCGAGTACCAGTTGCACGAGGCTGCGCCAGACGTCTTCCCACCGGTCGCGGACGCGGAGCAGGACAAGGAGTGCCGACCGGTGGCGCGGATCGCATCCGTTTGCTCTCGAAACCAGAAGACACGGCCCCTGATTTGGATTCGACCGCGTATGCTCGGCGGATGAATAGACAGCGAACTGCCGCAACAGCTCGCGAGCGGCGGCTCGCAGCGTGAGGGACGCCAGTCCGGCTGCGGGGCAGGGTCTGTTTGCGGCGACTCCGTAGGGAATGTAGTTCGCTTCGTGCACCGAGAGTTTCTCCCATCGATCGGGATCGAAGCGCTGCGGCTCATCGAAACCCGTGCAGTGGTACTTCAGATGGTTGAAGTAGAGCACCGTTGCCTTGGGGAGCGTCGTCCGGTCGTCCAGGGTGATCTCAGCCTGCGTGATCCGGTGTGAAATGCCGAACAGCGGATACAGGCGCAGCGTCTCCTCAATCACGTGGTCCAGATATCGCCTGTCGTCGGGCCTGGCGGTCAGTCGTTCCTGGACCGGCGGGTGCTGGGCAATGATCATGAACAGGTGCGCCGTTGCCTCGGACATCTGCACAACTGCGGTGTTGAAGAAGGCTCCCTGCAGGTAAAGGGCTCGTTCCACGGTCGACAGCCCGTGAGGCAGTTCATGCCTGATCTGGCCGGCCTGGAGCTTGGCGACCAGAAAAGAGGTCAGCGCATGCCGCTTGTGCATGTGCCTCAGCCCACAGCACTTGAGCGCCGTAATTACATCGTCTGCGTTGCCGACGATGAGCTCCCGGGCTTGCGGCGTACACGGTTCACCGAAGACGAGCTCGTAGTAGAACTCAGCCCATACCGGCATTGCGAGCTTGCGCAGACGGACCAACTTGACCGTATGGATGTTTTCGGTCTTCAGTTTCCGCGCCATGCACGCCGCGGCGAGTTGCTGCGCAACGTCCCTCGGCATAGCGAGAATGCCGCGGGTTGCCTTGGCGACTTCCTCGTACGTTTCTCCGGGCTCGATGTTCTCCTGATGAAACTCCGGGCCCGGTGACAGCCAGTACCAGAACAGATCCGACAGCGCCGCGCCCTTGCTCCTTCCACAAGCTGCGGGATGCGAATACAACTGCTTGAAGCGGGACGCTCCGACGACTTCCCCCGGAACGGCAAGCCCCGCGGCACCGTTGCCCACGGTAAAGATCCACGTGCGCAGCGCCAGAATCGCCGCTGGGAGCCAGTAAGGCGAACTCGCTATCGCGAGAATCCCCACGGCCATCGCTACGATACTCAGCATTGGCCGACCCCCATTTGCTCGAAGCGGATCAGACCGAGGTCGATCTCGCTCAGGGAGCCGCAACCGCACAATGTCAGCGCGACATCGAGCTCGGAGCGCAGAATTTCAAGTACGCGTGCGACGCCCTCCTCCCCGGCCGACGCCAGACCCCAAAGGATCGGGCGCCCGATCGCGACTGCGTTCGCGCCGAGGGCGAGAGCCTTGACGATGTCGGTTCCTCGCCGGATACCTCCATCGAGCAGCACGGGAATCCTGCTGCCGACCACAGCCGCAATGTGCGGGAGAAGATCGATCGCGGCGGGCACCGTGTCAAGCTGGCGTCCGCCGTGATTCGAAACGAGCAGGGCATCGACGCCATGTTCGAGCGCGAGTTGGGCATCTAAGGGGTTTACTACCCCCTTCAACACGATCTTGAGTTTCGTGACGCTGCGAAGCCAGTCGACGTGCCGCCAACTGATCTCGCGCGAGAAGTCGATGCGCCGAACCCGCCCTCCCGCCTCTGTAGACTCTCTCAGGTTCTCGCAGAACAGGTGCGGGGGCAGATCGTGGAACGCATTGCGCATGTCGCGTTCCCGGCGGCCGAAGGTAGGGGAGTCAACGGTGACCACCAGCGCCGAGCATCCGGCCGTCTCCGCGCGACGGATGAGAGCCTCGGTAAAGTCAAGATCAGGCTGCACATAGAGCTGAAACCACAGGGTCGGGCCGGCATCTGCGTTCGCCCGCCGAGCTGCCGCGGCAACCTCCTCGATTGCGACCGTCGAGGCCATACTGACGATCATGATCGTCCCTGCCGCAGCGGCTGCGCGCACCGTTGCCCGCTCACCGTCCGCATCCGCCAGACAGTGAAACGCCGTCGGTGCAACGATCACGGGGAACGAAGCGTGGCACCCGAGCACGCTGATAGCCAGATCGCATTGGCGCGCGCCACGCAGTACCCGGGGCACGATTCCGATCCGTGCGAATGCGGACTCGTTTCGCAGCAGCGTCCACTCGTCCTCGGCACCCCCGGCGAAGAAATCATGGATCGCCGGATCGAGCCGGCGACGCGCTGCAGATTCAACGTCGCGGAGCGACACCGGTTGGAAGGCGGCTCGGGGCTTCACCGGCCGACGCACGCCAACCGGCGCGGGCGCGGTGATGCGATCGAGGAAAGCTCGCAGCGGTTCGCGGTGTGAGGGACCGGTCCACTCATTCTCGAGGTTCTCGGCGACGTGGTGCTCGGCGATGAGCTCCGATCCGCTGAAGAAACGCACGACCGGGTGCAGATAGCGGGCATCGTAGGAGTGCTCGGCGTCGTTTTGCGCAACGCGACTGATGGAGATGTCAAACGGATCGATCCGATCGTGATCCGGCCCGTACTCGAGCGTGATCGTCACGTACCGTTGCGCCGTACCGAAGTCGCTTGAGTGGACGTAGTCCGCCGGCAGCTCCTCGTAGTACCGCGCCTTGCCGTCGTTGGAGATGACGATCAAGTCGCACAGAAACCCGAACTGCTGCCAGAGCGCGGAAGTTCGATTAACGCGAGCGATGACAGCTTCAGTCAGATCTCGCGGATCTGCGTTCAGGCAGCTGTGGGGCCAGGCGACCCCATGGTATTTTCGCTCGAGGATGCGATGGAGCGATCGCACGCAATAGCGGAATCCGTGGATGAAACCGCCGGTCGACTTTCTGTAATCGCGCACCTGCATTAACGTCCCGGCGAAGTGCAGGCCCGGAATGTTTGTCGACTCCCACTGCGACGTCTGAGCAGGAAATCGGTTGTGCAGCACCAGCTCCGGCTGGCATTCCTCGTCGAAAATCGAGGCGTCGAATCGGAACCCGGTGCAGACAATCACGCGGTCGTAGCACAGATCTTTCTTCACCTCATTCGCACGCGAGAAACTGAACGTAACGACATAGGAGTTGCCGCGGCGCTCGATCCGCTCGACTCTGCCGTCGAGCAGAGCGTTCTGGGATTTCAGCTGATACGTATCGAGGAAGTTATTGTTGACGGCGCGCAAGTGCCCGACGTAGTGGCTCTGCCAGGCAAAACGGATCGAGCTCGGGCCGGCGACGTGGATAACGGCCGCCGTTTCGAGCAGATTGTCCGCGGTCTCGAATGCTGAATTGCCCTTGCCGATGATCAGTACCCGCTGGTTTACGAAGTCGCGCGGGTTTACCGAGACGGTGCCGTAGTCCTCCGCTGCCTCGATGCCGGGAATCGGTGGTACGTAAGGCTTCGATACACCCGATGCGACGATCAGGCGTTTGGCTTCGTACACCTCTCCTGTCTCGTCGATCGCACGGAACGCCCCATTGCACCGGGAGATGCGGGCGATGCGGGTGCTGGTCTTGATTGGAAGACGGTGCGCCAGAGCGAAGTCGCCGAGGTAACGCACCATGTCGTCCGCCGGCGGAAAGTAGTCGTCGCTATAGCGCGTGAAGCGCAGCGAAGAGTCATCCGACAGCAACGAGTTCCAGTCCATGCGAAGGTTCAGCTCAGGGTCGTCCCAGCCCGTGTAACGCTTGTTGCTGGAAATCAGCTTGCGATGACGCGGGAAGGTGCTGAAGAACGTGCCCGGCCTCTCGCCGGCCTCGACGATGCGATAGTCGCGACCCGCGCGCGAGAGGAAGTACCCGAGCTGAAGTCCGGCAGCCCCGGCGCCGATGACGAGGTAGTCCATGTGACCTGCCTTCTTTGTTACTCGCCGACGAAATTGCGCTCCCTTTGCCTGCGGCGCCGGAGAAAGATCCGGGCGAACTCGGGCCAGCGGCGCGTGTTAGCCCGCAATGGAAAGACCGATGCCGCACACAGGACCGGTCTGAGCCTCGCCGCGCAACGTTGGTTCAACGCACGCATGCCCGATATGCGCCATTCGCTTGAGGTAAGGGTGGCGGTCGCTGAAGCGGCGCAGCCTCCAAGGCGATTCGACTCTTCGCGACGGAGAGTCTTTTGAGCGCCGGGAGCGGAGGTACCCGAGGGGGCGGAGGCGGGGCTTCGCTAACCTGGGGCAGCTGCAGGGGATACGGCCAGTCGAAGCTTATTCCCGCCGGAATAAAGCCCATCCGGGCAGAGTCAGACAGACAAGTGTGGCCCGCCGCCGAGGTCGAGTAAGGTGCTGAACAGTCTCGCGCCCCTGGGGGACCAGTCCTACTTCTTCGCCAGATGTAACCTAGATCGACTCGGCCGTTGCCAGATCGGGGTCCGACAGCGCCAGCTTCGCCGCGCGCGCGCGCTCGATCGTAAAGCGGACCACTTCGTCGGCGGGCAGCGCTTCGGCGAACAGGAAGCCCTGCACCCTCTCGCAGCCGAGCTGCTCCAGGAAGCGATACTGCTCCAGCCGCTCGACGCCCTCGGCGACCACTTCCTTGCGCAGCGTGTGGGCCATGTTGATCATGGCAGCCACGATCGTGGCGGCGTCGTTGTCGCCGGGCGCGTCGTCCAGGAAACTCTTGTCCAGCTTCAGAATGACCGCCGGCAGCGTCTTCAGGTAGCCGAACGACGAGTATCCGGTGCCGAAATCATCGATCGCGATGCGTACCCCGGCCGAAGCGAGCGCGTGCAGGGCATCGATTCCGGCGTTGCCGCCTTCGACGAACATCGATTCCGTGACCTCGATTTCCAGCGTCCCGGCCGGCATCTTGGCCAGGGCCAGCAGGTAATGCACGGTGCGCATGAAATTGGACCGCAGCAGCTGGCGGTGCGACACGTTCACGGCGATGCGCGGGATCGGCACGCCGTCCCTGCGCCAGCGCTGATGCTGCAGGCAGGCTTCCTTCAGGACCCAGGAGCCGATCGCATCGATCAGCCCGCTTTCCTCGGCAAACGGGATGAAGGCGGCCGGAAGCAGCAGTCCCTGGCGCGGGTGCTGCCAGCGTATCAACGCCTCGACCGCGCAAACCAGGCCGGTTCGCACGTCGATCTGCGGCTGGTAATGCAACAGCAGCTCGTTGCGGTCGAACGCCTGGCGCAGCTCGTGGTCGAGCGCGGCGCGCCGCTGCGCTTCGACGTTCATGCTCTCTTCGTAGTAGACGAAGCGGTTGCGGCCCATGTCCTTGGCGCGGTACATCGCGCTGTCGGCCTTCTTCAACAGGTCTGCGCCACTGGTTCCGTCCTGCGGGTAAATGGCGATGCCGACGCTGGCGCCGACGTAGATCGTGTGGCCGTCAACCTCGAAGGGTCGCGACAGCGCCTTGATCAGCTGGCGCGCAACCAGACCGGCGTCGCGCGGGGAGGCGAGCTTGCCCAGCAGCACCGTGAATTCGTCGCCGCCGGGGCGAGCCACCGCATCGCCGGCGCGCAGGTTTTCGCGGATGCGGGCGGCCGCCTGGCGCAACAGGGCATCGCCGGCGGCGTGACCGAGCGTGTCGTTGGCCCGCTTGAAGCGATCCAGGTCCAGGAACAGGATGCCCAGGCTGGTCTGGTCGCGCTGCGCGTTCGACAGCTCCTGAGCCAGCAGCGTGAGCATCGAGGCCCGGTTGGGCAGCCCGGTCAGCGGGTCGCCGTGCGCCATCGTCTGCAGCTTGCGGTCGCGATCGAGCGAGGAAAACGCCAACTCGAGGCGGTCATCGACGCCCGACAGCAGCTTCAGCTGGTCCGGCGTCAGCGTCAGCTCCGACGGATGGCCGAGCATCAGAAGGCCCCAGACGCGGTTGCGGCGCGCGATCGGGTGCACCCAGTACTTGCGCACCTGATCCTCTTCGCACAGCCTGGTCAGGACCGTTTCGGGCAGCGGCGGCTCCTCGTTCCAGCACACGGCGGCGGCCGACTGCGGAATACGCTGCTTCAGTTCCGCCTGCAACGGAAACCGGACTCGAATCTTGGGCAGGCCGTCGCGGCGCTGCACATAAATGCGCATCGATTCGGCAGCCTCGGATTCGTACAGTCCGAGAATCACCACGTGCGCCGACGTGATGTACTGCACGCAGCGCAGCGCGCTCTTGGCCACGTCGGACACATCCGCCTTGCTCAGGATCGTCTTGTCGATCTGCGACAGCACGTTCAACGTGGCAAAGTTCATCCCCAGGTTGTGGGACATCTCGTTGAACGCGCGCGCCAGCTGCGCGATTTCGTCATGCCCGCTGGCGGGAATCTGGGAGGAAAAATCGTGCCCGATGATGCGCCGCGTGCCGGCCAGCAGCCGGTGCAGCGGATCGACGATCCGGTGGATCTGCCACACACCCAGCAACACCACCAGCACGGCGGCGATCGCGGCTACGGTCAGGAACCGAGCCTCCGTCACGCTCTGAGCCACGTGCAGATACTCGAGCGCGGCCAGCGCCGCGATCGGAACAAGGGCCGCGCCGATGTAGTGGCCGATCATGCGCCGCCCCAGCACGCTGCCGATCAGGTTGCCACGCGTATGCAACCAGCCGGCCCGTTCAGAGCCGCCGGCCGAAGGCTGGGATGGCGTGTCGCGCATGGTTAAGCGACCTGCAAAAGCGGGTGGCAGCAAGCCATCCATGCTCAATCGGCATGACTCTGGAGAATTGAAGCGCGGGGCCGGCTTTTGGGCCGTAATTTCCCGCTTCGTCGCAGCTCGGCAGCGCCCATTCGGACCAAAACATCTGCGCTGTGCTCTGGTGCATCGCGACGGTGCGGTTACAGGCGGTAACTTCGGTCACAACAGGGTATTGGCCTGCGCGGCCGCGGCGCCGTTATAGGAAGCAGGCGCCAACCGGTTGCCGGCGGTCGCTGATCCGGACCGCAAACCCGCAATGCTCCCGGAGGACTTAAGAAATGAATCAAATCACTCGCAGCACCTGCCATGCGCTGATTGCCGCGGCCTTTGCTACTGCGAGCTGTGCCGCTGTCGCTCAGGCGGCCGGCGCCGATGCGAACTGGGACAAGACGCACCCGCGCCGCGCCGAGGTCAACGGGCGGCTCGCCAATCAGAACCGTCGGATCAACAACGAGGTCCGCCAGGGCGAGATCACCAAGGGGCAGGCCGCTCAGCTGCACCGGCAGGACCGCCAGATCCGCAAGGAAGAGCGCGCGATGGCCAGCACCAACGGCGGCCACATCACCAAGACCGAGCAACGGGCTCTGAACCAGCAGGAAAACCAGGTCAGCCGGGAAATCGGCCACTGATCGCCTCCTACGCCGCCGCTTCCGCGGCGGCGTAGGCGGCCAAGGCTGCCGGACCCTTGGCGAAGGCGGCCCGCCCTTAAAAGAATTCGACGTTGGCGACCGACTCTTCGCGCTTTTCCAGCTGGCCGCCGGCGATCAGGGACTCGTAGCAGCGCACCTGGTTGCGCCCGTGCTCCTTTGCGTAATACAAGGCCCCATCGGCCCGGTCGAAGCAGGTGACTGCAGGGTCGGTCAGGCCGATCCGTGTGTAGCCGATGCTGATGGTGACCTGCCCGAGCTGGGGAAACGTGTGCTCGGCGACGCGGCGCCGAAAGCGCTCCAGCGCGGCCTCGGCGTTGTCCGGTGTCGAGGCCTCCAGCACAACCACGAACTCCTCGCCGCCGAAGCGGAACAGCTGATCGGAGCCACGAAAGCTCTGCCGCATCAGCCGCGCAACCAGCAGCAGCACGTCGTCGCCGAACAGATGCCCATAGCGGTCGTTGATCGTCTTGAACCGGTCGATATCGGCGATGGCGAACCAGGCGGGTACGGTGTTGGCGGGATCGCGCGACAGGATCCGGTTGTGCTCCAGGATCTTGTCGAAAGTCTGGTCGAAGGTTTTGCGGTTCAGCAGCCCCGTCAGCGTGTCGCGCTGGCCGTAGTCCAGGACCGCCAGGTGGTTTCCCAGCAGGCGAAGCACCCCTCCGATCAGTCGCACATCGCGCGGACTGAGTGAATCGCGCTGCGGGTCGAGCTCGATCTCGATCAGCCCGACCGCGCCCTGCTCGTTCATCAGCGGGAACACGGTTCCCATCGAGGCCTCGGCGCCGGCGCCCGCTTCGTAGTGGACCGCGTCCTGGGTGATCTCGCACTCGTACCAGTAAGGCGTGTCGAGCAGGCGCGGCAGCTGGATCAGCGGCAGCGTCTGCGCGCCATACTCCTGTCCATCGCGGTCGATCAGCAAACGTCGTTGCACGCGCGGCACGGTGCCGTCGTCGATCAGCCGGTAGACCACCACTCGGTGCGCCTCGACGTAGTCGTGCAGCAGCCGCGCGACCGATACGTCGATCTGGTCGCGGTCCCGGAACGCGGTCGTGCGCGCGAATGATTCAAGGAGCTGCGAGAACGATCGCATAGTGGTCCGGTTACGCCCCGCGGCCTGTTCGGCGAAGGCGCGCAGCGGCGCCGGCCCGGCGTGGGCAAGTGCTCAAAGCTACCTGCCGCAGCGCCGGCCGATCGATCAAACTGTCGAGGAATTCGGCGCTGTCTGAGGCGATCAGAGCGAAGCCGGACGGATCGAAGCGGTCATGCCTTACGCGCGCCGCGCACGCCGCGCCGGCGCAGCGGCGACGGCCGGCCCGGACAGGCGGCGCTTGAACTGCTCGACCTCGCTGACAACGGCCGCCCGCACCGGCGGCTCCCACACCGAGTGGCCGGCCTCGGGCACCACGGTGTAGCGCGAAGCCGGCCAGGCGCGGGCCAGGTCATCGGCGCTGACGATCGGGCACACCATGTCATAGCGCGCGTGCACGATCGAAGCGGGCAGGTGCCGGATGCGGTACATATTCGACAGCAGTTGATTGGGCGCGAGAAAACAATCGTGCGCGAAAAAATGCGCTTCCAGGCGCGCCAGCGCCAGCGCATCGTCGGAGAACTGGCGGATCAGATCGGGGTTCGGCACCAGCGTGGAGCAGCTGCCCTCGTACTCGCTCCAGGCACGCGCAAACGGCAGGTGCACGCGCGGGTCCGGATCGAACAGCCGCCGCACGTACCCGCGCAGCACGTCGCCGCGTTCGCGCTCCGGCAGCATTTCGACGAAGCGGCGCCAGGCTTCCGGGTAGATATGGCGCGGCCCGGTGAAGAACCACTCCACCTCGCTCGGGCGGCCCAGGAATACGCCGCGCAGAATGAATCCGAGGCAGCGCTGCGGCACCGTCTGGCCGTAGGCCAGTGCCAGCGTGCTGCCCCAGGAGCCGCCGAACAGCAGCCATTGGCGAATTCCGAGATATTCGCGCAGGCACTCCAGATCCTGAATCAGGTGCTGCGTCGTATTGCCCGCGATCTCACCGATCGGCGAAGAAGCACCGGCGCCGCGCTGGTCATACAGCACGATCCGGAAAAAGTCCGGATCGAAAAAACGCCGGTGTTCGGGCGAGCAGCCCCCGCCCGGCCCCCCATGCAGGAACACGATCGGAACGCCTCGCGGGTTTCCGCTGACCTCCCAGTACATCGTGTGGATGTCGTCCAGCGCCAGCATGCCGCTGTCATGCGGCTCGATCGGGGCATAAAGATCTGCGCGGGCGTCCATCGTCAAACCGAGCCTGGCCTAAGCGGGCGGCGCGGCCGCGCCAACGCAGCGGCATGCGCCTGTTGCGATCCGGAATTCCAACCCCCGTGCTGAATTATGCCGGCATCGCGCCGGGGCGCGCCGGCGAACCGGGTTGCACCCGGCCGCTTTTTCTGCTTCACCGGCGATGGCCGCCGCGTACGGGCCTTGCGGTGCAGCAGCGGCGCCGGCCCGCCGCCCGACGCGATCATCAATTGGGGACCGGTCGGGCCGTCGGTCGCGCCGGAGCGGACCTGAAACTCGGGGCGCTGCGGCAGTTCCCGCCGCACGGATGTTGGACTAGGATCGAATGTCTCTGTCTGAGGGGGCGTGGCGATGAAGGTCGGCGACATTCTGAGAGTCAAGGGCAACACGCTGTACGCCCTGGGCCCGGACCAGACGCTGTGGCAGGCTGTGCAAACCGCGGCCGGGCACGATATCGACTCGGTGGACGCTGCCTACGAACGGCGGGCAGATCGGCGGCGGAACGCTGAAGGCCTACATCCGAGATTGGCCGGAGCAGGAGAGCGTTAGCGGCTGATGTCGGAAACGGCTTTGACAGGCGACCGCGCGGCGCGCGTCGCGGTCGTAGGGGCGGGCGTTGCCGGTCTGGCCTGCGCCCGAGCGCTCCGTGAGGAGGGTTTTCAGGTGCGCGTTTTCGAGCGCGACGCCGGTCCGGGCGGACGCGTTGCAACCCGGCGCCTGGACGCGCTGACGTTCGATCACGGAGTGCAGTATTTCACCACCCAGGATGCACGATTCGAGCCGGTCGTGCGCCAGTGGCTGGCGCTAGGCGTCGTGGCACCGTGGGGCGGCCGCACGGTGGTGCTCAACGGGCGCGGCCAGGGCGAGCTGGTCGAGCCTATCGCGCGCTTCGTCGGGGTGCCGAACATGGAAACGGTGGCCCTTCACATGGCGCGCGGCCTGGATTTGCGGCTGGGGGCGCAGGTCGCACGGCTGGAGCGCCGCGCCGGTCGCTGGACGCTGCACGGCCCGGACGGGGCCGAACTGGACGAGGGTGGATTCGATCTGGTGGTGCTGGCGATGCCGTCGGCGAGCGCGGCGCCGCTGCTGCACGATGTGTCGGATCTGGCGCAGCGCGTGGCGACCGTATCGTGGGACTCCTGCTGGGCCGTGATGCTGGCGCTGGCCCGTCCCAGCGCAATCGAATTCGACGCTGCTTTCGTCAGCGACGATCCCATCCTGGGCTGGATCGGGCGCGAAAGCAGCAAGCCGGCGCGCGCGCCGCTGCGCGGCGCCGCCGAGACCTGGATCCTGCATGCGCACCCGGCCTGGTCGCGCGCCTATCTGGAGATGGGACCGAGCGACGCGGCGCGCTGGATGCAGCGCGCCTTTGCCGCGCGCGTGGGCCGCCCCCTGATGCAGGCCACCGTGGCCGCGCACCGCTGGCGCCTGGCGCTGCCGGTGAATCCGTTGCCGGAACAATTCCTCTTCGATTCTTCGCAATCCATCGGGCTGGCCGGCGATTGGTGCGGCGGCCCTCGGGTGGAGGGCGCTTATCTGTCGGGCCTGGCGCTGGCCAAGGCCATCGCATCGCGGTGACCCAGGGCAACCAGCTGGCCCTTCTGAAGGAGCGCCGCTTCGGGCCGTTTTTCTGGACGCAGTTCCTGGGCGCCGCCAACGACAGCGTTTTCAAGTTCGCTTTCATCCTGCTGGTGACCTATCGAGGCCCGGCCTACACAACGCTGCCGACCGCCACCGCGATCAACCTGATCCAGGCGGTGTTCATCCTGCCGTTTCTGCTGCTGTCGGCCACCAGCGGCCAGTTGTCGGACCGGATCGACAAGGCGCGCCTGATGCGGGCGGTCAAGTGGCTCGAGCTCGCCATCATGCTGCTGGGCGCGTGGGGCTTCGCCGAAAAGAGTTTCGTTACGTTGCTCGTATGCACGCTGCTGATGGGCATGCATTCGACACTGTTCGGTCCGGCCAAATACGCCTATCTGCCGCAGCATCTGGGATCGTCTGAGATCGTGGCGGGCAACGGCCTGGTCGAAATGGGAACTTTCGTCGCGATCCTGCTGGGAACGCTGCTGGGCGGCGCCTTGATCGACACCGGCGAGCAAGGCCACCTGTACAGCGCGGCCACTTGCGTGGCGCTGGCCTGCGCCGGCGTGCTCGCGAGTCAGCGTATTCCGCCAACGCCGCCGCCCGATCCGGGGCTGCGGATCGACTGGAACCCGCTGCGGGTGACCTGGCGCAACGTGAAGATCGCCCGCGAGAGCCGGGGCGTGTTCCTGTCGCTGCTCGGGATCTCCTGGCTGTGGTTCTACGGCGTGCTGCTGCTGACGCATTTCGCGCCGCTGGCAAAGGTCACTCTGGGAGGCGACCCGGCGGTGGCCAACGTACTGGCCGGCGCGTTCACCGCGGGCATCGCGGCCGGCTCGCTCGCGTGCGCGCGCCTGTCGCGCCGGATGGTCGAGATCGGTCTGGTTCCTTTTGGCTCGATCGGGATGACCGTGTTCGGGGTCGATCTGTATTGCGCCTGCTCCGGGCTGCCGTACGCGCAGATGCAGACGCTCGGACAGTTCTTCGGCCATGCACGCCACTGGCGGGTCCTGACGGATCTTTTCCTGCTGTCGGCGTGCGCCGGCCTGTACAGCGTGCCGCTGTACGCGCTGATCCAGACCCGCTGCGCGCCGACCCACCGGGCCCGGATCATCGCCGCCAACAACATCATCAACGCGCTGTTCATGATCGTGGCGTCCCTGTATGCGATCGTGATGCTCGACGTGGCCGGACTGACAGTGCCGCAGCTGCTGCTGTCGACCGCGCTGTTGAACGCGGCGGTGGCCGTTTATATCTACGGACTGATGCCGGAATTCCTGTTGCGCTTCCTGTCCTGGCTGCTGGTGCACTCCATCTACCAGATCCGCACCAACGGAACGTCGCACATTCCCGAGCAGGGCGCGGCGCTGATCGTGTGCAACCACGTGTCCTATGTCGACGCCCTGCTGCTGATGGCCGTGAGCCCCCGTCCGATCCGCTTCGTGATGGACGTGTCGATCTTCCGCCTGCCGGTAATGTCGTGGCTGTTCCGCCAGGTGCGGGCGATTCCGATCGCATCGCGCCGCGTCGATGAAGCCGTCATGGAGCGCGCGTTCGAACAGGTATCGCAGGCGCTGCGCGAAGGCCAGCTGGTGTGCATTTTTCCGGAAGGCAAGATCACCGACGACGGCGAGCTGAACCCGTTTCGGCCCGGGTTGACCCGCGTGCTGCAGCGCGACCCGGTGCCCGTGGTGCCCGTGGCGCTTCAGGGCCTGTGGGGCTCGGCGTTCAGTCGCGCGCCGGGAATGCCGCGGCCGATCCGGGCCCTGCGCAGGATCTTTTCGCGGCTGAGCATCGAGGTGGGCGCCGCGCTGGACCCGGCCATCGCCACGCCAACGCTGCTGCAGCAGCAGGTGGCCGCACTGCGCGGGGCGTGGCGCTAGCGCGGCCTCTTGAGCAGCCCTCACCCCCTCCCCTCTCCCGCTGCGAGGGCGAGGGGCGACCCATCGCCGCAGATTCGAAGTCGTTCCAAAGGCACGCTGTATCGCCCCTCGCCCGCGCAGCGGGAGAGGGGAGGGGGTGAGGGTCGCCGCAGGTGGCAAAGGGCTGGGCGGATCCCTCGGCCTCCCGGTAAGCTTGGGGCATGTCCGGATCGACGTTCGGCCAGCTGTTGTGCGTGACCAATTTCGGCGAGTCGCACGGCCCGGCGATCGGTTGCATCGTCGACGGCTGTCCTCCCGGACTGCCACTGTCCGAAGCCGACCTGCAGCCGGACCTTGACCGGCGCAAGCCCGGCACCTCGCGTCACGTCACGCAGCGGCGCGAATCGGATCGGGTCGAGATCCTTTCCGGCGTGTACGAGGGCGGCACGACCGGCACCCCGATCGCTCTGTTGATCCGCAACGAGGACGCAAGGAGCAGCGACTACACGGAGCTGGCCCGGACCTTTCGCCCGGGCCACGCCGACTACACCTATTGGCGCAAATACGGAATACGGGATCCGCGCGGCGGCGGGCGCGCCTCGGCCCGGCTGACCGCGCCGATGGTCGCAGCCGGCGCCATCGCCCGCAAATGGCTCGGACAGACCTTCGGCACCCGCATCCGCGGCCACCTGCAGCAGCTGGGCGACCTGGCCGTGCCGTTCGAATCGTGGGAAATGGTCGATACCAATCCGTTTTTCGCGGCCAGCCAGCAAAGCGTTGCGCAGCTGGAGGCCCGGTTGGACGAGCTCAGGCGCAGCGGCGATTCGTGCGGCGCCGTGATACGGGTGCTCGCTTCGCACGTACCGGCCGGCCTGGGCAGTCCCCTGTACGACAAGCTCGACGCCCGCATCGCCTACGCGATGATGGGGATCAACGCGGTCAAGGGAGTGGAGATCGGAGCCGGGTTCGCTGCGGCCACCCAGCGCGGCAGCCAGCACAGCGACGAGCTCACGCCCGACGGCTTCGCGTCCAACCAGGCCGGCGGCGTTCTGGGCGGGATATCGACCGGGCAGGACATCGAGGTGCGCATTGCGCTGAAGCCGACCTCGAGCATCCGGCTGCCGCGCCGGTCGGTCGATCTGGACTATCGCTCCGTGATCGTCGCCACCCAGGGGCGGCACGATCCGTGCGTGGGCATCCGCGCCACGCCGATCGCGGAGGCGATGCTGGCCCTGGTGCTGATGGACCAGGCGCTGTTGCAGCGTGCCCAGAACGCCGACGTGCGGCACGAGCTGGCGCCGCTGCCAGCGGCTCCGCCCGACTGATCCTGCTTCGCTCGCTGCGCGAGCTACGCAGGACGCGTCCTGCTTCGCTCGGCCCGCGCGCTGCGCAGGACGAGTCCCCCGTAGCGCGTCAGCGCGAAGGAGGATGGCATAATCCAACCGGACTTCGCATCGGGATTCGCACGTGCTGGCCGCCCCGCGTACGCTTTACGACAAACTGTGGGATGAGCACGTCGTACACGTCGAGCCCGACGGCACCACGCTGCTCTACATCGACCGGCACCTGGTTCACGAGGTGACGAGTCCGCAGGCGTACGAGAGCTTGCGGCTGGCCGGGCGGCAGCCCTGGCGCGCATCCTCGATCATCGCCACCGCGGACCACAATACGCCCACGCGCGGCTGGGAAAACGGGCTCGAGGGCATCGCCGACGCCGTCTCGCGCGAGCAGATCGTCACCCTGGACGCCAACATCCTGCGCTTCGGGGCGGCCGCCTATTTTCCGTTCCGGGATCCGCAGCAGGGCATCGTGCACGTGATCGGGCCGGAACTGGGCGCGACCTTGCCGGGGATGACCGTGGTGTGCGGAGACTCGCACACCGACACGCACGGGGCGCTGGGGGCGCTGGCGTTCGGCATCGGAACGTCGGAGGTCGAGCACGTGCTGGCCACGCAGACGCTGATGGCCAGGAAGGCGCAGAACCTGCTGGTGCAGATCGACGGGACGCTGTGCGCGGGTGTCAGCGCCAAGGACCTGGTACTCGACCTGATCGGCCGCATCGGCACGGCGGGGGCCACCGGATTCGTGATCGAGTTCGACGGCAGCACGGTGCGGGGCCTGTCGATCGAGGCGCGCATGACGTTGTGCAACATGTCGATCGAAGCGGGGGCGCGCGCCGGCATGGTGGCCGTGGACCAGCTCACCATCGATTACGTGCGCGGCCGCGCATTGGCTCCAACCGGTACGCAATGGGACGCGGCGGTGGCACACTGGCGCACGCTGCACTCGGACCCGGACGCCCACTTCGACCGGGTGGTCCGGATCGACGCAAGCCGGGTCGAGCCGCAGGTGACCTGGGGCACGTCGCCCGAAATGGTGTGCTCGATCGGCGGCAGCGTGCCGGATCCGGCACGCGAGCGTGACGCGGTCCGGCGCGCCGGCATCGAGCGGGCGCTTCAATACATGGGGTTGACGCCCGGGGTGCCGTTGACCGACATCCGGATCGACAAGGTATTCATCGGCTCGTGCACCAACTCGCGCATCGAGGATCTGCGTGAAGCGGCCAACATCGTGCGGGGCCGGCGCGTGGCTTCATCCGTGCGCCAGGCGCTGGTCGTGCCCGGCTCGGGGCTGGTGAAGGCGCAGGCGCAGGCCGAGGGGTTGGATCGGGTCTTCGTGGAGGCCGGCTTCGAGTGGCGCGAGCCGGGCTGCTCGATGTGCCTGGGGATGAACGATGACCGCCTCGGGGCCGGCGAACGCTGCGCGTCCACCTCGAACCGCAACTTCGAGGGCCGCCAGGGCGCCGGAGGACGCACGCACCTGGTCAGTCCGGCCATGGCCGCGGCCGCGGCGCTGGCTGGGCGCTTCGTCGACGTGCGCGGAATCCGCTGATGCAGGCATTCAGCCGCCACGCCGGCCTGGTGGCTCCGCTGGATCGGGCCAACGTCGACACCGACCAGATCATTCCGAAGCAGTTTCTCAAATCGATCCGGCGCACCGGCTTCGGCGTCAACCTGTTCGACGAGTGGCGCTACCTGGATCACGGCGAGCCCGGCCAGGACGTGGGCACGCGCCAGCCCAACGCGAACTTCGTGCTGAACCTGCCGCGCTACCAGGGTGCATCGATCCTGCTCGTGCGGCGCAATTTCGGCTGCGGATCCAGCCGCGAGCATGCCCCATGGGCGCTGCTGGAGTTCGGCTTCCGGGTCGTGATCGCGCCCAGTTTCGCCGAGATCTTCCAGAGCAACTGCCTGAAAAACGGTTTGCTGCCGGTGGCGTTGTCCGAAGCGGTGGTCGAGCGCCTGTTCGCCGAGGAACAGGCGCAGCCCGGCTATCGGCTCAGCGTCGATCTGGCGGCGCAGTTGGTCACGACGCCGGCGGGCGAGGCGTTTGCTTTCGAGATCGACGCGTTCCGCCGCCAGTGTCTTCTGAACGGGTGGGACGACATCGCGATGACGCTGCTTCATGCCGAGCGGATCCGTGCCTTCGAGCAGCAGCGGCTGGCGCAGATGCCCTGGCTGGCCACGGTACGCGCGCCCGTCCGGAGCGGGCAGTGAAGCGGGCGCGCGTTGCGGTGCTGGCTGGCGATGGCATCGGCCCGGAGGTGGTGGCCGAGGCGGTGCGGGTGCTCAAGGCGGTCGGTACCCTCGAAGAGCTGCAGTTCGAGTTTCTCGAAGCCGTGATCGGAGGGGCCGCCGTCGACCGGGACGGCGATCCGCTGCCGCGCCAGTCGCTGGCGACGGCCCGGTTGGCCGACGCGATACTGTTCGGCGCCGTGGGCGATCCGCGCTTCGATGCGGCCCCGCGCGCCGCCCGGCCCGAGCAGGGGTTGCTCCGCCTGCGCAAGGAACTGGGCGTTTTCGCCAACCTGCGGCCGGCCACCGTATTTGCCGGGCTGGAGGACGCCTCGACGCTCAAGCGCGAGCTGGTCGAGGGGCTGGACATCCTGATCGTGCGCGAATTGACCGGCGACATCTATTTCGGGCAGCCGCGT
>DATKFG010000042.1:0-7958 GCA_035511515.1 Burkholderiaceae bacterium | reverse complement strand
ACACCGTATCGCCCCTCGCCCGCGCAGCGGGAGAGGGGAGTCGGTGAGGGCCGACCGATCGTCGCAAGCGCGCAGGCGTTCGCACCGACACGCCGTATCGCCCCTCGCCCGCGCAGCGGGAGAGGGGACGGGGGTGAGGGCCGACCGATCGTCGCAAGCGCGCAGGCATTCGCACCGACACGCCGTATCGCCCCTCGCCCGCGCAGCGGGAGAGGGGAGGGGGTGAGGGCGAGTCAGCGCTGCAGCAACGCGTTAACCGCCTGCACGTCCCGGTCCTGAAGCGTCCCCGAAGCAGCCTTCAAGCGCAGCCCGTTGACCAGGAAGTCGTAGCGCGCCTTTTTCAGGTCGCGCTGGGTGTTGAACAGCTGCGTGTTCGCGTTCAGTACATCCAGGTTGATCCGCACGCCCACCTCGTATCCGACCCGCGTCGATTCCAGCTGGGTTTTAGCGGATACCTCGGCCGACTCCAGCGCCCGCACCTGCGACAAGCCGTAGTCGGTGCCCGTGTAGGCCACCCGCGCCAGCTGCGCCGCGTTGCGGCGGGCCGCCTCCAGGTCCTGCTCGGCGCGGCTCTCGTTGGCGCGCGCCTCCCGGATTCGGCTTTGCAGAAGATCGCCCGTGTACAGCGGCACGGTCGCGATCAGTCCGATCGCTCCGGTCGTCGTATTGGTGCCGAACGCCACAATGTTGGTGCTTCCGTTGACGAAGGTCAGCGGAGTGATGTTGGTGGCGTGCTGCCACTGCACGCTGCCGCTCAGGTCGACCGTCGGCCGGTACGCGTCGTGCGCGCGCCGGGTCTCGCGATGCGCAATCTCCGAGACCGCGCGCGCGGCCAGCACCGTGAAGTTGCCGTCTTCGGCGTTGTGGGCCCACGTTTCCACGTCGGCCGGCTGCGGCGGCACCAGCGAAGGCGTATCGCGCAGCGGTGCCAGCTCGCCGGGGTCGCGCCCGATGATCGCGCGCAGCGTGCTCTTTTTGACGATCAGATCGCCCAGCGCCACCTGCTCCTGCGCCACCGCCTGGTCGTAGCGGGACTTGGCCTCGTGGGTGTCGACGATCGTCTTGGTGCCGACCTCGAATTCGCGCTGCGCCTGCGCCAGCTGCTCGGAGATCGCCTGCTTGTTGGTCTGGATCGCGACCAGCGCATCGTGCGACGCCAGCACGTCGAAATACGCCTGTGCCACCCGCACGACCAGATCTTCGCGAGCCTGTGCATACTGCAATTCGCTCTGCCGGACCATCAGCTTGGACTGCGACAGAGCGTCCCACAGCTGGGCCCGGTACAGGGGAAGCGCGACCTGAAGGGTCGGGCCCCAGGCGGTGAAGTTCTGGGTGAAACTCGGCTCGATCTGAGTGTTGTCGGATCGCACGCCTTGCCGGGTCTCCGTGATGGAAGTCGACAGCGATATGTTGGGCAGCAGGGCAGCGCGCGCCTGCGGCTCGGCCTCGCGGGAGGCCTGCTGGGCAAAGCCCGCCGAGGCGAATACCGGGTCGTTGGCGAGCGCCTCGTTCAGCACCGAGGCCAGGTCGTTGCTGGCGGCGCTGGCGGCCGAACCTGCACCCGTCAGTGCCAGCGCAATCAGGCACGAGCGCGCCGCGCGTTGTGAAACCATGGCCCTTCCTCCCGGCCGGCTGCGCCGGCTCCTCGCAAGTCAGTATATGGCGACCGACGGGTCGATCTGGCGCGCCCAGGCGTCGACCCCGCCGACCAGGTTGTAGACATCACGGCAGCCTTGGCGCTCCAGCGCGAGGCCGGCGTGGAAGCTGCGCGTGCCGTGGTGGCAGATGCACACGACGGGTTGCTCCAGGTCGATCGACGCCAGCCGTTGCGTCAGGGTTCCCAGCGGCGCCGGCTCCGAGCCTTCGATGCGGCACAGCGCAAACTCCCACGGCTCGCGCACATCGAGCAGCAGCGGCCGCGGGCGCCGCGAATCGGCCAGCCACTGCGCCAGCTCGGCCACCGACAGCTGCCTCATCCCCGCGACATCCGTCCTCGTTTGCGGTCCGCCTCAGAAGCGGAACGGGTCGGGCCGCCAGGCGTTGCGCAGCGGCTTCAGGCACGTCTCGAACAGTGCCAGCGTGTCTAAGGCGCTCTCGGACAGGCGCGTGACGACTTGCGCGGTCATCACCGGCGCATCGCCGACGATGGCCGCCAGGCGCCCGCCGACTTTCAACCGCGCGAGCAGCACATCCGGCAGCACCGGCAACGATCCCGACATGATGATGACGTCGTACGGCGCGCGCTCGCTCCACCCCACGGCGCCATCGCCCGACTCGACCCGCACGTTGCGGATGCCGGCGCGGTTCAGGTTTGCCAGCCCGAACGCGTACAGGCGCCGATCGATCTCGATCGACAGCACCGAGTGGGCGCGGTGGGCGGCCAGTGCCGCCATGTAGCCCGATCCGGTGCCGACTTCCAGCACCGTTTCGTGCGTCTGGATGCCCAGCTCCTGCAACAGCCGCGCTTCGACCTTGGGGGCCATCATCACCTCGCCCGTGTCGACGCCATCGATCTTCAGCGGCAACTCCAGGTCGGCGAACGCCAGGGCGCGCAGCTGCGGTGGCACGAACTCTTCGCGCCGGACCGTGTACAACAGATCCAGCACGGACTGGTCGAGCACGTCCCACGGCCGGATCTGCTGCTCGATCATGTTCAGCCGGGCTTGTTCCAGGTCCATCTCGAGTGCCACGCAAGCGATCGCGGATTCTATCAACGCGGACCGCCTGGCCACCCCGTCAATGCGACGAAATCCCGATAAACTGGCGCGAAGCCCAACTTTGCCCATGTCGCAGCCGTTCGAGACCATCCAGCTTCAGATCGCGCAGGGCGTTGCCACGGTTACGCTGCATCGGCCCGATCGCCTGAACAGCCTGTCGCGCCCGATGCTGGCCGAGTTGAGCAACGCGCTGGGGCAGGTGCGGCTGGATCCGGCGGTGCGCTGCCTGTTGCTGACCGGCGCCGGACGTGCGTTCTGCTCCGGTCAGGATCTGGATGACGAATCGGTCGACCCGGCGCTGGGTCCGGTCGATCTGGGCGCGGTGATCGAGCACGGCTACCGGCCGATCGTGCTGGGCATTCGCGACCTTCCGGTTCCGGTCGTGGCGGCCATCAACGGCGTCGCCGCGGGCGCCGGGGCCAACATCGCGCTGGCCTGCGACGTCGTGATCGCGGCGCGTTCGGCGAGCTTCGTGCAGCCGTTCTGCCGTCTCGGGCTGCTGCCCGGCGCCGGAGGCACCTGGACCCTGCCGCGGCTGGTTGGCCCGGCCCGGGCGATGGGCCTGGCGCTGCTCGGAGAGTCGCTCTCGGGCGCCGAGGCCCAGGCCTGGGGACTGATCTGGCAATGCGTGCCGGACGATCAGCTGGGCGCGCGCGCGCTCGAGCTGGCAGCCCGCCTGGCGGCGGGGCCGACGCTCGCTTTTGCGCGCACCAAGCAGGCGATGCAGGCAGCGGCCACCCAAACGCTGGAGGCCAGCCTGGAGCTGGAAGGGGCGTTTCTGCGCGAGCTGGGCGGCAGCCTGGATTACCGCGAGGGCGTGGCCGCGTTCCGCGCGGCACGCGCACCTCGATTCATTGGAGGCTAGTGCGATGCTGGTGAATGCCGTGGGCGGTGAGGTTCGGATATGAATTTGACGCTGCCCCTGCTGTCGCTGCTGGAGACGCGCGTGCTGGGCGTGCTGGTCGAGAAGGAGCGCACGGTCGTCGATACGTATCCGCTGTCGCTGAACGCGCTGACGTCCGGCTGCAACCAGAAGAGCAACCGGGACCCCGTGATCGAAGTGACCGACGCCGAAGTGCAGGCCGCGGTGGATTCGTTGAAGGCCAGAACGCTGGTGATCGAATCCAGCGGTATGCGCGTGGCGCGCTATTCGCACAACGTCGGGCGCGTGCTCAGGGTGCCCGACCAGGCGGTGGCGCTGCTGGCTGCGCTGATGCTGCGCGGCGCACAGACCAGCGCCGAGCTGCGGACCGGCACCGAGCGGCTGCACCGCTTCGCCGACATTTCCTCGGTGGAGGGGTTCCTGGACGAGCTCGGATCGCGCCCCGAGGAGCAGGGCGGGCCGTTGGTCAAGCGGCTGTCACGCCGGCCCGGCGAACGCGAGGCGCGCTGGATGCATTGCCTGTCGGGCACACCGACCGACGAGGCCGCGCCGGCCGAGGCGCACGCGCTCGGTCCAGCCGATCTGAGCGCGTCGGAGCTCGCGGCGCTGAAGGCGCACGTGGGCCGCCTCGAGGACGAGCTGGCGCAGTTGCGCGCTCGCTTCGAGAAGCTGACGCGCGAACTGGGCGTGTCTGGTTAGCCGCCGGCCGCAAGGCGGTGCGCGCAGCGTTTCAGTGGCCGCGGCGGGCGCATCAGCCGCAATCCGGACGAAGCACGGCCGCGCCCCGCAGCCGGCCCTCACGCAGCCGCGCCAGCGCTTCGTTGGCGTTCGCCAGAGGCCACACCTCGGTATGGGTCTGGATCGGCGTCTGGTCCGCCAGCGCCAGGAACTCGTCACCGTCCTTGCGCGTCAAATTGGCCACCGAAACGATGCGCCGTTCCTGCCAGAGGTCCGAATACGGGAATGCCGGGATGTCCGACATGTGGATGCCGGCGCATACGACGGTGCCTGCCGGCGCCAGCGCCTTCAGCGCCGTCGGGACCAGCGCGCCCACCGGCGCGAAAATCAGTGCGGCTTCCAGCGAGCGGGGCGGGGTTTGATCCGACCCGCCGGCCCACACCGCACCCAGCTCGAGCGCGAAGGTCTGGCCCGCAAGGTCCCCGGGCCGCGTGAAAGCGAAGATGTCGCGCCCCTGGGCGCGTGCGACCTGCGCAATGATGTGCGCGGCCGCGCCGAACCCGTAGATGCCGAGGCGCTGCGCCTGGCCGGCAAAACTCAGCGCGCGGTATCCGATCAGTCCGGCGCACAGAAGCGGCGCTGCCTGCTGGTCCGAATAGCGGTCCGGCAGCCTGAAGACATATTGGGCATCGGCCAGCGCCAGGTCCGCGTAGCCGCCGTCCCGGTGATAGCCGGTAAATTGTGCGTTGGGGCACAGGTTTTCCCGTCCTGCCCGGCAGGCTTCGCACTGGCCGCAGGTCCAACCGAGCCAGGCAACGCCGACCCGCTCGCCCACCGCCGGATGATCGACCCGGCTGCCGCGCGCGATCACCCGGCCGACGATCTCGTGGCCCGGCACGACCGGGTGATCGAGCGCCGCCAGCTCTCCATCGACGATGTGAAGGTCGGTGCGGCACACACCGCAGCACGACACGCAGATCAGGATCTGGCCCGGACCCGGTACCGGATCGGGGCGCTGCGACGGCCGTAAGGGCTGCCCGGGGCGCGCGAGCTGCATCGCGAACATGCGAATCCCTCCAAAACGCGGCCGATCAATCCTACTGCCGGCTGTGCGGGCTTGCGCGCGCGACGCATGCAGCTGCATCACAATTCGATTGCGGAAGAAAAATTCGGGTCAGTGACCAATTCCGGAGACAAGAGTGACACAAAAGACCTCGATGGCGGGAGCGATTTGGTCGGTCTACATCGGTGGCCTGGCCCTGTGGTGCAGCGGCGCGCAAGCCATCGACCGAGGCGCCCCGCCCACTGCGGCACACGATGTGCTGGACAACTACTTCGACGTCCGGGTGGACGATCCGTACCGGTGGTTGGAGAACGGGGATGACCCGTCGGTGAAGCGCTGGGTCGCCGCGCAGGACGCGCGCTGCCGCAAGTACCTGGACGGGCTGGCCGTGCGCAAGCCGATCTACGATCGACTGTGGCGCCAGATCTCCAAGACCTCCGCCTCGTTTTCCTCGTTGCGCCTGGTGGGCGACCGGCTCTTCGCGTTGTACAGCCAGCCGCCCAAGCAGCAGCGGATGATCGCGGTGCTGCCACGGGAGCCGGACCCGGCCAAAGTGCGCGTGATCGTCGACCCGAACGCGATCAACCCGAAGGGCACGACCGCGATCGACTGGTTCGTACCGTCGCCGGACGGCAGGCTGGTTGCGGTCTCGCTGTCGGACAACGGCAGCGAGATCGGCACGCTGCACCTGTTCGACGTGGCGAGCCGACGTCAGGTCGGCGAAGTGATATCCGCGGTGCAGTACCCGACCGCCGGCGGCAGCCTCGCCTGGCGCTCCGATTCACGGGGATTCTGGTACACGCGTTATCCCGGGCCCGAGCGGCCGGCCGCGGAGCAGCATTTTTTTCAGAAGGTCTACTTTCACCGGATCGGGGACAAACCGTCCAAGGACGCCTATGTGCTGGGCCGTGAGTTCCCGAAGGTCGCCGAGATCTTCCTGGACAACCGCTTCAACCCCAACTTTCTGCTGGTGACGGTCGCCAACGGCGACGGCGGCGAATTCGAGCACTACGTGATCGGGCCGGACGGTCGCGTGCACCACGTGGCGCGCTTCGAGGACCAGGTGGTCGCGGCCGCGATCGGAGCGGACAAGGCGATGTACCTGGTGTCGCGCAAGGACGCGCCTCGCGGCAGGTTGCTGAAACTGGATCTGGACGAACTGACCCTGGACCATGCGCGGCTGATCGTTCCGGAGTCGGAGTTCGTGATACAGGCTGGCCCCAGGACCGGCGGCGAGCCGGTGATCGTCACCGCCAAGGGACTGTATGTGCGCGAATTGGATGGCGGCCCCTCGCGCGTGGCGGTGTTCGATCACGAAGGCATTCCGCAGGGCGTGCTGCCGCTTCCCGACCTGGCCACGGTGGACCAGGTCGAGCCGTTGGGCGACGGCACGCTGCTGTATTCGATCAGCACCTACCTGCGGCCGCCTTACTTTTCGAGGTACGACGAAGCCAGCGCCACCGCGTCCGAGACGCTGCTGGTGCAGACCAGCCCGGTGTCCTTCGCCGATGCGGTGGTCGTGCGCGAGTTTGCCGCTTCGAAGGATGGGACCAAGGTGCCCCTGAGCATCGTGCGGCGCAAGGACATCGTGCTCGACGGGACCCATCCGACGCTTCTGACGGGCTACGGCGGCTACGGCATCAGCCTGACGCCGCGCTTTCTGGGCCCCGAAGCGCGGCTGTGGCTCGACGCCGGAGGCGTGTACGCGATCGCCAATCTGCGCGGCGGCGGCGAGTACGGCGAGGTGTGGCACCGGCAGGGCTCGCTGACCCAGAAGCAGAACGTGTTCGACGATTTCGCGGCGGCGGCCCGCTATCTGATCGCGCAGAAGTACACATCGGAAGGTCATCTGGCGGCGGTGGGCGGCAGCAACGGCGGGCTGCTGGTGGGCGCATCGCTGACCCAGCATCCCGAGCTGTTCCGCGCCGTGGTGTCGCGCGTCGGCATCTACGACATGCTGCGGGTCGAGCTCGATCCGAACGGTGTGTTCAACACGACCGAGTTCGGCAGCGTGAAGAACGAGCAGCAGTTCCGCGCGCTGTACGCCTACTCGCCCTACCACCAGGTGACGGACGACACGAAGTATCCGGCCGTGCTGATGATGACGGGCGAAAACGACGGACGTGTGAACCCGATGCAGTCGCGCAAGATGGTCGCGCGCCTGCAGGCGGCGACAGTGTCGGGGTGGCCGGTCATGCTGAGCGTGAACGCGCGAGCCGGTCACGGAGTCGACAGCTCGCTGTCGATCCGCGCCAGCCAGATGGCCGACGCCGACGCCTTCCTGTTCGATCAGCTCGGAATGAAGATGCCGTTCGAGCTGGGCACGCCCTTGCCGCCGTCTGCGCCGTCGATCGCCCCTGACGCGCCCGCCGGCGCGGCAAAAAACGCGCGCCCGCGCTGACTCCCTCACCCCCTCCCCTCTCCCGCTGCGCGGGCGAGGGGCGATCGGGCGCCACTGCGTAGACGGGAAACAGCAGGTGATCGGTCGCCCCTCGCCCGCGCAGCCGGAGAGGGGAGAGCTCGCCCTGCGAAGCCGGGCTACGCCCGGCGAAGCAGGGGGGTGAGGGCCGCGGCGCCGAAGGCAGCCTCGGGTGAGGCAGTCAGACGCTTAGCGCGA
>DATKFG010000041.1:0-6556 GCA_035511515.1 Burkholderiaceae bacterium | reverse complement strand
CGTTGGGGTAAATTCGCGGCAAATCCTCCCGACGTGCCGAACCATGGCCCCCGCATACCGCTTTGGCTCGTTTGAACTGCGACCGAACCAACGCCAGTTGCTGGCGGACGGCCACCCGGTTGCGCTCGGTGACCGGGCGTTCGACGTATTGCTGGCCCTGGTCGAGCGCGCGGGCCAGCTGGTTACCAAGGATGAATTGCTCGCCCTGGTCTGGCCCAACCTGGTCGTGGAGGAGAACAACCTGCAGGTCCAGGTCTCCACACTGCGCAAGGTTCTGGGGGCGGGGGCCATCGCCACCGTAGCGGGCCGCGGCTATCGCCTTACGCTGGAAATCGCCCTTTCCAGCGAATCGTCATCACCGCCCGTGGCAAAGCGACACAACCTGCCGCAACTCCTGACCAGTTTCATCGGCCACGAAGATGATCTCGACGAATACGCCATTCTGCTTGGCGAGACTCGGCTGCTAACCTTGACCGGTATCGGCGGCTGCGGCAAGACGCGCCTCGCGATCGAACTCGCTGAACGGGTGCTGTCCTCGTTTCCGGACGGCGTGTGCTATGTCGATCTTGCGCCTCTCTTTGACGCAGAGCGCGTGGCACTGACGGTTGCAACGCTGCTCGGGATTCGAGAGGAGAATGACCGGCCGATCATCGACACGCTTTGCGACCGCCTTGCCAGTCAACACATGCTGCTGGTCCTCGACAACTGCGAGCATCTGGTGGCGGCATGCGCGGCTTTGGTCCAGCGGGTGATTGGCGCCGCCCGAGGCGTACGCGTGTTGGCTACCAGCCGCGAAGGGTTAAGTATTCCCGGTGAGCGCACCGTCACTGTTCGTTCGCTGTCGTTTCCACCACCCGGATCGAAGCTCGATCCTCAAGCACTGGAAGCCCGTGAAGCGGTGCGACTCTTTGTTGAGCGGGCACAACTGTCGGTCGCCAAGTTCTCGCTGGCAGACGACACAGGCGACGCGGTGGCCGAGATCTGTCGAAGACTGGACGGCATTCCGCTGGCTATCGAACTGGCCGCAGCCCGCGTGAGAATGCTTTCGGTGGACGAAATCCGCGCCAGGCTCGACGACCGGTTCCGGCTGCTAACAGGAGGCAGCAAGACCGCCATGGCACGGCAACAGACGCTGCTGGCCACGATCCAGTGGAGCTACGACCATCTCGCGCCCGACCAGCAGCGGCTGCTGCAGCGGCTGTCGGTGTTTCTTGGTGGCTGGACCCTGAGTGGTGCGGTGCACGTGGCCGGTGAGCCGAAGGACGAGTACGCGGTGCTGGACCTGCTCTCGCGTGTGGCCGACCAGTCACTTATTACCACGCACCGTGTCGAGGGGGGCACGACGCGCTACTCGATGCTGGAAACGGTGCACCAGTACGCGCAGGACCGGTTGCACGAGGCCGGCGAGGACGAGGCTGCGCGTAATCGCCATCTCGAGTTTTACGTGGCGCTTGCCGAGCAGGCCGAGCCGGAGCTTGTCGGCCCGGAACAACGCGCGTGGTTCGCACGGATTGACCAGGAGCGCGAAAACCTTCTGGCGGCGCATGCTTGGTGCGATCACGCCAAGAACGGCGACGAACTGGGGTTGCGGCTGGTCTTCGCGCTGCGTCAGTACCTAGTGCATCGCGGCCTGATAGCGCTGGAACATCGGGTGGCCACAGAGGCCCTGGCGCGGCCTGGGGCCCAGGGGCGCAGCCTCGCTCGGTGCCGCGCGCTCTGGCTTGCGGGCGATGCCGGCTATTTTATGGGCCGTTACGGAGAGGCCAAAGATCACGGGGAGACGAGCCTGTCTATCGCCAAGGAGATCGGCGACAGGGGAAGAGAGGCCGAAGCGCACCGGTTGCTGGGGTGGGTGTTCGGTGCCCTAGGGAGCTGGGCCACGGCAAAGGAGCATATGCAAGAGTCGCTTGCACTTTCGCGACAGCTGGGAAACAAGCGTCAGCTCTCCAAAGCGCTCAGCGGGCTGGCGGATCTGCGCCTTGCGGAGGCGAAACTGGATGAGGCGCGGGTGCTATACGATGAAGCGTTGGCTCTTGACCGCGAGCGGGGAGATCTCGCCAGCGTTGGCATCAGTCTTTCCAACCTCGCAATGACATCGATCAGTCTCGGATTAAGCGATCGCGCCCGCGGGTTGGTGCGCGAGGGGCTTGCCATCGCCGAGGAGATCGAGTCGAAGCGGGTTGGCGCTGTGCATTTGTCATGTTCGGCTGGGCTTGCGGCCTCTTCGTGTGAGTGGAAGTGCGCCGCATGGCTCTTTGGGGCAACCGAGGCGCTATGGGCGCAAATGGGTTCTCGCCGCGACCGGGCGGACGAAGCGTTCCTGACGCCGGTTATCGCGCGGACGCGAGGTGCGCTAGGTGACCCGGCTTTCACCGCCGCCGAGTCTGCGGGCCGCTCACTTTCATATGAGGAGGCGATCGCCCAGGCGCGTGCGTGGTTGGATGAGGGTTCCTGACTATTAGTTGACACTGGGCGCGAGGGTCCGCTTTGCCGCAGCGCGTATGGCTGCATCGGGTCGACAGTGACCGAAGCGAGCGGGGAGGGCGAACGTCCGGTACTGAAGGGAGCTGACTTATTGCACTGCCCTAGCGATGAAACAAGGCGGAGGGAGCGTCCGTCGAATCGTCTGTGGCTGGGCAAGACAGCTCGCGATCATTTCGGAGGCGAAGTTCGAGGACCGTTCCTGGAGAGCCGCAGCGAGCGGTGGGTCAGCGTCCCAAGTAGTGCGGCGGCTTTTGGAGATACAGAAGAAGCAGACCGCCGCCAGTCACAGAGAAGAGAGTACGTCGCCAGCCGACTGCATCACGAGCGCGACAAGCGTCAACCACGCAGCGAGCGCAAGTGAAAAGCAGTGCGCGGCCTGGCAGCCAACCTCGCTTCCAGGGCGTGCAATCGTCGTCTACGGCGAGTAACTGCAACGCGGGCCTGGACAGGGGGCAGGTTATCTCGTCTCCATAATGTCTAGCAGTCTCAACCCGCCCTCTTGTAGAACCGTTCGTCATAGAGTGCGGGGAAAAACGGGCGTATCGAGCCGAACCGCCGAGGAACGAGCACTGGCGCCGGTTATTGACTCGTCCGTCTCCGCCAGAATTTATTTTTAAATCAATAACTTGCTTGCACCGCCCAGCGACTGCTTGCAGGTTGCCTGCAGTGCTGGCATTATGAAAGCATGCCGGTTCAGATCACTATCCGCGAGGTTCCCGAGAAGGTCCGCGATGAACTGGCCGCGCGTGCGGCGCTGCAGGGCAAGTCCATGCAGGAGTTTCTTCGCACCGAGCTGGAACGGCTGGCTGCTCGCCCGTCGGTAGATGCCTGGTTGCAGCAGGTGCGCAAGAGAAAGCGAGCGGCTCAGACTCGCCTTTCTTCAAAGCAGATACTTCAGCACCGCGACGCTGATCGGCGGTGAGCATCGTCGTTGACTCATCCGTGCTGGTCGCGGCGCTCGTCGATACGGGGGCGAACGGAACGTGGGCGGAGGAGGTTCTGGCGCGCGGCCCACTTCATGCGCCCGAATTGGCGAGAGTCGAGGCGACGAACATACTACGCCGTCTGGAACTGGCGAAGCAACTGACGACGCCCGAGGCGAACGCGGCGCATGAGGATCTTATGCAGCTCGACTTGGAGCTGTTTTCCTTCGAACCGTTCGCCGAGCGGATCTGGGAACTGCGTCATACCGTTACTAGCTACGATGCCTGGTATGTCGCAGTGGCCGAGGCGCTCAGGCTGCCGCTGGCGACCCTGGATGGGCGCCTCTCTAGAGCAAAAGGAGTTAGCGTCAAATTCCTGACGCCCGGCTGCCCTTGAGATCGCCGGGCGAGCACAGTTATCGGCTGCACTGCACGGAACTGAACCCGATTTACAGCGCGGGTGAAAGATTCTGAGTCGTCGATCTGACAACTGGCGAGTCAGTCCACCAGTATCCCGCCCCTTGTCGTCTTCGGCGGGACTGGCCGGTATCATGCGCAGCAGGAGGTCGCGCGCCGGGCGGGCGCCCGGAAACCCACCGACGTGCTGAGTTTCTTCGAACGCCTGGTCGATCCCTATCCCGAGTCGGCGCCGGCGGTGCCGCCGCGCGGGCTGATGGCCTTCATCTGGGAGTGCACACGGGGCCTGCGGCGGCACATCGCATTGATGACCGCGCTGACCGCGGTCATCGGGGCGTTCGAAGCGATCCTGTTTGCGTTTCTCGGTCGGATCGTCGACTGGCTCGGCAAGGTCGAGCCGTCGCGTCTGTGGCACGAGGAGCGCGGCAACCTGCTGCTGCTTGCCGCCGTTCTGCTGGCGAGCGTCGGCGTGGTGGGGCTGCAGGCGATGATCAAGCAGCAGACGCTGGCCGGCAATTTCCCGATGCGGCTGCGCTGGAACTTCCACCGGCTGATGCTCGGCCAGAGCATCGGCTTCTACCAGGACGAGTTCGCCGGCCGCGTCTCGGCTAAGGTGATGCAGACCGCGCTCGCGGTGCGCGACTCGGTGATGATCGTCGCCGACATGGTGGTGTTCGTCGTGATCTACTTCGTGACGATCGCGCTGGTGGCGGGGGGCTTCGACCGCTGGCTGCTGTGGCCGTTCCTGGGCTGGCTCGCACTGTACGCGCTGATGCTCAGGTACTTCGTGCCGCGGCTCGGACGCGCCGCGAGCGCCCAGGCCGATGCCCGCTCGCTGATGACCGGGCGCATCACCGACGCGTATACGAACATCGCGACGGTGAAGCTCTTCTCGCACGGCCGCCGCGAGGCGAGCTACGCGCGCGGCGCGATGCAGGAGTTCATGATCACAGTGTACGGGCAGATGCGTCTCGTGACCGGCTTCGAGACGGGGATCCACCTGCTCAACATACTGCTGATCGTCGGCACCGCTGGCACCGCGCTATGGCTGTGGACCGAAGGTCAAGTCGGCGTCGGCGCAGTCGCGGCCTCGACCGCGATGGCGCTGCGCCTGAACGGCATCTCGCACTGGGTGATGTGGGAGATGGCGTCGCTGTTCGAGCAGATTGGCACAGTGCAGGACGGCATCAACACTCTGACGCGCGCGCATGCGGTCACGGACCAGGCGGGCGCGCCGCCGCTGCAGGCCTCGCACGGCGAGATCCGCTTCGAGCATGTCAGCTTCGGCTACGGTTCGCAGCAGTCGGTCATCGACGACTTCTCACTGCTGATTCACGCGGGCGAGAAAGTTGGGCTGGTCGGCCGGTCGGGGGCGGGCAAGTCGACGCTCGTCAACTTGCTGCTGCGCTTCTACGACGTCGAGTCGGGCCGGGTGTTGATCGACGGCCAGGACATCGCAGGCGTCACCCAGACGAGCCTGCGCGCGCAGGTCGGCATGGTGACGCAGGACACGTCGCTGCTTCACCGATCGGTGCGCGACAACATCCTGTATGGCAGGCCCGACGCCACCGACGCCGAGATGATCGCCGCGGCCCGCCGCGCGGAGGCGGACGGGTTCATCACCGGGCTGGCCGACGCGAAGGGTCGACGCGGCTACGACGCGCACGTCGGCGAGCGGGGAGTCAAGCTCTCGGGGGGCCAGCGGCAGCGCATCGCAATCGCGCGCGTGATGCTGAAGGACGCGCCGATCCTGCTGCTCGACGAGGCGACCAGCGCGCTCGACTCCGAGGTCGAAGCCGCGATCCAGCAGAGCCTCTACCGGCTGATGGAGGGCAAGACCGTCGTGGCGATCGCGCACCGCCTGTCGACGATCGCCGCGCTCGACCGGCTGGTCGTCCTCGATCGCGGGCTTATCGTCGAAATGGGCGACCACCGCGGCCTGCTCGCCCGCGGCGGACTGTATGCACGCCTGTGGGCGCGGCAGAGCGGCGGCTTCCTCGGACTCGATGCCGAGGACGACGCAGTGGCGGAGCTCGCCTGAGGCGGGCGGATGCGCCCCGGCGCCCCGGTTTCCGTACCATCCGCATCGATGACCCGATCGCGCGGGTCGAGCGGATCGCCACCCGGCCGGGCGAGCGTTCTCAGCGCGGTCAGGCGATGGAAAGCATTTGATTCAGCTCTCGGGGGTAGCCGCACAAGATGCCCTGCACCTACATGCACTGACGTGCGCCGGACTGCACGACCGGCTTCGTGGCCCTCGGGGGAGAGTGCACATGGATGCAGCCGGCCGCCCTGGCGCCGGGGGAAAAACGGGGGTATGGACGCGAGTGCCCTGGAGATCGAGCACTGGTGCGGACTATTGACTCGTCCGTCTCCGCCAAATTAAAAGGGCCCTGTTGGGGCCCTTTTAATTTGCCCTCCGAAGCTGCGAAGCAGCGAAGGAGGGCTGTACGCGTCCCGGACGCAATGAATCCCCAGAACTAGCCAGCCGGAAGATCCACATCCCGGACGGCATCAACACATCTACCCTCTTGGGATGCACTACGTCTACCTGCTGACAAGCTCCCGCAGCCCAAGCCGACGCTACGTCGGCCTCACAGCAAACCTGAAGCAACGCCTAACCGAGCACAACTCCGGCAAGCTACCGCACACCGCCCAGTTCAAACCCTGGCACCTCATCACCTATGTCGCCTTCTCCGACAAACAAAAGGCAGCCAAATTCGAGCGCTATC
>DATKFG010000040.1:0-28431 GCA_035511515.1 Burkholderiaceae bacterium | reverse complement strand
CGAGGGGCGATCGGGCGCCGCAAGTGCGTGAGCCTTCCGCAAGGGCACGCCGTATCGCCCCTGGCCCGCGCAGCGGGAGAGGGGCGGGGGTGAGGGCGCACGCTTCAGGCGACCAGGTCGCGCACGATCTCGCGGGCCGCGTTGTATCCGGGCGCTCCGCTGAGCGTCCGCGTTAAATGACGGGCAGTGGATCGCCCCTCGCCCGCGCAGCGGGAGAGGGGACGGCTCGCCCTGCGAAGCCGGGCTACGCCCGGCGAAGCAGGGGGGTGAGGGCGTCCACTCAATGCCGGCTGCTGGCGTCGATGAACTCGGCCAGGTCCGCCTTCATCTGGTGCAACGAGGGCGGGTGCACGTACATCATGTGGCCGGCCTCGTAGTACTTCATCTGCACGTGATCGCGCAGCGATGCCGGCAGGCCCAGATGCGCGACCACGTACTCGGTCGCGAAAAACGGCGTTGCCAGGTCGTAGTATCCATTCAGAATCAGAGCGCGCAGACCCGGGTTCAGCGTCATCGCGTGTCCCAGATCCGGGGTCGTGTTCACCAGCGGTTGAGGGAATTGGCCCACGGGCGGCCGGTGTTCCCATTTCCACTGTCTCCACAGCTCGAAGTGCGTCGGGCGGTAGGTGCGCTCGCGCGGCGCGTTCAGGTCCCGATAGTAGTAGTCCAGGAAGGCCGCGACGAAGGCGGGCGCGATCCCGGTCGATTGCGGGTCGTAGTGCATTTCCTTGGCGAGCGGATCGATCGTGGGTCCCTTGAAGCGCCCATCGAGTCGGCCGACCGTCAACTCCTGCGCCGCCAGCAGCTGCTTGGCGAACATGGCCTCCGAGACCCGGAAGCGCGCCGCTTTCAGATACTCCGGCGACAGCCCCGTGTATTCGTGAAGACGCGCCGCGAGCTGGTCGCGTTCCTCGTCGGTGAGCGTATCGCCCTTCGTCAGCGCCGACAGGTACGGGCCGACTGCGAAGGCGCGGGCATCCTCGAGCAGGGGCTTCAGTTCGCGTGAGGCCGGAATCTGGTGGTGATACCAGGCAACTGCCGTGTACGCGGGCAGATAGAACGGATACGGACGGTCGTTGCCCGTGATGGCGAACAGCGCCTCGATGTCGGTGGCGACCGACACCAGGATCACGCCGTTGAAGTCCATCGACCAGCGCTGCTGCAGCGCGTCGACGACGCCGGCGGCGCGCGTGGTGCCGTAGCTTTCGCCGAGCAGGAACTTGGGGGAGCGCCAGCGTTGCTGGTCGGTCACGTATTGCGCGATGAAGCGCGTGACCTGGTCGACGTCGGCATCGACTCCCCAGGACTCCTCGTCCTTGTGACCGCACACGGCGTGACTGACCCCGGTGCCAACCGGGTCGATCATCACCAGGTCGGTGCGATCCAGGATGCTGTCTTCGTTATCGACCACGGGGTAGGGAGCCGGCGGCGTCGGGGCGGCGTCGACCGTTACGATCCGGCGCGGGCCCAGCACCCCCATGTGCAGCCACATCGACGAAGAGCCTGGTCCGCCATTGAACGCGAACGTCAGCGGGCGCCGGCCCGGATCGCGCACATCGACCTGCGTGTACGCGATGTAGCCGATGCTTGCCACCGGCTTGTCCTCGGCGTTGCGCAGGATCAAAGTGCCCACCGCGGCGCTGTAGTCGATCGTCGAGCCGCCGATCGTCAGGCGGTGCCGGGTCACCGTCTGCTCGGACTTCGGTTCCGGCACCTCCTTGCCCTTCGGATCGTCGCCCGGGCAGGTCGGTGCCGGCGGGCGCTCCGCGGCCGCCACCGCCGGCTTGTCGTCTGCCTTGCTGTCGGCCAGCAGCGGCTGCATTGCGAGCGATGCGACCAGCATGGCCAGCGCGGTCGGCAGGTGCCGTGTTCTCATGTTTCGCCCCCTCGTTCAGCTACCCGATCAATCGGACGGGACCTCGATGATCGCTTTCACGGTCCAGCGGTCCGCATCGTCCCCGAACCCTCGCCCGACGCCGAAATTGAACGGTGTACTCCAGGCCGAGCGCGGGCCAATGGACGACGGACCGCGCGATTTTCAGCGCGGGCGCAAAGTCCGGTGGATGACTGTGATCGGGACCGGCGGCCCGATCGGCTCACTTCAGCCGATCAACCGCCTCGCGAAACTTCTGCGCGTCCTTGGCGTCGCCGATCTCGGGTGCAAGCCGCTCGACCAGCGCATCGAGGTTCGCAACCCCCCCGGCGAGCTTCTCCTCGACCAGCAGACCGGCCATTGGACCGACATACTCGGTCAGGATGGCCTTCACGCGGGAGATCTGGGCGGCGGGAATGTTGGACGGTGGTCGCGTCATGTTGCGCGTCTCCAGGCCGGATCGCGGGCGCTGGAGCTCGCCGATCCTTCCGCCCTCGACCTCCGGCGGCAGGGTGACCGGGGCGCCGGTTTGGAGCGTCTCCGGTTCGAACGCGTCGCCCGACAACACCGACGACAACGCATCGGCGTTGCTGCCCG
Source organism: Burkholderiaceae bacterium (assembly GCA_035511515.1). Lineage (GTDB taxonomy): Bacteria > Pseudomonadota > Gammaproteobacteria > Burkholderiales > Burkholderiaceae_F > VBCK01. Next base: position 25,961 of record DATKFG010000040.1, on the reverse strand, counting down.
ACAGCATCCGCGACAGCAGGCCCAGCAGGACGCGCTCGTTGGGCAGATCGTCGTCCCGCATCACATCCGGGTCGGCGCGGAATGTGGCCGATTTGGCCACCGCATTGGAGGCGAGCTCGGCGGCCCCCTTGCCGCGGCGAGGACCGTAGCCGACGTGCACGATCCTGCCGGCTTCGACACCGATGCGGATCTGACGGCCGTCGAATGTCACGACAAACAATTGCCCCGTCGAGTCCCGGCTTTGAACGCGCAGCAACAGTTCCAGAGGCGACATAGCACACCACCCTCAGGTCATCGAACCCAATCGATCGTTCACGCCCCTTCGGTCTTGGTCAGGCGCTCCATCGCCAGCCTGAGGCTTCGAGTCATCCGCTCGATGGCCCTGGATAGCGCTCCTATCTCGTCGCGACGATCCGTGCCCGGGATCTCATGGTCGAAGTGGCCCCGACTCATGTCATCGGCGATCGTGGTCAGGCGCACCAGCGGCCGCGAAAGCCCCGGCGCGAAGATCGCGGCGAACGTCGCGGCCAGCAAGGTGGACACCAGCAGCAGCACCCCCATCAAGCGGTCGGTGTCGGCCACCGGCTGCAGCACCTCGGCCTCGTCCATCTGCACTGCGACCAGCCATCCGAAGCGGATCGGCTGCAGCACCGCGATCGTCGCCCGTCCATCTTCGGCCTTGTAGCTGAGCTTGCCGCCGCGCGCGTTCTCGCGCTCCACGAACAGCGGATGCTTGCTCCAGTCGCGCAGGTCTTTGTCGAACACGGCGCCGGTCATCCCCGCCAGTTTGCCGTCCGGGAACAGCAAAATGGCGCGCCCCGTTTCCCCGATGCGCGTATTGGCCAGCTGATCGGTGAGCTCGTTCAGTCCGTTGGTCTTGGCCAGCACCCCGGCCACTTTGCCCTGCTCGTCCTTGATCGGCACCCCGAAAATCCAGGCGGGGCGGTTCGTGGTCCGGCTGATGGCGATGATCTGGCCCAGCGGCTGACCGGACATCGCGGTCTTGAAGTAAGGCCGATCCGCGTAATTGATCGGTGCCAGGCTGTCGGAGCGCGCCAGCGACATGCCGTCGGGACTGACCGTGAACGCCAGTTGCGTCCACGGCTGATGGGTCGCGATCGCGATCAGGACCGGCCGTTGCAGCTCGGGCAGCATCGAGCGCATCGCGATCGTATCGGCGTGCTCGGACAGCGACTCGAAGTTGAGCCGAAGCCAGCCGTCCGCTCGCCATGCGATCTGCGCGGCCTCGTAACGCAGCCGCGCTTCGGCCAGCCGTTCTGCATTATCGGTGGTCACGTTACGGGCGAAGTACCAGGTCGCCAGCAACGGGATCAATGCGGCCACAAGGAGCCCGAAGAAAAACCGCCAGAACAAGGTCAACGCAGGAAGCCGTGGCATGGTTCGGGGATCAGTCAAATAAATACGTCAAAGAGTCAATGAGTCAATGAGTCAAGGACTTGGCCCGCCGTTATCGCATGCAATGTGATTGAATGTCAAAGGTCCAACTACCGCATCCTAGTCAACAATGGGGTAGTGGAATTGGTGGGCCGTGCAGGATTCGAACCTGCGACCAACGGATTAAAAGTCCGCTGCTCTACCACCTGAGCTAACGACCCGTCGGGCAGGGCGCCGCAATTGTTTTTTGGTCTTCAGAATGGCCGGCGTGGCCGGCGCGGCGTAACCAGATATTATCCGAGGCGCCGCCAGCGGCGTCAAACCTATTAACGTGGTCGAGCTACTTGGTACCCAATGAAGCCAGGCGCTCCTTGGCCAGCTTGGCTGCGTCCGAATCAGGGAAATCCGCAATGATCCGGCTCAGCGTGGCGCGCGCCGATTTCTTGTCGTTCAATTCGATCTGGCTGGCCGCGATGTTCAGCAGCGCATCGGGCACCCGGGGCGAATCGGCAAAGCGGTCGATCAGCGCTTGCTGCGCCGCGATGGCCGACCGGTAGTCCTTGATCGCGTAATACGAGGTGCCCAACCAGAACTGCGCGGCCGCTGCGTACGGCGACTGCGGATAACGGGCCAGGAAGGCCGATAGGCCGCCGACCGCCGTACGGAAATCGTTGGCTTTGAACAGCGCCATCGCCGACTCGTACGCGGCCTGTTCGTCGCGGTCGACCTGAACGCTCTTGCCCTCGACCGTGACCGAGGTGGGCTCGAGGCGCTTGATCCGGGCGTCCAGATCCGAGTACAGGTCGTGATTGCGCTTCTGCAAGGTCGCGACGTCGTTGGTGAGCTGCTCGATCAGACCGCGCAGCTTGGCCAGCTCCTGGTGCAGTCCGTCGAACTGCGCGCCCGCCTCGAGCTGGCCGCGCTGGATGGCCTGCACCAGGTTGTCGATGCGGTCGATCCTCTGCGACAGCTCATCGATCCGCGCGCTGTGTTCCTTCTGCAGCTGCGCGACCTGATCGCGCAGGTCGACGATCGCCTTGCGCGCCTCCTCGTCGCCGAACAGCGCCTGCGACGGCGCCGCCACGCTCAGGAGCAGGGCCAGCAGCCCAACCGACGAAATGCGCATCGCGCCCGATCAACTCAGCGGTAGACGATGTCGGCCCGACGGTCCTCGGCCCACGCGGCTTCGTCGTGGCCCAGTGCCTTGGGCTTTTCCTTTCCGAAGCTGATCGTCTCGATGCGCACCGCCGCAACTCCGACCAGCTCCATCCGTTCACGCACCGCATCGGCCCGCCGCTGGCCCAGCGCCAGGTTGTATTCGCGCCCGCCGCGCTCGTCGCAGTTGCCCTCGATCCGGACCTGTCGCGCGTTGTGCTCGACCAGATAGCGGCCGTGCGCTTCGATCAGCGGCTGGTAGTCGACCTTGATCAGTGACTTGTCAAAATCGAAGTAAACGCTGCGCTTGGCCAGCACGCCGACGGGATCATTGAGCGGATCAACCGGCGGCGGAGGCGGCGCTTCGACCTTGGCCACCGGAGGCGGCGCGGGCGCCGGCGCCGGAGCCGGCGCCGGTGGCTTGCTCTGCTCAACGACCGGTGCGGGCTTTTCTTCCAGCTTGGTGCTGGCGCACCCGGAAACCAGAAGCGCCGTCGCCGAAGCGGTGAACAGGATGCGCATCGATCTCATCATCATTCTCCTGAATGGGTTCATCCGATCATCCGACCCGCTGCCGGGGCCGGCTCACTTTGCGAGGGGCCCCCAACAGGGTTCCCGGATATCGCCGTTCGGACCCGTGATCCTGGCCCGCGCCCGGCCGTCGGTCGATGCCAGTGCGAGGATGCCGCGCCCGCCCACTTCGGTCGCGTAGAGTAGCAAACGGCCGTTGGGCGCAAAAGTCGGCGACTCGTCCCTCACGGTATCGGTCACGGTCAGCTCCTGGTTCAGTGCGATGTCCAGCACTTCGATCTGAAACAGGTCATTGCGCCGGGACACATACGCCAGCAATCGGCCGTCCGGACTCACGCGCGGGCTGATGTTGTAGTCGCCCGTGAACGTGACGCGTTGCGCGTCGCCCCCCGCGGCCGGCATCCGGTAGATCTGGGGACTGCCTCCGCGATCGGACGTGAAGTAGATCCAGGCGCCGTCGGCCGAGAAATACGGCTCGGTATCGATCGCATCGTTGGTCGTCAGCCGCCGCGGGTTGGATCCGTCGACCCCGATCAGGTAGATCTCCGAGTTGCCGTCCTTCGTCAACACCACCGCCAGGTTCTTGCCGTCCGCAGAAAACGCCGGGGCGCTGTTGCTGCCCTTGTAATTGGCCACCGCGGTGCGCGCGCCGGTCGCCAGCGCGTGCACGTAAACGACCGGTTTGTGCGATTCGAACGAGACATAGGCGAGCAGCGTGCCGTCCGGGGACCAGATCGGGGAGATGATCGGTTCGCGCGACCGCAGCGCGGTCTGCGGGTTGGCGCCGTCGGCATCGGCGATCTGCAGTTCGTAGGCGGTGCGGCTGAACTGGACCACGTACGCGATCCGGGTTGCGAAGACGCCCTTGTCGCCGGTGAGCTTCTCGTAGATCCGATCCGCGATCCGGTGCGCCGTCAACCGCAGCTCGGCGGGCGGAGCGACGTAGGAGATGCCGTCGATCTGCGTGTTGCGCACGCTGTCGTAGAGTCGATAGCGGATATCGAAGCGTCCGTCGGCCAGGTGCGAGACCGAGCCCACGGCCAGGGTGTCGGCTCCGCGCGCCCTCCACTGGGGCAGATCGACGCGCTCGTCCTCCGCCACCGGCGTATCGCCCGCCTCGACCATCCGGAACTGTCCGGAACGCGCCAGGTCGGCCCGGACGATGGCGGAAATGTCCTCGGGCGCGGCGCTGTCGGTCTTGAACGCGGCCACCGCGATCGGATATTGCTGCGAGCCAACGCCAGTGATCTCGACCGTCATCTGCGCCGGCGCAGGCCGGCTCATCAGCGCAGCGGCCAGACCGAGCAGCAGGATGAGCGAGCAGAACCGGGTCGGCCTCGCGCAGGTCTTTGGCATCGCGGGCGGATTATAGGGATGACAGGAGGCTGCCTTCGGGCGGTTCATCGCGTTTCCGTGGGATACATCCTTAGGGTGAACGACCGAGCTGGAATGACGCCGTCCCGATCGCGTGGGAACGGATCGCAGCGGATGATGGCGCGCTCGGCGGCGTCGTCGTATCCGGGCAGCCCGCTGGGCTTGATCAGTTTGGGCGGGGCAGCCTGTTCCCCGGTCGGCAGCAGCTCGACCTTGAATTCGGCGAACACCTGCTCCGGAGTGCCGTCCGGTACCGCGAACACGATGTGCGGCCGGATGCAGGCGTTGATCAGCGCCTTGTAGGTTTCGCTGAAAGCGCCGCTCGAGGCGGACGGGCCTCGCCCCATGCCCGACACCTGACCGGTCAGGCGCGCGATCTCGGTCTGTCGGCGCTCTTCGACCTTCTGCTCCTCGCGCGCGATCTGCTCGGGGCTCGGCTTGGGGGGTTCGACCTTCTTCGGCTCGACTTTCTTCGGCTCGCGCTTCTCGATCGGACGGCGCTCCAACGGCGGCGGGCTTTCCTGCTCGGGCGCATGCGGCTTGACCTGCTGCTGCTGGACGATGTCGGCGTCGGGGTGGGCCGCTTCCGGCTGCGGCGGTGCCGGCGGCTCCGGAGGCGGCGCCGGCGGCTGAATCGGCACCAGCGGCTCCCACAACTCGGCCACCGCAGGCGCTTCGCTGGAAGTGCGCCACTGCACCGCGAACCACAGGCCGAAGATCAGCAGCGCGTGCATCGCCACCGCCGCCACGAAGGACGGCACCGTGTTGCGGCCCCGTGCGGGGCCGCGAGGTCGCGATGCAGCGGTGGCCGGCATGCGAGGACGAATGGCCATTTCCTGCAGGCCTCGAGGTTGCGTAGCTACTCGGCCGGCTTGACGACGAGCCCGACGCGCCGCACATTGCCCTTGTACAGCGCATCGAGCACGCGCGTGACCGATTCGTAGCGGGCCTTCTTGTCGCCGGCGATCACGACCGGCGTATCGGGGCGGCTTCTCTGGCGGTTCCTGACGGTCGCGAGCAGCTGATCGAGCTCGATGGGCACCGCCTGGCCGCCCGAGGCGGCGCCCGGGGTGCGGTCGCGCAGCAGCAGCGAGCCGTCGGCCTTCACGATCACTTCCAACGGCGCATCGGGCGCGCGCGTTGACTTGCCGACCGATGGCAGGTCGACCAGGCTCGGGTTCACGAACGGGGCCGACACCATCAGGATCACGACCAGCACCAGCATCACGTCGATCCAGGGCACCACGTTGATGTCGGACAGCAACCGCCGCCGGCTTCCCGCAGTTCGTTGCGCCAGGACCGCCATCGACCGGCCTCCGCCCTCAGCGCTGCCGCTGCAGGATGTTGGAGAACTCTTCGATGAAGCTCTCGAACCGGTTGGCCAGCCGGTCGATGTCGTGCGCGAAGCGGTTGTAGGCCACCACGGCCGGGATCGCCGCGAAAAGTCCGATCGCGGTGGCGATCAGGGACTCGGCAATGCCCGGGGCAACGCTGGCGAGCGTGGCCTGCTGAAGACCGGACAGGCCCGTGAACGCGTGCATGATGCCCCACACGGTCCCGAACAGGCCCACGTACGGGCTGACCGAGCCGGCCGAGGCGAGGAAGGCGAGGCGCGCCTCCAGCGCGTCCATTTCGCGCTGGTAGGTGGCGCGCATCGCGCGGCGCGCGCCGTCCAGCATCGCCTGCCGCTCTACGTCCTGGCCGCGCCCGCGCAGTTTCAGAAATTCGCTCATTCCGGCTTCGAAGATCCGCTCCAGCGCGCCCGTCTTGTGACGCGGATTGGAGGCGGCCTGGTGCAGCGTTTCCAGGTTCACGCCGCTCCAGAACCGTCGCTCGAAGGTTTCAGTCTCGCGGTTGGCGCTGCGGATCGACAGCGCCTTGCTGAAAATGGCAGTCCAGGAGCCCAGCGAAATCAACAGCAGAAGCGCCATCACCAGCTGCACCACCAGCGTGGCCTGCGTGACGAGGGATAGGATCGAAAGATCGGCGGAAACGTTCATCTCGTGACTGGATTGAAGCAATGCCCGAGTTTATCGTGGGCCGAACAGCCCTCTCAGGCGCTCCGGCAGGCGGGCCGGATGCCGCCGCTGCGCCTGGAGGCACGCCACTGTGACCTGCGCCCGCGCCAGCGGTTCGCCGGCGCGCAGCGCCACCTGGTCGAATGCCAGCGAGCAGCGGCCCAGCTGGGCCAGGCGCGCCTCGATCATGAGCTCGTCATCCAGCCGCGCGGGCGCGAGGTACTTCACCTCGATGCGCACCACGACGAACTGCAAGCCCTGTTCGAGCGCCAGCGTCGTCTGGTCGATGCCGAGCGCGCGCAGCCATTCGGTTCGGCAACGCTCGAAAAACTTCAAGTAATTGGCGTAATAGACGACCCCGCCAGCGTCGGTGTCCTCGTAGTAGACGCGCAGCGGCCAACTGAACACCGCGCCCGACGGTGCGATGGACCGGACCCTATCGGCTGTTGCACGCACCGCGTCCAGTGTATCGCGCGCGCCTGGACGGCCAGCGTCGCCGACGCGGTTGTTGGGTCATGGTGCGGCGCATCATACCGACGGGTCCATTTGATCCAATCGGCCTTGCTGCCGCGCCTTGCCAGAACAATCGCGTGTGATCCAAAAACAACAATCGTGCCCGCGATCACGGCAGCGTATTGCAAAGCACTTTGCCGGGGTTAAAAATCCTTCGCATCAACACGGGCGTGCGATCGGTCCAGGCGTCAATAGGATAAAAGGACGATCGCAGGCCCTCCGGTGCGTTGACATGGGCGGTGCGCCGGCTGATGCCCGATTAACGAGATTTGGGGGAAAACATGTCCAAGCCGAATCCAGCGCCAAAAGCGCTGGCTGTTGCCCTAGCCGGGGCTGCCGCCATATCCGTGTCGGCCGTGGTTCTGGCGCAGGAGGCGCCGATCGAACGGATCGAGATCACGGGGTCGGCGATCCGGCGCATCGAAGCCGAAACCGCGTTGCCGGTGACCACGCTGACTCGGGAAGACATTGCGAAGACGGGCGCGACCACGGCGACCGACCTGCTGCAGATGCTTCCCGCGATGCAGGGCTTCGTGACCTCGTCGGATTCGGTCAACGGCGGCGGCGGCGGCATTACGACAGCCGCGTTGCACTCGCTGCCGTCGAAGTACACGCTGGTTCTGGTCGACGGCCAGCGCGTGGCAACGGAACAGCTGAACAACAGCTTCGGCGGAGGTTTTGCGACCAACCTGGAGTCCATTCCGCTGGATGCCGTCGAGCGCGTGGAAATCCTGACCGACGGCGCCTCCGCGCTGTACGGTTCCGACGCGATCGCGGGGGTCGTCAACTTCATCCTGAGGAAGAACTCGACCGCGGGCAGCGTGTACTTCAATTGGAACGCGACCCAGCATAAGGGCGGTGACAGCTGGACGGCCGGATTCACGAAAGGCTACGGTGACCTGAACGCCGACCACTTCAACCTGCTGTTCAACTTCAGCCACGATCAGCAGCAGACGGTGTTGGCGTTGGACCGCCCGTTCTCGGCCAGGGGAGCGTTTTTTCCGTTCAGCTGGAAGGGCACCAAGTACATCTACGACGGCGCGACCTCCAACACGGAGCCGGCCAACGTGATCTTCTCGGCCTATCCGACTGCGCTCGGACCGGGGGCCAACAATGCCAACGTGCAGAAGTATTCGCTCAACCCGTTTTACGAGGCGCACGGCAACTGCGGTGGCCCCCTCGCGCACGTCCTGACCGGCTCTTCGTTGCCGGGCACCGTCGGCGAGTCGTGCCGTTTCAACTACGCCGCAACGGTGGAGGACATTCCGCCGTCGTCGCGCGACGCCGGCCTGATGAAGGGCTACTTCAAGGTGAATCAGGACACCACGGCGTGGGCCGAGTTCTTGATCAGCAACTTTGTGATAACGCCGCGCTATGCGCCGCCGGCACAGCCGTTCGGTATGAACGGGACGGGCCGCTTCCCGACCCTGTACAACACGTACGTGCAACCGTACCTGACGACCAATAACCTGACGGCTTTTACGACCAGCACCAAGGCCAACGCGCCACTGGCCACGATGGGCTATCGCGCGGTCGCGGCCGGAGGCCGCACGGACGACTACACGACCGAGGCCGAGCACTTTGCGATGGGCATCGACGGCACGATGTACGGCTTCGACTACAAGGCGGCCTTCACGCGGTCGCACAACACGTTGAGCGACGACATGGTCGGAGGCTATGCGAGCTTCAACCAGTTGAATTCGCTTGTTAAGACCGGCGCCTACGATCCGATCGGAGAGTTCGGTGCTCAGAATCTGAAGGCAGCGGTCCTGCACACCAACGCGAGCATCATCAGCTCCGACCTGACCGAATACAACTTCTCGCTGCAGCGCCCCGTCTTCGAGCTTCCGGGTGGATCCTCGATCGTGGCGGTCGGCGGCGATTACGAGGACAACATATATCGGGTCGACTACAGCCCGCTGCTGCTGGCCGGCAGCGGTTACTCGACCCAGGGAACGTTGACCGACAACCCGGTCGGCGGCAACTCCGGTCAGGTTCCGTTCCATGCGGACCGCGGCAACTGGGGCGCTTTTGCCGAGTGGAACTTCCCGGTTTTCAAGTCGCTGGAAGTCATCGCTTCGGGGCGCTACGACTACTACAACAAGGTTCATAGCGGCGCAGTGTTCGGCGTCAATCCGGACCCCGTCACCGGGCTGATTCCACAACTGAACGATGCCCAGCTCGGCAACACGTTCTCGGCGGGCGTCGGCAAGGTCACGGTCCGCTGGCAGCCGATCGAGCGCGTGCTGTTGCGGGGTTCCTATGGTCGAGGCTTCAAAGCGCCGGCGCTGACCGACATTGCCACCACGCTGACGTTCAACGGCAGCACGACTGGCAGCTATGCCTGCCCGTTTCCGGGATCTCCCGGTTGCCTGGCGGGCAACGCGCAGTATGACCTGGTCGCGGGCGGAAACGCCTTCGCCGGCAGCTTGGGCTTGAAGCCTGAAAAATCCAGGCAGTGGACGGGGGGGTTTCGCGTCGAGCCGATCGATCAGCTCTCATTGGGAGCTGACGTGTGGGACGTGAAGCTGAACAACCAGATCCTGTCGCAGGGGATCGCCGAATCGGTGGCCTTCGTCGGTACCGGTCCGCAGACCTACAAGAATCTGTTCATCAACCCGTATGTCGACCCGGTCGGCGGGTTCAACACGATTGCGCTGGAGCAGTTGCCGTTCAACGGAGGCGAGGCCGAATACATGGGCCTCGACTGGGACTTCAGCTACCGGCTGCGCACGCCCGTCGGCAACCTGGCGGCGCAGTGGACCGGCACCCAGATGTTCCGGCAGAAGTACACCTTCGGTCCGGGCCAGCCGTTCAACACCGACCTGGGCGTATACGGTCCCGATCAGACGGTCGTATTCCGGACCCAGTTCCACATGTTGTTGAGCCTGCAGACCGGGCCGTGGACCAATACGCTGACCGGGCACTACAAGTCGGGCTACCACGACGCTACGCACATTGGCGACAATGCCGTGTTCCTGGCCAACGCGAACGGCACCGAGGGTCCGGCGGTCGATTTCGCGGGCCTGGACGTGCCGTCGTATACGACGTTTGACTGGCAGACCGTCTACGACTTCACCAAAGCGATGCACGTGACGCTCGGCATCAAGAACCTGTTCGATAGGGACCCGCCGTTCACGCTGCAAAACGCCGGAGGCGGCAACCAGATCGGTTACGACGGCCGTTATGCCGACCCGCTTGGCCGCGTGTTCTACGTGATCGGCAAATACACGTTCTGACGCCTAACCCGCGTTCTCGAAGAATCTCGCCCGGGTGACCGGGCGATTTTTTTTAGTCGAACAGCCCGCCGCCGCGCTCGCCGGGCGGCTCGGCCAGGCCGAAGTGCCGATACGCGGCAACAGCGGCGATACGGCCGCGCGGAGTGCGCTGCAGCAGCCCCTGCTGGATCAGGAACGGCTCGATCACGTCTTCCAGCGTGTCGCGCTCCTCGCCGATCGCCGCGGCCAGGCTGTCGATGCCGACCGGTCCGCCGCCGAACCTGTCGATCACCGCCCTGAGCAGCTTGCGGTCCATCACGTCCAGGCCGAGGGCGTCGACCTCGAGCATCGTGAGCGCGCGGTCGGCCGTGGCGCGGCCGATGTGTCCGCTCTCGCGCACCTCGGCGTAGTCGCGCACGCGCCGCAGCAGGCGGTTGGCGATGCGCGGGGTTCCGCGCGAGCGGCGCGCGATCTCGCCGGCTCCTTCGGCTTCGAGCGTCGCGTTCAGGAGCCTGGCCGAGCGCACCACGATCGCCGCGATCTCGCTTTCGCTGTAGAACTCCAGCCGCGCGACGATCCCGAAGCGGTCGCGCAACGGGTTGGTCAGCATGCCGGCGCGGGTGGTGGCGCCGACCAGCGTGAACGGGGGAAGGTCCAGCTTGATCGAGCGGGCCGACGGGCCCTCGCCGATCATGATGTCGATCTGGTAGTCCTCCAGCGCCGGATACAGGATCTCCTCCACCACGGGGCTGAGCCGATGGATCTCGTCGATGAACAGGACGTCGTGCCGCTCCAGGTTGGTCAGCAGCGCGGCCAGGTCGCCAGGCCGCTCCAGCACCGGCCCGCTGGTCTGCCGCAGGTTCACCTGCATCTCGTGCGCGATGATGTGCGCCAGCGTGGTCTTGCCCAGTCCCGGGGGACCGAACAGCAGCACGTGGTCGAGCGCTTCGGCGCGGCCGCGCGCGGCCTGGATGAAGATCTGCAGCTGCTCGCGGATGCGCTGCTGCCCGACGTAATCGGCCAGGCGCTGCGGGCGCAACGCGCGCTCGGCCGCCTCCTCGTTGGGCGAGGTGGCTTGGGCCGTGCTCAGGCGCTCTTCGTTCACGAGGCTGCCGCTATCCTGGAATCTCCCCTCTCCCGCTTGCGGGAGAGGGGTCGGGGGTGAGGGTGAGGGCTCACGCTTTCGCCAGCGATTTTAGGGCGAACCGGATCGCCTCCGACACGCCGGTCCCGGCCGGCACCAGCCGCGCGGCCGCGCCGGCCTCGCGCTCGGAATAGCCCAGAGCGAGCAGCGCGCGCAGCACGTCGCTGGCGGAATCGGGCACCCCGGCCGTGCCGGCCGCGCCGCTTTCGACGTCGGCACCCAGTTTGCCTTTCAGCTCGAGCAGCAGGCGTTCGGCGGTTTTCTGTCCGATTCCAGGCAGCCTTTTGAGCGTGGCCGCGTCCTGGCGGGTGACGGCCTGCGCCAGTTCATCGACGCTCAGCCCCGACAGCACCGCGAGGGCGATGCGGGCCCCCACGCCCGAGATCTTGATCAGCGCCCGAAACGCGCTGCGCTCGGCCTGGGTTGCGAATCCGAACAGCTGGTGCGCGTCTTCCCGCACCACCAGGTGCGTCAAGAGGGCAACGCGCTCGCCAATTGCCGGCAGGCCATAGAACGTGCTCATCGGTACATCGACCTCGTAGCCGACGCCGCTGGCGTCCACCAGCAGTGTCGGCGGACGCTTCTCGATCAGGGTGCCGGCCAGTCTGCCGATCACGTGTCCACCTTGTGCACCGCGCGTGAGGCGAAATCGCTCCAGGCCGCGCGGGCCCGCCGGTCCCGGCTGCGGCCGGGCGCAGTTTTGGCCCCCCGCGCTGCGCGCAAGGCCCAGGCGCTGTGGGCATGGCAGATGGCGCAGGCCAGCGCATCGGCGGCGTCCGAGCCGGGTGCGCGGGTCAGCGCGAGCAGGCGCTGCACCATTTTCTGTACCTGGACCTTGTCGGCCTTGCCATAGCCGACGACCGCCTGCTTGACCTGCAGCGCGGTGTACTCGTGCACCATCAGACCCGCGCCGACCGCGGCGCACACGGCCGCGCCGCGCGCCTGGCCAAGCAGCAGCGTCGATTGGGCGTTCACGTTGACGAATACCTTCTCGATCACGGCGTCGGACGGTTCGGTGGCGCGGATGACCTGCGCCAATGCGGACAGGATATGCGCCAGCCGCTGCGCCAGGTCCCCGGGCGGAACGCGGATCACGCCGGCGTCCAGATGCCGGAGCAGGCCGCCGGCGGCCTCGATCACGCCGAAGCCGGTCCGATTCAGGCCGGGGTCGATTCCGAGAATGCGTACCGTTACAGCGCGGTTTGGCAGGGACATGCTGAGCGTGCTGCCGGGCTGCGCGTGCGGTTTTAGTGCCGGAAATGCCGCATGCGGGTGAACACCATCGCGATGCCGTGCTGATCGGCCGCGGCGATCAGCTCCGGGTCGCGCAAGCTGCCGCCGGGCTGGATCACGCTGCGTGCGCCGGCCTCGACGATCGCGTCCAGCGCATCGCGGAACGGGAAAAACGCATCCGAGGCGGCCACCGAGCCGGTCAGGGACAGCCCGGCATCGCGCGCCTTGATCGCCGCAATCCGGGCCGAATCGAGCCGGCTCATCTGGCCTGCCCCGATCCCCACCGTGGCTCCGCCCCGGGCGAACACGATCGCGTTGGATTTGACGTGGCGCACCACGGCCCAGGCGAACAGCAGATCGTCCATCTCGGACTGGCTTGGCTCGCGGCGCGTGACTACTTTGAGGTCGGAGCGGGAGATCTGCGCGATGTCCGGCGTCTGCGCCAGCAGCCCGCCCCCGACCCGCTTCAGGTCCAGATCGTTGCTGGCCGAGCCGGGCGGCACTGCGAGCAGCCGAAGGTTCGCCTTGCCAGCCAGCGTGGCGCGCGCGTCGGCGTCGAAGCCCGGCGCGACGATCACCTCGGCGAACTGCGCGGCCATCTCGCGGGCGCAGGCGGCCGTGACCTCGCGGTTGAACGCGATGACGCCGCCGAAAGCCGAGGTCGGGTCGGTCGCGAACGCCTGCCGGTAGGCCGACTGCACGTCGGCGCCGACGGCAACCCCGCACGGGTTTGTATGCTTGACGATCACGCACGCCGGCGCGCGCAGAATGCGCACGCATTCCCAGGCGGCGTCGGCATCGGCCACGTTGTTGTACGACAGCTCCTTGCCCTGCAGCTGCTCGTATCCGGCCAGCAGCCCGGGGCCCGGTTCTGGATCGCGGTACAACGCGGCCTGCTGGTGCGGATTTTCGCCGTAGCGCATCGGCTGCCTGAGCGTCCACTGGCGGGTCAGCACGCGCGGAAACGGCTCGCGCTGCCCGTCCGCATCGAGGCTGGACAGGTAGCCGCTGATCGCGCCGTCGTAACGGGCCGTGTGTGCGAAGGCCTTGATCGCCAGCTCGAAGCGGGTCGAGGCGCTGGTCGCGCCGCGCGCCTGAAGCTCTTCGACGATGCGCGGGTAATCGACCGGGTCGACGACCACGGTCACCGCGGCATGGTTCTTGGCTGCGGCGCGCAACATCGCGGGACCGCCGACGTCGATGTTCTCGATCGCGTCGGACAGCGTGCAGCCGGGCTTTGCGGTTGCTGCCTCGAACGGATAAAGGTTCACCGCGACCACGTCGATCAGACCGATCCCGTGCTGCGCCAGCGCGCGCAGGTGCTCCGGCGTATCGCGGCGCGCGAGAATGCCGGCGTGGACGGCCGGATGCAGCGTCTTGACGCGTCCGTCCAGGATCTCGGGAACCCCGGTGATCCGGGCCACCTCGGTTACTGCAATGCCGCGGTCGGCCAGGGCGCGCGCGGTGCCGCCGGTCGAAAGGATCGTGAATCCCAGCCGCGCCAGCGAGCGGGCGAAATCGGCGACCCCGGCCTTTTCGGAGACGCTGATCAACGCGTAGCGAACGCTCATCTAGGGATCATAAGGGACCCTCACCCCCGGTCACCGCAGGTCCACCCTTGTCCTAAGGGCACGCCGTATCGCCCCTCGCCCGCGCAGCGGGAGAGGGTAGGGGGTGGGGGGTGAGCGCCGTGCGCACCCCTTCACAGCAGGCCGTAATCGACGAGCTTGCGTCGCAGCGTATTGCGATTGATGCCGAGCAGGTCGGCGGCCGCCGACTGGTTGCCGGAGCAGCGGTCGACCGCGAACTTCAGCAGCGGTCGCTCCACCGCCTGCATCACCAGTTCGTGCAGCGCATGCGGCCGGGCGCCGTCCAGGTCCGAGAAGTACTGGTCCAGGCTGCGTAGCACGCTCTGCTCCAGCGTCTCCTGGCGAGGCAGCGATCCAGCCGGTGCCTTTTCGTTGAGACCCGTAACCGGCCCGGGCTCAGTGTGCACACGCCTCGATGGTGTCGAGCTCACCTGCATCTCCTCCGCATTCGGGCGCCGGCGGCCGATCGACTGAGTCGTCTGCGTACTGCAATCGATCATCCACGCCGCCCGCATCCCGCAGAAACTCGTCCAGCGCCTGACGCTGCTCCTCGCAGCGCTCGAGCCGATTCATCCGCTCGCAGAATCCGGCGCCGCCACGCAGGCGGCGCGTATACCAGATGATGTGCTTGCGAGCCGTCCTGACGCCGAGCGCCTCGCCGTAGAAGCCATAGTGTTCATCCAGGTGCTCCTGCAGCAGGTCGCGCACCTCTCCGATGGTCGGGGTCGGGGCGATCGACCCGGTGCGAAGAAACTCGCCGATCTCGCGAAAGATCCAGGGGCGGCCCTGGGCTGCGCGGCCGATCATGATCGCATCGGCGCCCGTGAGGCTGAAGACGGCGTGCGCCTTCTGCGGCGTGTCGATGTCGCCATTGGCGACGACCGGGATGCGCACGGCCTGCTTGACCTGCGCGATGGTGTCGTATTCGGCACGCCCCATGAAGCCGCAGGCGCGCGTTCGTCCGTGCAGTGTCAGCATCCGGATACCGGCCGACTCGGCCACCCGCGCGATGCGCACGGCGTTGCGATGGTGCGGGTCCCAGCCGGTGCGGTACTTCAGCGTCACCGGCGCGTCCACCGCCGCGACCACCGATTGCAGGATGCGCGCGACCAGCGCCTCGTCCTTCAGCAGCGCGGAACCGCATGCAACCTGGCACACCTTGCGCGCCGGACAGCCCATGTTCAGGTCGATGATCTGCGCGCCCCGGTCGACGTTGTAGCGGGCCGCATCGGCCAGCACGGCCGGATCGGCGCCGACCAGCTGCACCGCGATCGGCGCGGACTCGCCCTCGTGGTCCAGGCGGCGCGATGTTTTACCGCTGGCGCGCACGCGTGGATCGGATGCCACCATTTCGCTCACGACGTACGCGGCACCCAGGCGCCGGCATAGGCGCCGAAATGGCCGGTCCGTGACTCCCGCCATCGGCGCAGCGAATACGCGGTCTTTCAGCTCGAAGGAGCCGATGCGCATCTGGAAAAATGGGAGCAGGAAAAAAAACAGCGCGACTTCCGCCGCGGGTGCCATCTCATTGTAGCCAAGCGGCCTGCGAAGGCAAATGCGGAAGATGACGAACCCGCATCAGCGTCGAACCCCGAACATCAGGACCGACGACAAGGTGCGCCGCGCCGGGCCAGCCAGGTCGAGCGCTGTCAGGGCTATCGAGCGGGCGATGGCGATCGGCGCCCCTCGCGCCGCAAACAGGCCGGGCAGGGCTCCGGTCAAGTACGAGATGGCCACTCGATCCGTTTTCCGGGTCGATTCGTATCGGGATAAGGCCGAAACCGGGTCGCGCGGCGTACGCGCGAGGCAGTCGGCCAGGCAAACGCAGTCGCGCATCCCCAGGTTGAAGCCCTGTCCGGCCACCGGATGCAGGCTTTGGGCCGCGTTTCCGATATGGACCAGCCGATGTTCGCGCAAACGAGGTCGGTTTTGCGGCGACAACGGAAACTGGCTGCGCGGTCCCACGCAAGCAACGCGACCGCTTCGCGGTCCGAGCGTGGCCTGGATCTTGCGGGCGAATTCGTCCTCGCCCAACGCCATCCGCTGCTGCGCAATGGTCCGATCCAGGCACCAGATCATCGACTTTCGATCGCCGGCGGTGGCCGCATCCGGCACCGGAAGCAGGGCGAGGGGTCCCTCCCGCGTGAAGCGCTCCACCGCCGTGTCGGGGGCGAGGCCTTGCACATCCACCTCGCACAGCAGCGCCACCGCAGCAGCACCATCCCCGCCCGCCGGGCTGCCTTCGGCGTTGATCGCGATCGTGGCCTCGATCGGCTCGGCCGAGTCCAGCCGCAGCAGCACCGAATCCAGACGTTGCTCCAGTGCGACCACGCGGCAGGGGCGGCGCACCACGATGTCGGGGTCGGCTTGCGCGGCACGCGCCAGCGCCTGCACCAGGTCGGCATACCAGACCGTCGCGCCCAGCGCGTTTCCGCCGAAGTCCCGGCTGGTCAATCGGGTCGCGCCGAATTGCCCCGCGGAGCTGACGTGGACGTCCAAAATGCGGGCCATCGGCGCAAAATCCCCGCCCAGCAGCCCGGTCAGCAGTTGCACGGTGCCGCGGGAAAGGGCCAGCAGGCGACGGTCCTGGCGAGCCTGCTCGAGGCTGCGCGCGTCCAGCAGTTGCGAGCCGATGCCGCGCGCCGACAGCAGCAGCGCGCAGGCCAGCCCGATCGGCCCGGCGCCCAGGATCGCCACGCGGTTGCGACTCACGTCGAAGGCCGTGCCAGTGGGGCCCGCTGCAGTTCCCGATCCAGTGCCGCCAGATCGTCGGGCGTACCGACGTTGTACCAGCGTCCGGTGAACCGCTCGGCGCTGGCGCGCTGCCGGTCGACCAGGCCGAAGGCCCAGGGAAACAGGCGCTGGCGGCCCTGGCTCAGGCCGGTGAACAGGCGCGGCGCGAACACGCCGATGTTGGCATAGGTAAGCCAGGGCGTGAGCATCGTGGCGTCGGCGCCATCCAGACCCATGTCGCCCCGCGGATGGTACGGCGGATTGTCGACCAGCACGAAGTGCGCGTCGCGCTGGCCGGCATCGATCCGCTCGGCCGGTGCCCGCAGCCTGCGGTAGTCGAACGTGGACACGATATCGCCGCTCAACACCGCGAACGGCGCCTCGCCCAGCAGCGGCAGCGCCCGCACGATGCCGCCCAGTGTTTCGAGCGCGTCTTCGGCCTGCTCGCCCTCGCGCGAATAGCGGATGCGCACCCCGTAGCGCGAGCCGTCGCCCAGGGTGCTTTCGATCAGCTGGGCGCGGTGCGCGGTATTGATCACGAGCTCGTCAAATCCGGCCGCGGCCAGTGCGGCGATCTGCCATTCGATCAGCATTCGTCCGCCGGCCATCAGCAGCGGTTTCGGAATCCGGTCCGACAGCGGCCGCATCCGCTCGCCGCGCCCGGCCGCGAAGATCAAAGCGATCATTTAGAGCTCCCCTCTCCCTCGGGGAGAGGGGCCGGGGGTGAGGGCTCCTGCTCGAGGCGGTCGAGCAGGCGGCGCAAGCCTTCGAACGCCGCGTAGCGCTCGACCACGCGCCGCGCATGCCGCATCACGAGCGGCAGATCGGCCAGGTAGCGATCCTTGCGGTCGCGGTGATACAGGCGCGCGAAGATGCCGAGCACTTTCAAGCTGCGCTGCAGCCCGATCCACTCCATCGTGCGCCACAGCTCGGCGAAATCCGACGGCACCGGCACCCCGGCTGCGCGCGCCCTTTCCCAGTAGCGCGCCGCCCAGTCCATCTGCTGCTCCTCCGGCCAGTCGATGTAGGCGTCACGCAGCAGCGAGACCAGATCGTAGGTGGCCGATCCCATCACCGCGTCCTGAAAGTCCAGCACGCCCGGGTTGCCGTGGCCGAGATGCATCAGGTTGCGGCTGTGGTAGTCGCGGTGGACGTACACCGCCGGCTGGGCCAGGGCGCACTCGATCAGTGCTTCGAACACGTGTTCCAGCGCGCGGCGCTCATCGTCCTGCAGCTGCGCCTGCAGCTGGCGCGCGATGTACCAGTCCGGAAACAGCCGAAGTTCGGCCAGCAGCCGGCCGCGATCGTAGGGCGGAAGCATGCCGGCGCGGCTGGCGGCCTGAATTCTTATCAGAGAGTCGAGCGCGTCCAGGTAGAGCCCCTGGCAGTCGGCGCCGGCCTGCAGCGCCTGCAGATAGGTGGTATGCCCCAGGTCGCCCAGCAGCAGAAAGCCCCGCGGCAGGTCCTCGGCCAGAATGCGGGGCGTGGTGACGCCGGCTGCGCCGAAAAGGCGGGCGACCCGGACGAACGGCCCGCTGTCCTCGCGATCCGGCGGCGCGTCCATCGCGATCAGCGTGCCGTCGGGCCCGCCGTCCAGGCGGAAATAGCGCCGGAAGCTCGCGTCGCTGGAGGCCGGCCGCAAAGAATCGACCTGCAGGCCGAAGGCGCCGCCGATCGAGTGCAGCCAGGCCACCAGCATGTTGCGGCGGGCGTCGGGCGCCGCGGAGTCCTGGCCCATGGATTGTGTACGGATCGTTACTGCAGACGTTTGCGCTTGCCATCATAATGCCGCGCTGTCCAAGAAAACCGAGCCGTACGGCCTACGCAGAACGCGCGGGCTGATGGCGGCCCCATCACGCATTCTGTGCGGCCTTTCGCCGATCGCTGTCACCCGTCGCGCCGCTCCGGCGCGCGAGGCCTCGTTGCGCTGCCGGCTCGGCTGGCGGCGGCGCTGGCCGTCGGTGCCGCCTCGCCGGCCATGGCGCAGTCGGAGCCGGTCGTGCTGAAGCTGGAGCGCACGCTGGGTGCGCATCGCGCACCTGGCAGCGTCAAAGTGCCCACCTACGCCCGTGCCCAGCACATGCAAGGCGAGGTCGACGAGCGGGTGCAGATGGACAAGTCCGTCGAACTGCGCAACGCGGGAGTGGTGGTGCGCGGCGATGCGGCCGAGTACCTGTGCGCCAGCGACGAGGCCAAAGTGCGCGGCAACACGCACCTGTATGACCGCGGTACCGTCTTTTCCGGGCCGGCGCTCGATTACCGCCTGGAGGCACACACCGGCCAGATGCCGAACGCGTCCTATACGTACTCGCCGCGCCATGGCCGCGGCGACTCTTCGTTGATCGAGTTTCTCAGTGAAGACCGGTACCGTCTTCACGATGCGACCTACTCGAACTGCGCTCCGGGCGACGATTCCTGGTGGGTCAAGGCGCAGACGCTGGATATCGACCGCCAGGAGCAACAGGCGGTCGGCCACCATGCGACGCTGTACTTCGAGGGCGTGCCGGTGATTTCTTCGCCGTACTTCTCGATGCCGCTCGGAGACCAGCGGCGCAGCGGGGTGCTGACGCCGACCTACTACTTCGACTCCCGCTCCGGCCTGGAGGTGACGGTGCCGTACTACTTGAACATGGCGCCCAATTACGACTATACGATCACTCCAGCGCTGTATCCGCGCTGGGGCGTTTTGCTCGGCAACGAGTTCCGTTTCCTGGAGCCGACCACGCGCGGCGTGGTCGATTACGACGTGATGCCGTACGACCGCAAGACCGGGCATTCACGCAGTCACCTGATGTTGAACGACTCGTTCGCCGACGGCCCGCTGTCGGCTTCGATCAACTACAACCGGGTCTCCGACGACCGGTTCCTGACCGATTTCACGCACAGCCTGGCCGAAGCCGCTCCGATCGAGTTGCCGCAGGTCGAATCGGTCAGCTACGGGCAGACCTACTGGAACGCGACCGTTCAGGTGGCGCGCAACCAGACGCTGTTCACCCTGCTGAACCCGCCCGGCACGCCCCCGCCCGGAAGCCCGCCGCCCTACGACAAGGTGCCCGATTTCACGCTGAACGGTTCGCGCGCCGACTGGCACGGCTTCGACCTCGCCTCGACGATCGACGCGACGCACTTTCGCAACGAAACGCTCGAGGAGGGCTCGCGCTTCATACTCAATCCGAGCATGACCTACCCGCTGCTCAGCGCCAGCTATTTCCTGGTGCCGCGCCTCCAATGGCACGTGACCGAATACGAGCTGGATCCGACCCATCACGCCGGCCAGTCGAGCGCGACCCGTCAACTGCCGATCGGATCGGTCGACACCGGGCTGATTTTCGAGCGCAGCGCCCAATGGCTGGGGCGCAGCGCGACGCAGACGCTGGAGCCGCGCATCTTCTATGCCTTCATTCCGTTCAGGAACCAGAGCGCGCTGCCGAACTACGACAGCGCCGACCCGACCTTCACGTTCGCGCAGCTGTTCACCGAGAACGCCTTCACGGGCAGCGATCGGATCGGCGAGGCCAACCAGGTGACCACCGCGATAACCAGCCGGATGATCGACCAGGAAAGCGGCGCGGAGCGGTTCCGCGCGGCGGTCGGCCAGCGCTTCTACTTCGGTCCGCAACGGGTCACGCTGCCGGGTGAGCCACCCCGCACCGACCTGACCTCGGATCTGCTGCTCGAGGCCAGCGCGCAGACGGCGCACGACTGGCGCGGAGAGGTGGAGCTGGAATACTCGGCGGTCGAGAGCCAGATCGTGCGCGCCGATGTGGCCGTGCGCTGGCAACCGAAAACGGCCTCGGTGGTGGACCTGAGCTACCGCTATCAGAGTGCGACGCTGCATCAGATCGATCTGGCCGTGCAATGGCCGCTGTCGCGCAAGTGGTATGCCGTAACGGATCTGGACTACTCGCTGCTGGGCCGCGGAGGAACGCCTGGGGAGCAGAGCTTCGTCACGCCGGGCCGGGCCTGGGTGCAGACCGTGCTCGGGTTGGAGTACAAGGCCGACTGCTGGGTCGGGCGGCTGGTCGGCCAGCGCTACGCGACCAACGGCGGCCTCTCCCGGACCACGACCGTGTTCCTGCAGATCGAACTGAACGGCTTCGCCAGCATCGGTACGCGAAGCCCGCTGGAGCAGTTGCGGCGTAGTATTCCAGGCTATCAGCGGGTCAATCCGCCGCCGCTGCCACAGGGACCTTTCGACAACTACGAGTGACGTTCATGCTTCGCACCATTCATCCGGCTTTGGCCCTGGCGCTGTGGGCGTCGGTTTCGGTATCGGCTGCGCCGCGCCAGCTCGATCGGATCGTCGCCGTGGTCAACGACGAAGTGATCACCGCGGTCGAGCTGGAGCGTCGCGTCGGCTCGACCGAAGCGCAGCTTAAACGGCAGAGCATTCCGCTGCCGGCGGCCGAGGTGCTGCGCAAGCAGATCCTCGAGCGGCTGATCCTGGACAGCGCGCAGTTGCAGCTGGCGAAGGAAAACGGAGTGCGGGTCGACGATGTCTCCGTCAATTCGGCCATCGCGCGGATGGCCGACGTGAACCACATGACGCTCGCGGAGCTCAAAGCCCAGGTCGAGCGCGACGGCCAGGACTTCAACACCTTCCGCGAAGACATGCGCAACGAGATCTCGATGGTGCGCGTGCGGGACCACGAGGTCGAGTCGAAAATCCAGGTCTCCGAAGGCGAGATCGACAATCTGCTGGCCGAGCAGGGTACGGACGCGACCGACAAGGTCGAATACGACATCGCCCAGATCCTGCTCGAATTGCCCGAGATTGCCTCACCCGAACGGGTCGAAGCAGTTCATCGCCGGGCCGTGGATCTTGCCGATCAGGCCAAGGGGGGTGCCGATTTCGCGCAGCTCGCGGTCAGCTATTCGAATGCCCCCGAAGCGTTGCAGGGTGGCGACCTCGGCTGGCGCACGGCCGAACGGCTTCCCAACGTCTTCCTGGAAGGCGTGCGGGACCTGAAGCCGGGCGAGATCGCGCCCATTATCCACAGCCCGATCGGCTTTCACGTCCTGAAGCTGGTCGGGCGCCGCTCCGCCGCCGCGACCAAGCTGTCGACCGGTCCGGTCGATCAGACCCACGTACGGCACATCCTGCTGCGGATCACCGATGCGATGCCCGAGCAGGAGGTCAAGCGGCGCCTGGCCGATCTGCGCGAGCGGGTGCTCAAAGGCGGTCAGGACTTCGGTCAGCTGGCGCGCCTGTATTCGGTCGATCCGAGCAGCACGCGCGGCGGCGACCTGGGCTGGCTGTACCCGGGCGATACGGTGGCGGAGTTCGAGCACGTGATGAATGAGCTGCAGGTCAAGGAGGTCAGCGAGCCGGTCAAGACGGCGTTCGGATGGCACCTGATCCAGGTGCTGGAGCGCAAGACGGAGCAGGCTTCCGCCGACCGCAACCGGATCACCGCCCGCCAGATGCTGCGCGACCGCAAGCTGGAAGAGGCGATGCAGGAGTGGCTGCGCCAGTTGCGCGACCGCACGTACGTCGAATACCGGATCGATTCGCCGTGACGGGCGTGCCGATCGCGATCACCACCGGCGAGCCGGCCGGCATCGGCCCGGAAATCGCGCTGCGCGCCGTGCTTGCAACGCAGCGGCCCTGCGTCCTGCTGGGCGACCGCGTGCTGCTGGAGCAAACGGCCCGAACGATCGGTCTGGCCTGGCCGCCGCCGCGTTGTTCGATCCACCACGAGGCCTTGGCCGAGCCGGTTGCGCCGGGGCATCCGCGGGCCGCCAACGCGCGTTACGTGCTCAAGCTGCTGGATCGGGCGATCGACGGCTGCCTGGCCGGCCAGTACTGCGCGATGGCTACCGCGCCCGTGCACAAGGCCGTGATCAACGAAGCCGGTATCGCGTTCAGCGGACACACCGAATACCTGGCCGCCGCCACGGGAGCGCGTGCGGTCGTGATGATGCTGGTCGGAGGCGGCCTGCGGGTGGCGCTTGCCACCACGCACCTGCCGCTGGCACAGGTCGCTGCCGCAATCACGCCCGAATCGCTCGGCCTGACGCTCGACGTGCTGGATCAGGACCTTCGAAGCCGCTTTGCGATTCCGCGGCCCCACATCGCAGTGGCCGGGTTGAATCCGCATGCCGGCGAGTCCGGCTATCTGGGACGCGAGGAGATCGACGTGATCGGCCCGGCGATCGCCGCTGCGCGCCTGCGCGGGATCGACGCCGAGGGCCCATGGCCGGCCGATACGCTGTTCGTGCCGGCGCGCGCGCGCTCGTTCGACGCGATCGTCGCGATGTACCACGACCAGGGGCTGGCACCGTTGAAATACGCCAGCTTCGGGCACGGAGTCAATGTGACGCTCGGTCTGCCGCTGGTGCGGACCTCGGTCGACCACGGCACCGCGCTGGACCTGGCGGGAAGCGGCCGTGCCGATCCGGCCAGCATGCTGGCATCGATCGAATTGGCCGCCGAGCTGGCCTCGCATGAGGTTTCAACTTCCTCACGCGCTGAGCGCAAAGCCGCACGAAACTCCCCGAAATCCGCACCAAACTCCTCGAAATCCGCACCGAACTCCCCTCTCCCGCGTGCGGGAGGGGGCGCAGAAAACTCCCCTCTCCCGCGTGCGGGAGAGGGGCGGGGGTGAGGGTGTCGGCCATGTCGATTTCGGTCGCAAGCTCCGGATCGACGAGGGACCCGGCGCACGCCCACCGCGCCCGCCGCCGTTATAGCCAGAACTTCCTGCACGACCCCGGCACGATCGGGCGCATCGTCGAGGCCATCGCGCCGCGACCCGGCGACCGGATCGTGGAAGTCGGTCCGGGCCGCGGAGCCATCACGGCGCCGCTGCTGGCGCTCTGCGAACACCTGACCGCGGTGGAAATCGACCGCGATCTGGCGCAGATGCTTGTGCGCCGGTTCGGCGCCGAGCGCCTGACGCTGATGTGCGCCGACGCCCTGAAAATCGACTGGGCGGAGCTGGCGCAGCGGTCGGGCGGACGACTTCGAATCGTCGGCAACCTGCCCTATCACATCTCCACGCCGCTGCTGTTCACGTGGTTGCCGATGGCGCCGCAGGTGGTCGATCAGCATCTGATGCTGCAGAAGGAGGTGGTCGACCGGATCGTCGCTCCTGCGGGCGGACGCGACTACGGCAGGCTCTCGGTGATGCTGCAATATCGGTATCGGGTCGAGCGCCTGTTCAACGTCGCCGCCGGCGCCTTCGTGCCGGCGCCCAAGGTCCAGTCTTCCGTGATCCGTCTGGTGCCGCGGGCGGCGGACGAATTGATGGTCCCGGACGTGAAGGCGTTTGCGCGCGTCGTTACGGCGGCGTTCGGGCAGCGCCGCAAGACGCTGCGCAATGCGCTGGCGGCGCTGATGGACGAGTCGCAACTGCGCCGGGCCCTGGTGGATCCGGGCGCCCGCGCCGAGACGCTCGATGTGGCGGCGTTCGCCCGGCTGGCAAAGGAGCTGATCGTGAGTGGTGAGCTCCCCTCGCCCGCGCAGCCGGAGAGGGGCCGGGGGTGAGGGCTCGTAAGTGATCGCCCAACACGCCATTCGCCTGGCCCGCGAAGCCGATGCGCTGCCCATCGCATGCCTGTCGCGCGACTGCATCGAGTGCGGGCTGGGCTGGTCGTGGCGTCCGGCGCGCGTGCTGCGAAGCATCGCGGACGCCTCGACCAACGTCGTCGTTTGCCGGGATGCGCGTGGCCTGGCCGGCTTTGCCATCATGAAGTACGGCGAAGACGAAGCGCACCTGCTGCTGCTTGCGGTGGATCCGCAACGACGCCGGCGCGGCGTCGGGGCGGCGCTGATGGCGTGGCTGGAAACGACCGCGCGCACCGCGGGTCTGGGCGTTATCCGGCTGGAAGCCCGCTGCGGCAACCCGACCGCCCACGCCTTTTATCGAAAGCTCGGCTACCGGAAAGTCGCCCTGGTGCCGGGCTGGTATCGCGGGATCGAAGACGGCGTCCGCTTCGCGAAGGACCTGTGGGACTGCGCGGACTAGGGTGTCGAGGCCGCAAAAAACGGGGGTGGGTTGCCGTTGATCGGGGTGGGGGGGATGGTCGCGCTCTCGATGGCGGTAAATACGCTGCGGCCGTAGAAGAATGGCAGGCCCCAGTCGAAGGAGCCGGCCATCCCCGGCCCGCCGACATCGTTGAACGCCCAGGTGCCGGTCAGGAACGCACTGTTTAAGTTTTCAATGCAGAAACCGTACGTATGGCTCGACGCCGTGCCGGTGAATCCCTGGTAGGCCGACATCGTGGCGCTGAGCATCACGGTCGAACAGAAGAAGTCCTTGTTGTTGGGACAGACCGTCAGTGTCGGGTCGTCGAAGAACCAGGCGTTGGAACCGCTGTCGACGAAGCTGGACACGTTGGACGTGCTGCCGTAGGTTTTCGTCGTATTGATGAATCCGAAATTCGGGTCGGCGGGAAACACCAGCGCGGAACCGAGTTGATTGTTGCTCTGGGTGTTGATGCCGAAGATCAGATATCCGCTGCCGGTTGCCTGGCCCTGCGGCGGGACCGACGGGAGTTGAAGCAGCGAGCCGTTGTTATCGGTCGGAAACAGGCCGACCGGATTCTGCACTTGCATGTTGGTCGGCACGGTGGCTGGGCTGCAGGTGGCGCCCGTGGTGCCCGTGCAGGTGTAGTAAAAGTGTGGGGGGGCTGGGACACCGGCGCACCCGGGTCCGCAGTCCTGCAGGAAAACGCCGATACCCAGCAGCCCGTTCGCTCCCATGTCACTGGGCGTGCCATAGGCGGTCAGCGCGCCGCCGGTGCCGCTGCTGCAGCCGCTTGGTGCGTTTGCAACCGCTGGCACCGCGGTGTCGCCGATCACCTGGATCGGCACCGAGGTGGCCTTCTCGCCGCCGACAAGAATGTCGGCCGTGCGCACCGCTCCCCAGGCGTAGGTGGCGACGAACTGCGCGCAACTGGCCAAGACGTTGAGGCCCTGGGTTTCGGCCGGAAGCGACACCGTGAGGCCCGACGAAAACAGCCGCAATCCCACCGAACCGGTGTCGACCCAGACGTGATCGATCGTCTGGCAGGTGGTCGTGCCGGGCACGCAGACCTGGACGGTCACGTAGGA
>DATKFG010000039.1:0-5780 GCA_035511515.1 Burkholderiaceae bacterium | reverse complement strand
CCCGGCCGCCGAGTGCACGCCGATCGAATACCCCAAGCCCGACGGCAAGATCACGTTCGACCGGCTCACTTCGGTGTACCTGTCCAACACCAACCATGAGGAAAACCAGCCGCCTCACCTGACCTTGAAGGATCCCGCAGTGCCGGTGCGGGTGAACCTGGCCGTGTACGCGGGGCCGGAGTCACGCTACTGCCCGGCCGCGGTGTACGAATTCGTCTCGGACGGGGGCGCGGGGCCACGGCTGCAGATCAACGCCCAGAATTGCGTTCATTGCAAGACGTGCGACATCAAGGATCCGACCCAGAACATCGTGTGGGTGGCGCCGGAAGGCGGGGGTGGGCCGAACTATTCGAACATGTAAGGAGCGGAAGAGGGAGAACACCGGAATCTGACCGTTTTGGCCGGGACGCCGGCGCCCGGCATCCATTACGTCTACGCTGATCAGACGGCAACGCCGGCCCGCTAGCTTGCGCTCTAGCCGCTCCTCCAGTTCCTTCAAACGGTGCGCCAGTTCCTTGTTGCCTGCGAGGAGGTCGCGTAGCTGAACGAAGGCGCGCACGACGTAGACGGACACTTCGATAACGCGCGGGCTGTTCAGGATGGTGGCGGCCATCAGAGCCCCGTGCTCGGTGAAGACCTGGGGCAGATAGCGCCGCCCGCCGCGTCCGGCCTTTGAGGTCGCAAATCGCGACCTCAAAGGTAAGCGCCCAGCGGTGGCAGCTTGCGCAGAAGGACGAGCGCGTGTATGGGGGAAGCCTATTCAGACCTTGGTGCAGAACATGAAGGCGAGGTTACCAAGCGCCCAGGACATTTGAACGAGGGTCCTCGCAGTCAGTCAGCGTCCCAGTGCTCGGCGATCTTACCGTCGTGCACGCGGAACATGTCGAACCCGAGGGCCTCGTGGTGCTGGCCGTCGCGCCCGGTCCACGTTTGTCGAACATAAATGACGACCATGTCGTTCTCGCCGATCACATTCAGCAACTCACGTTTGTAATCGGGCGGGAGTTTTTGGGCAAAGCGCTCGCGAAATGTATCCATGAAGCCTTTCAGCCCGGTAGGCACTTGAGCATTGTGCTGAATGTAGTCTTCGCGGAGAAAACGCGGAGCCGCATCGACATCACGGCCGATCAGTACCGTAATGTAGAAATCTCGTACGACTGCCTTGTTGCGAGCAGTCAACTTCTCGTCGGCCGAGGCTGGCTGCGCAAGAATCGATAGCGCAGTTGTGAAAATCAGAATACTGACCCGCCTTCTCACAGTCGTAATAGACATATGTACCTCCGTTTACTCCTTGGATTAGGCCGTAGCAAAGTAAGCAGCTAAGGGAGCCCGTCTTGACGAGGGCCACTGCCGACACCCGTCTTCACAGCGGAGCTGTCTATTGGCATGCCAGGGGAATGGACGGCGGTTTGGTCGATCTCACAGGCGGAACTGCCGGAGGGACACTTTCGGGAGATTGAAGTCGTGAGCCTCGCACGTCTCAACACATTCATGAAATCTATGGATATCTTCATCTGACAGCGAGCCCCAATGTGTGGCGCAGGTTGCAGGGGCGCGGGGTATTGACGACGCCTCTTCCCCGCAGACCCCCTAGGCACCGGCCATTTTCGACAGGCGCGCGCGCACAAAATCGATGTGTTGTCGCAGCACGTACGCGTCGCTGGCGAACTGGGCCGGCAGCTTCAGGTTGATGACCGCCCGTTCGACCAGGTCGACCCGTTCGAGCATCTTGCGCACCTGTTCCGCGCTCTGCAGTTGCTGGCTGTCCCGCTCCAGCGCCATCAGTTGACCGTAGCACCGGTAGATGCGGGCGCGGATGCGCCACCCGTACATGGCGGGAAGCAGCCGCAACGCGGGCAGAAGCAGGACCAACATCGGCACCAGCAGCACCAGCAAGCGGTCGATCAGGCTCGCCAGCCAGAACGGCAGATGTCGATAGGCAAAGCCCTTGCCCGACTTGTAATAGCGCGCCGCGTCGTCGCTGATCCGGAAGTCGCGCTCCACGGGTGATGGAAACTCGCCGGCGCGCACCAGCAGCGAACCGTGACCATGGACTTCCTGTGCGGTCTCGATCAGCAGATCGGACAGCGCCGGGTGCAGGTCCGAGCGGGCCACGAGCTCGACGGTGGGGGCAACCAGCGTGGTCGGGCGAGGCGGCAGGTTGCGGCCCAGGTCGAGCACGCCCACCGGCAGATCGATCCGGCTCAGGTAGCGGAACCGGTGCAGGTACGCGTCGGCCTGCACGAAATCGAACAGGCGCATGCCGGGCGTGTGCAGCAGGCGGCGGATCTGGTCGGGCCGGGCCGAGTCGCCCGCGAGGAACACCGCGTCGGCGCGATGCTGCAGTATCGCCTGCATCGCGGCCTCGTCGGCGAGCGTCAGCAAGGCGGTCGATCCGCCGGGTTCGATGCCGTTCGCCTTGAGCAGCGTCAGCGCAAGCGCGGCGCCGCCGCTGCCCTCGCCCCCGATCGCGAGGCGTTTTCCCGCCAGCGCCGACAGCCGACCGATCGTCGTTGGGCTCCGGTAGAGCACGAACAGCGGCTCATAGAACACGCTGCCGAGCGACACCAGGTCGTCGGAGCGAAGCTCGGCCGGCAGGCCACTTTGCACGAAGGCGATGTCGACCCGTTGTTTCGGATCCGACAGGCGCTTCAGATTCTCGACCGAACCGAGCGAAGGCAGGATTTGGAGCGTGATGCCTTTGCGGGCGAGGATCGTGCGGTAGCGCTCCGCGTAGCTGCGAAAGGCGCTGCCTTCGGTACCCGCCGACATCACGATCCGATCCGGCGGCGCCGGCCGTACGAAGCGGGCGGCGACCACGAAGGCCGCTGCCACCACGAGCAAGGTGGGCAGCCCGACCACGGCCAGATCCCGCCATGAAACCCGCGTCAGCCGCAGCGGCAGGTACCCTGGTGCCTTCAGATCCGGTTTCGCTTCATTCATCGGCCTCAACGGGCACCCAGCAGGCGCTGCATCCAGCAGATCCCGATGATCGTCTTGCCGTCGGTGATCCTTCCGTCCAGCAGCCACTCGTCCAGCTCACGCCAGCGCGCGGTGAATACTTCCAGGACCTCGCCCGGGTCGCGACGCGCGCTGTCGAGCTCGAGCGCGCGCGCGAGGAACAGATCGATTCTTTCGTCGCTGTAGCCGATCGCGTTGTGGAACCCGCCCAGGTGGGTCCAGTCGCGCGCCCGATAACCGGTCTCCTCCAGCAGCTCGCGCTGCGCGCATTCCAGCAGGCCCTCGCCCGCCTCGAGCTTGCCGGCCGGGAACTCGATGAACGTGCGGCCCAGCGGATAGCGGAACTGCCGCTCCAGGATCACGTGGTCGTCGTCCGGCATCGGGATGATCGCGACGGCGCCCGGATGGCGCGCAAACTCGCGATAGGTCACGTGCCCGTCCGGACAGCGCACGATGTCGCGGTGAACGCGCAGCAGACCGCCGTCGTAGGCCACTCGAGTGTGCAGCCGCGTCTCCGCCAGAGCCTCCGTGGCGTGGCCGGCCGCAGCGGCCGCCTCGTCGATCTTGCGCACGCGGTGCGGCACGTTGCGCCTCATCCGCCCAGCGTGCGCACCATCGCGCTCGCGCACAGCCCAAGCAGATATTGCGGCAGCACGCCCAGAACCAGAACGGCCAGGCCGTTGGCGGTCAGCGCGATCTTCATGTCGGGTGCGGCTTCGAACGCGTGGTCATCGACGGGGGCGTCGAAGTACATCACCTTGACGACCCGGATGTAGTAGTAGGCCCCCACCAGCGAGAACAGGACCGCGATCACCGCGATCCAGACGACCGGAAGCGAGGAGTTGTCGGCCAGCAGCGCCTGCAGCACCACCAGCTTCGCGTAGAAGCCGGCCGTCGGGGGCACCCCGGCCAGCGAGAACATCGCCACCGCCATCACGAATGCGTACCAGGGCTGCCGCCGGAACAGGCCCGCCAGATCCGAGATCTCCTCGGCTTCGAACCCCTGTCGCGACAGCAGCAGCATGGTGCCGAAGGCCGCCAGCGTGGCCAGCGCATAGGTGACCATGTAGAACATCGCGGCGCTGTAGGCCGATGCCGCGCTCGCGGTGGTGCCACCGGCCACCCCGGATTGCATCGCCAGCAGCATGAATCCCATCTGCCCCACGGTCGAGTAGCCGAGCATCCGCTTCAGGTTGCTCTGAGCCACCGCGGTCAGGTTGCCCACCGCCAGCGACGTCATCGCCAGCAGCAGCAACATCAGGTGCCAGTCTGACGAGACCGGCGCCAGGCCCTCGACCAGCAGGCGGAAGGCCACGGCGAACGCGGCGATCTTCGGCGCCGAAGCGATCAGCAGCGTCACCGGCGTGGGCGCCCCGTGGTACACGTCCGGCACCCACATGTGAAACGGCGCCGCGCCCAGCTTGAAGCCGATTCCCGCCACCAGGAAGACCGTGGCCAGCACCAGGGCCGGGCGGTTGGCGACCTGCGAGGCGGCGATCCGGTGGGCGATCTCGTTGATGTCCAACGAGCCGGTGGCGCCGTACAGCATCGACATTCCGTACAGCAGGAAGCCGGAAGCCAGCGCGCCCAGCACGAAGTACTTCATCGCCGCCTCGCCGGCACGCGGCTGGTCGCGCTGCAGGGCAACCAGCGCATACAGCGCCAGCGACTGCAGTTCCAGCCCCAGATAGATCACCAGCAGGTTGTTGGCGGAGATCATCACCATCACGCCCAGCAGCGTGAACAGGGCCAGCGAAAACAGCTCTCCGTGCCACATCGCGCGGGTGCGCGCATAGTTCTGCGCGTACACCAGCCCGAGCGCGGTCGCCAGGCAGGCGAACAGCTTCAGCACCTGCGCCATCGGATCGGTCACGAACATACCGCCGAATGCGTACTGCACCACCTGACCGTCCAGCAGGTTCCAGCAGCACAGCGCCACCGCCGCCAGCGCCGTCAGCGTCATCGAATAGCTCAGATTGCGGCGGCGCTCCGACACGAACAGATCGGCCACCAGAATCAGACAAGCCGCCGCCAGCAGGACGGCCTCGGGCAGCACGGCGCTCAGATTGAACTTGGACATTGGTCGGCCCGGGTCGAACTAGAGTCCCGCCGGAAGTTTCGAATGATTGACCTGCTGCAGCAGCTGGTTCACCGAGATATGCATCGCATCCGTGAGCGGCCTGGGGTAAATGCCCATGGCCAGCACCGCTGCGGCCAGCAGTCCCAGCGCCAGCAGTTCGCGTCCATCGGCGTCCACCAGCCGGCCCACGGTCGGATTGGCCACGGCTCCGAAGATCACGCGCTTGTACATCCACAGCGAGTAGGCCGCGCCCAGCACCAGCGTGGTGGCGGCGGCCAGCCCGATCCAGAAGTCATACTGGACCGCGCCGAGAATCACCATGAACTCGCCTACGAAGCCGCTGGTGGCGGGCAGTCCGCAGTTGGCCATCGTGAACAGCATCATCAGCGCGGCAAAGCGCGGCATCGTGTTGACCACGCCGCCGTAGTCGGCGATGTTGCGGCTGTGCGTGCGGTCGTACATCACTCCGATGCACAGGAACATCGCGCCCGAAACGAAGCCGTGCGACACCATCTGCGCGATCGCCCCTTCCACGCCGATCTGGCTGAAGATGAAAAACCCCAGCGTCACGAATCCCATGTGCGCGATCGAGGAGTAGGCGACCAGCTTCTTCATGTCGGTCTGGACCAGCGCGACGAAACCGACATAGATCACCGCGATCAGCGACAGCGCAATCACGAAACCGGCCAGGTGGTGGGCCGCGTCCGGCGCGATCGGCAGCGAAAAGCGCAGAAATCCG